>JBGAOO010000075.1:0-13526 GCA_044221765.1 Usitatibacteraceae bacterium | reverse complement strand
CGCCGCGGTCTGCGCCGGCGCGGAAAGGGGAATGGCGAGCGCCGCGGCGAGCAGCAAGCCAGGCTTCGTGACTTTCAAGCGAACCTCCCGGGTTGGATGGATGAAGTGCTGGGGCGGGCGCCCGGGCCGCATCCGCCCGGCCTCAAGCCCCCGGGACGATTATCTTCGATTCCCCCGCGCCCAGCTCCAGCATCAGCGCGTTGATGCGCTTCACGAACCCGGCCGGGTCGTCGAGCTGCCCGCCCTCGGCGAGGAGGGCCTGGTCGAAGAGCACCGCGCTCCAGTCGTCGAACTTCGCCTCTTCGGTGCGCAGGCGCTGCACGACCGGGTGCTTCGGGTTGATCTCGAGGATCGGCTTCGCGCCGGGCACGTTCTGGCCCGCGGCCTTCAGCAGCCGCGCGAGGTTGCCGGTGGGATCGTGCTCGTCGGCCACCAGGCACGCGGGCGACTCGGTGAGGCGGTGCGTGACGCGCACGTCCTTCACGCGCTCGCCCAGGCTCGCCTTCACCTTGTCGAGCAGGTCCTTGAGCTCGGTCGCGTCCTGCGCCACGGCCTGCTTCTCGCTTTCGTCGGCGAGGGCGCCCAGGTCGAGACCGCCGCGCGCCACCGACACGAGCTCCTTGCCGCCGAACTCGGTGAGGTGGCTCGTCACCCACTCGTCCACGCGGTCCGACAGGAGCAGCACCTCGATGCCCTTCTTGCGGAACACCTCCAGGTGCGGGCTGTTCCTCGCGGCGTTGAAGGTGTCGGCCGTCACGTAGTAGACCTTGTCCTGCCCTTCCTTCATGCGCGCGACGTAGTCGGCCAGGGACACGGCCTCGTCGGCGGTGTCGGCGTGCGTGGAGGCGAAGCGAAGCAGCGCGGCGATCTTCTCCTTGTTCGCGAAATCCTCGCCGATGCCTTCCTTCAGCACGCGGCCGAACTGCTTCCAGAACGTCGCGTACTTCTCCGGCTCGTCCTTGGCCATCGTCTCGAGCAGGCCCAGCACCTTGCGCGTGCAGCCGCCGCGGATCGCCTCGATGTCCTTCGATTCCTGCAGGATCTCACGGGAAACGTTGAGCGGCAGGTCGTTGGAATCCACCACGCCGCGCACGAAGCGCAGGTACGCCGGCAGCAGCTGCTCGGCGTCGTCCATGATGAACACGCGGCGCACGTAGAGCTTCACGCCGTGGCGCGCGTTGCGGTCCCACAGGTCGAAGGGCGCGCGCCCGGGCAGGTAGAGCAGGTGCGTGTATTCCTGGCGGCCCTCCACGCGCGCGTGCGTCCACGCGAGCGGGTCCTCGAAGTCGTGGCCGACGTGCTTGTAGAACTCCTTGTACTGCTCCTCGGTGATGTCGTTCTTCGCGCGCGTCCACAGGGCGGAGGCCTGGTTGACCGTCTCCTCCTCGGTGCCCTTCACGCTCTTGCCGTCCTGCCACTCCTCCTTCGGCATGCGGATGGGCTGCACGATGTGGTCGGAGTAGCGCCGCAGGATGGCGCGCAGGCGCGTGCCGTCGAGCAGGTCGTCCTGGCCCTCGCGCAGGTGCAGGGTGATCTCGGTGCCGCGCGAGGCCTTCTCCACCATCTCCACGCTGTACTCGCCGCCGCCGTCGGATTCCCAGCGCACGCCCTGGTCGGCCTGCTCGCCGGCGCGGCGCGTGAGCACCGTCACGCGGTCGGCGACGATGAACGAGGAATAGAAGCCCACGCCGAACTGGCCGATGAGGTGCGCGTCCTTCTGCTGGTCGCCCGAGAGCTGCGAGAAGAACTCGCGCGTGCCGCTCTTGGCGATGGTGCCCAGGTTCGTCACGGCCTCCTCGCGGCTCATGCCGATGCCGTTGTCGGCGATGGTGAGGGTGCGGGCGGCCGCGTCGTAGTCCACGCGGATGCCCAGGGCGGCGTCCTCCTCGAACAGGCCCGGGTTGTTGAGCGCCTCGAAGCGCAGCTTGTCGCAGGCGTCGGAGGCGTTCGAGACCAGCTCGCGGAGGAAGATCTCGCGGTTGGAGTACAGCGAATGGATCATGAGCTGAAGCAGCTGCTTCACCTCGGCCTGGAAGCCGCGGGTTTCCCGGGCGGCGGTGGCGGTGGTTTCGGTCACGGGGAGCTCCAATGGCGTGGGTTGCGTTGCGCGGTCGGGGCGCATCTTGGGGCAACGCGCCGGCTTTTCAAGGCCCCGCGGCCGGCTGGCTTCCCCGGGCGGCGGCATCGATGTCCGCGGCCCGCTGCCGGATCGTCCCGGCCAGGATGCCCGCATCCGCCAGCGAGAGCGCCATGCCGCGCACGTCCTTCGTATCGGAGCTGCTCAAGTCGAACTGCAGGCCCACGAAAGGCGGCCGGCCGTCTGCCTCGAACCGCATCACCTCGACGGGCGTGTTTCGCCCGGCCCGGTACGCGAGGCTCGCGCCGAACTCCCGTTCGAGGGACCGATCGCCGCGTCCGGTGTGGCGAAGCAGGAATCGATACGCGCGCGCCTGGAGCGCGAGCGCCTTGCCCGGCCCGGGATCGCGCAGGAACGCCTCCCCGGCATCGGGAGGCCGCTCGTCACGGCACGCCATCTCCACGCGCGTGGCGGTCCTTCGCGCCTCATCGGGTGCGAGGCCCACGTGAAAGGCGCGGCCGCCGATGCGGCAGCGGAACGTGACTTCCCGGCGCCTGCCGGGCTCGTGAGGCAGCACCTGCAGGGCCGCATTGCCGAAGGCGCGGATCTCGCCGGGCGCCAGCGGCCGCTTCGGATCCTCGGCGCGCCCCGCCCGTGTCGTCATGCGGCGCAGGACCATGCCGGCAACGACGACCAGGATCCACGGAACCAGGAGATACAGGATCCAATCGGTGGGCATGGTCGCTCCCTCTCAGCGCCCCGCGCCGGCGGCAACCTCCCGCAGGCCCGCGAGCCGGATCGCCTCGCCCGGCTTCAACGCGAGCAGCAGGACGGCGAACACCGCCGCTCCCCACGGATTCTCCATCGACGATTTCCTCCCGAGCCTGTCCGCGAGTATGCCGCAGCCCGGCGCCGCCCCGCCACGCTCCCGGCCCCGGGGGGCTAGAATTGCGGCTCCCGACCCCCGCCAGGCCGCATGGACCCCCTCCTGCTGCACGCCGCCCAGCTCGACCCCGCCTGGGTCGAGCGCGAGTACAACAACCGCGCGCTCGTCCCCGAGCACCCGCGGTTCTTCGCGCGCTGGGAGAAGGACTCGCAGTTCGTGCGCGAGACGTTGCCCGCGCGCCTGGACGTGCCCTACGGCCCCGATCCGCGCCAGAAGATCGACCTCTTCCCGGCCCGCGGCAGCGAGAGGCTGCTCGTGTTCTTCCACGGCGGCTACTGGCGCAGCCTCGACAAGCGGATGTTCGCCTGGCTCGCCCCGCCCTTCGTGGCCGAGGGCGTGAGCGTCGCGCTGGTCTCCTATCGCCTGTGCCCCGCCGTGCACATCACCGACATCGTGGACGACGCGATCGCGGCCACCAACTGGCTCCTGGCCAACGCGCCGGCGCAGGGCACGGGCGCGCGCGAGGTGGTGCTCGCGGGCCACTCGGCGGGCGGCCACCTGGTCGCGGCGATCTGGGCGGCGGCGCTCGAGCGCCTCACCTTCGAGCCCTCGCGCATCGTGGGCGGCCTGCCGGTGAGCGGCCTCTACGATTTCTCGCCGCTGCCCCACTTCTCGGGCAACGCCGATTTCCGCCTCGACACCAACGCCGCGCGCAAGCTCGACCTCTACTACCGCAAGCCCACGCTCGCCGCGCCGCTCGTGGTGGCCGTCGGCCAGGCCGAGAGCAGCGAGTTCGTGCGCCAGTCCTGCCTGATCGCAGACCGCTGGGCGCCGCTGGTGCGCTCGCTGCTCGTGCTGCCGGGCGCGAACCATTTCAGCGTGCTGGAGCCGCTCGCCGAGCGCGGCCAGCCCCTGCACGATGCCGTCCTCTCGCTGTTCGCGCCGGCGTGACGTTGTATCCGTTTGTAAAAGGGGCGAGCGTTCGCCCCGGCCTTGCGCTCCAATCCGAAGGTCCGGTCCCCCCGGGTTCCTCCCTTCCCCATCCGCACTCCGGTAGGCGACAACGAAAATGACCGATGCCCCCTCCCCCCGGCCCGCCGGCCGCAAGCGCCTGCTCCCCTGGCTCGTGGCGGCCGTGCTCCTGCTCGGCGGCGCCGCCGCGTGGTACTTCCTCGCCGGCCCCGGCGCCTCGTCCAAGCCGGCCTCCGCGGGCGATGCGGGCAGCCCCGTCATGGGCGCAGGCCCGCCCGGCACCGGCGGCCCCGGCCCGAGCGCCCCGCCCACGCAGGGCGGCCGCCGCGGTGGCGGCGCACCTGGCGGCCCCCTGCCGGTCACCGCCGCCGTGGCCCGCACCGGCAGCATCAACGTGGTGCTCACCGCGCTGGGCACCGCCGTCGCGCGCAGCACCGCCACGGTGAAGCCGCGCGTGGACGGGCTGCTGCTCGCCACGAAGTTCCGCGAGGGCGAGACCGTGAAGCCCGGCACCGTGCTCGCCGAGATCGACCCGAAGCCCTTCCAGGTGGCCCTCGCGCAGGCGCAGGGGCAGCTCGCCAAGGACCAGGCGCAGCTGCAGAACGCCAGGGTGGACCTGGAGCGCTACCGCGGGCTCCTCGCGCAGGATTCGATCGCGCGCCAGCAGGTGGACACGCAGGAGGCCCTCGTGCGCCAGCTCGAGGGCACCGTGCAGGGCGACCAGGCGCAGGTGGACAGCGCGAAGCTGCAGCTCTCGTACACGAAGGTCACCGCCCCCATCGGCGGGCGGCTGGGCCTGCGCCAGGTGGACCCGGGCAACATGGTGAAGGCGGGCGACGCGAACGGCATCGTGGTCATCACGCAGGTGCAGCCCATCACGGTCACCTTCTCGCTGCCGCAGGACCACCTGCCCGCCGTGCTCAAGCGCATCGCGAGCGGCGAGCGCATCCTCGTCGAGGCCTGGGACCGCGAGGGGAAGAAGCGCCTCGCCATGGGCGCGCTGCTCACGGTGGACAACCAGATCGACACGAGCACCGGCACCGTGAAGCTCAAGGCGATCTACAGGAACGAGGAGGACGAGCTCTTCCCCAACCAGTTCGTGAACGTGCGCCTGCGCCTGGACACGCTGCAGGACGTGACGCTCGTGCCCGGGGCCGCCATCCAGCGCGGCTCGCCCGGCACCTTCGTCTACCTCGTGAAGGACGACAACACGGTCACCTTGCGGCCCGTGAAGACCGGCGTGGTCGAGGGGGAGAACATCCAGTTGGAACAGGGCCTCGCGCCCGGCGACAAGGTCGTGGTCGACGGCGGCGACAAGCTGCGCGAGGGCGCCAAGGTCGAGGTGATCGTGCGCGACTCGCCGGCCACCGGCGGGCCGCGCAAGGGCGGCCCGGGCAAGGGCCGCGGCGGCAAGGGCGGGGACGGCAAGGGCGGCGGCATGGGCCGCCCGCCGGGGGATGCGAAGCCGGCCGATGCGAAGCCGGGCGATGCGAAGCCCTCCGACGCGAAATCCGGCGAGGCGAAACCCGCCCAGGCGAAAGGCGCCAGGGACGCCGGGCGAAGCGAAGCCCGCTGAAGCGAAACCCGGCGGGGCGAAACCCGGCGAGGCGAAACCCGCCGAGGCGAAAGGCGCCAGGGACGGCAAGTGAACCTGTCGCGCCAGTTCATCCTCCGGCCGGTCGCCACCTCGCTGCTGATGCTGGCGGTGCTGCTCTCGGGCATCGTCGCCTACCGCCAGCTGCCGCTCTCCGCGCTGCCCGAGGTCGACTACCCGACCATCCAGGTCGTCACGCTCTATCCCGGCGCGAGCCCGGACGTGATGACCTCCTCGATCACCGCGCCCCTGGAGCGCCAGTTCGGGCAGATGCCGGGCCTGAACCAGATGTCCTCCACGAGCTCGGGGGGCGCCTCGGTGATCACGCTCCAGTTCAGCCTCAACCTGAGCCTGGACGTGGCCGAGCAGCAGGTGCAGCAGTCGATCAACGCCGCCGCCTCCTTCCTGCCCACGGACATCCCGACCCCGCCCATCTACAACAAGGTGAACCCGGCGGACGCGCCGATCATCACGCTCGCGGTGACCTCGAAGACGCTCGCGCTGCACCGCGTCGAGGACCTGGTGGAGACGCGCCTGGCGCAGAAGCTCTCCCAGGTGGGGGGCGTGGGCCTGGTGACGATCTCCGGCGGGGTGCGCCCGGCGGTGCGCATCCAGGCCAATCCCAAGGCGCTCGCGGCCTATGGGCTCAATCTCGAGGACATCCGCACCACCATCGGCAACGCGAACGTGAGCCAGGCCAAGGGCAGCTTCGACGGCCCGGCGCGCGCCTCCACCATCGACGCGAACGACCAGATCCGCTCGCCCGAGGACTACCGCCGGCTCGTGATCGGCTACCGCAACGGCGCGCCCATCCGCATCCAGGACATCGCCGACGTGGTGGACGGCGCCGAGAACGCGCGCCTGGCCGGCTGGGCCAACGCCTCGCCCGCGCTCATCGTGAACATCCAGCGCCAGCCCGGCGCCAACGTGATCGAGGTGGTGAACCGCATCAAGGCGCTGCTGCCGCAGCTGCAGGCGGGGCTGCCCGGCTCGGTGGACGTGCTGCTGCTCACCGACCGCACCACCACCATCCGCGCCTCGGTGCGCGACGTGCAGGTGGAGCTGCTCGTCGCCGTCGCGCTCGTGGTGATGGTGATCTTCGTCTTCCTGCGCAACATCCCGGCCACGATCATCCCGAGCGTCGCGGTGCCCCTGTCGCTCGTGGGCACCTTCGGCGTGATGTACCTGGCCGGCTTCAGCATCAACAACCTCACGCTCATGGCGCTCACCATCGCCACGGGCTTCGTGGTGGACGACGCGATCGTGATGATCGAGAACATCGCCCGCTACATCGAGGAGGGCGAGAGCCCGCTGGAGGCCGCGCTCAAGGGCTCCGGGCAGATCGGCTTCACCATCATCTCGCTCACCTTCTCGCTCATCGCGGTGCTGATCCCGCTGCTCTTCATGGGCGACGTGGTCGGCCGGCTCTTCCGCGAGTTCGCCATCACGCTGGCGGTGTCGATCCTCATCTCCGCCGTGGTCTCGCTCACGCTCACGCCGATGATGTGCGCGCGGCTGCTGCGCCACGTGCCCGAGGCCGAGCAGGGCCGCTTCTACCGGGCGAGCGGGCGGGCCTTCGACCGCGTGATCCACCACTACAGCCGCGCGCTCGAGTGGGTGCTCGACCGCCAGGGCGCGACGCTCCTCGTGGCCCTCGCCACCCTCGTGCTCACCGTCGTGCTCTACCTGCTGGTGCCCAAGGGCTTCTTCCCGCTCCAGGACACGGGCGCGATCCAGGGCGTGACCGAGGCCACACAGTCGATCTCCTTCACCGCCATGGGCGAGCGCCAGCAGGCCCTGGCCGCCGCCGTGCTCGAGGACCCGGCCGTCGAGAGCGTCTCCTCGTTCATCGGCGTCGACGGCCAGAACGCCACGCTCAACGCCGGGCGCATGCTCATCAACCTGAAGCCCAAGGGCACGCGCGAGAGCCTGCCGGCGGTGCTGAAGAGCCTGCAGGCGCGCGCGGCCGCGGTGCCGGGCATCTCGCTCTACCTGCAGCCGGTGCAGGACCTCACCATCGAGACGCGCGTGGCGCGCACGCAGTACCAGTTCACCGTGGAGGACGCGAACCCCGAGGAGCTCTCGGTGTGGGTGCCCAGGCTGGTGGCTCGCCTGGAGAGGCTGCCGCAGCTCGCCGACGTGGCGAGCGACCTGCAGGACAAGGGGCTGCAGGCGTACGTGAGCATCGACCGCGACAGCGCCGCGCGCCTGGGCGTGACGCCCGCGGCCATCGACAGCGCGCTCTACAGCGCCTTCGGCCAGCGCCTCATCTCGACCATCTTCACGCAGGCGAGCCAGTACCGCGTGGTGCTGGAGGTGAAGCCGGAGTTCCAGCGCAGCCCGCTCGCGGTGAACGACCTCTACGTGCAGTCCACCAGCGGCCAGCAGGTGCCCCTGGGCTCGATCGTCACCGTGACCGAGCGGCCCGCCACGCTCGCGGTGACGCACATCGGCCAGTTCCCGGCCTCGACGATCTCGTTCAACCTCGCCGAGGGCGTGTCGCTGGGCGAGGCCGTGGACGCGATCCGCGCCGCCGAGCGCGAGATCGGCCTGCCCGCGAGCGTGCAGACGAGCTTCCAGGGCGCCGCCCTCGCCTTCCAGGCCTCGCTCGACAACACGCTGCTGCTCATCCTCGCGGCCGTCGTCACCATGTACATCGTGCTGGGCGTGCTCTACGAGAGCTACATCCACCCGGTCACGATCCTCTCGACGCTCCCCTCGGCGGCCATCGGCGCGCTGCTCGCGCTCATGCTCTCGCGCACGGACCTGGGGATCATCGCCGTGATCGGCATCATCCTGCTCATCGGCATCGTGAAGAAGAACGCCATCATGATGATCGACTTCGCCCTGGACGCCGAGCGCGAGCAGGGGATGAGCCCGCGCGAGGCCATCTTCCGCGCCTGCCAGCTTCGCTTCCGGCCGATCCTCATGACCACGATGTCGGCGCTGCTCGGGGCGCTGCCGCTCATGATCGGCACCGGCGTGGGCTCGGAGCTGCGCCACCCGCTGGGCATCACGATGGTGGGCGGGCTGCTCGTGAGCCAGGTGCTCACGCTCTTCACCACGCCGGTCATCTACCTCTGGTTCGACGGCCTGGCCGCGCGCCTTCGCGCGCGCGCGGCCCGCCGCGAGGCCCGGGGCGCCACGCCATGAACCTCTCCGAGCCGTTCATCCGGCGCCCGGTCGCGACCACCCTGCTCACGCTGGGCCTCGCGCTCTCGGGCCTGGTCGCCTTCCGGCTGCTGCCGGTGGCGCCGCTGCCGCGCGTGGACTTCCCCACCATTTTTGTCTCCGCCAATCTGCCCGGCGCGAGCCCGGAGACGATGGCGGCCACCGTCGCGACGCCCCTGGAGCGCTCGCTCGGGCGCATCGCGGGCGTCACGGAGATGACCTCCTCCAGCTCGCTGGGCTCGGCCTTCGTGGTGCTGCAGTTCGACCTGGACCGCGACATCAACGGCGCCGCGCGCGACGTGCAGGCGGCCATCAACGCCGCGCGCCCGCTCCTGCCCTCGGGCCTGCCGAACAACCCCACCTACCGCAAGGTGAACCCGGCGGATGCGCCCGTGATGATCCTGGGCCTCACCTCCGAGTCGATGACGCAGGGGCAGATGTACGACGCCGCCGCGACGATCATCGCGCAGAAGCTCTCGCAGGTGGAGGGCGTGGGGCAGGTCACGATCGGCGGCAGCTCCCTGCCCGCGGTGCGCGTGGAGCTCAACCCCGCCTCGCTCAACCGCTACGGCATCTCGATGGACGAGGTGCGCACGGCCATCACGAACAACAACGTCAATCGGCCCAAGGGCGCCGTCGAGGACGAGACGCGCCACTGGCAGATCGGCGCCAACGACCAGCTGAAGAAGGCGGCCGAGTACGCGCCCCTCGTGGTGGCCTACCGCAACGGCGCGGCGGTGCGCCTGGCGGACGTGGCGGAGGTGCTCGATTCCGTGCAGGACGTGAGGAACGCCGGCAGCGTGAACGGCAAGCCCTCGGTCGTGCTCTTCCTCTACCGCCAGCCCGACGCCAACATCATCGAGACCGTGGACCGCGTGAAGGGCCTGCTGCCCTACCTGCGCGCCTCGATCCCGCCCGCCGCGAACCTGCAGATGGTGATGGACCGCTCGCCCACCATCCGCGCTTCGCTCCGGGAGGTCGAGCGCACGCTCCTCATCTCCATCGCGCTCGTCGTGATGGTCGTGTTCATCTTCCTTCGCAACTGGCGCGCCACGCTCATCCCGGCCGTGGCCGTGCCGGTCTCGCTCGTGGGCACCTTCGGCGTGATGTACCTGTGCGACTACAGCCTGGACAACTTCTCGCTCATGGCGCTCACGATCGCCACCGGCTTCGTGGTCGACGACGCCATCGTCGTGCTGGAGAACGTCTCGCGCCACCTCGAGAAGGGCCTGAAGCCCTTCGAGGCGGCGGTGAAGGGGGCGCGGGAGGTGGGCTTCACGGTGCTCTCCATGAGCCTGTCGCTCATCGCGGTGTTCATCCCCATCCTGCTGATGGGCGGGGTGGTCGGGCGCCTGTTCCGCGAGTTCGCCGTGACGCTGTCGGTGGCGATCCTGGTCTCGCTCGTGGTCTCGCTCACCACCACGCCCATGATGTGCGCGCGGCTGCTCGCCCCGCGCGAGCGGAAGCCGCCCGGGCGCCTGTCGCGCGCGGCGGCGCGCTTCTTCGAGGCGATGCTGCGCGGCTACGAGGTCTCCCTCGCCTGGGCGCTGCGCCACGGCCTGCTCATGATCGCGATCCTCTTCGCGACGATCGGGCTGAACGTCTGGCTCTACGTGATCGTGCCCAAGGGCTTCTTCCCGCAGCAGGACACCGGGCGCCTGGTGGGCTTCATCCAGGCCGACCAGGGCATCTCCTTCCAGGCGATGCGCGACAAGCTCGACCGCTTCATCGCCATCGTGATGGAGGACCCGGCCGTCGAGAACGTGACCGGGTTCACCGGCGGCGGGCGGCGCAACTCCGGCCAGATGTTCGTGGCGCTCAAGCCCGTGCGCGAGCGAGGGGTGAGCGCGGACCAGGTGATCGCGCGCCTGCGGATGAAGCTCGCCAAGGAGCCCGGCGCCAACCTCTTCCTGCAGGCCGTGCAGGACATCCGCATGGGCGGGCGGCAGTCGAGCGCGCAGTACCAGTTCACGCTGCAGGCCGACGAGCTGCCGGTGCTGCGCGAGTGGGAGCCCAAGGTGCGCGCGGCGATGAGCGAGCTGCCCGAGATCGCGGACGTGAACACCGACCAGCAGGACAAGGGCCAGCAGACCTCGCTCGCCTTCGACCGCGACACGCTCTCGCGCCTGGGGCTCACCATGCGCCAGGTGGACAACACGCTGAACAACGCCTTCGGCCAGCGCCAGGTGTCGACCATCTTCAACCCGCTCAACCAGTACCGCGTGGTGATGGAGGTGGCGCCGCAGCACTGGCAGAGCCCGGAGTCGCTCAAGGACGTGTACGTGATCGCCCCGGGCAAGGCCGCGGTGCCGCTCGCCGCCTTCTCCACCTACGGGCCGACGCTCACGCCGCTGGGCGTGCAGCACCAGGGCCAGTTCGCCGCCTCGACGATCTCCTTCAACCTCGCCCCGGGCGTCGCCCTGTCCGAGGCGCAGGCGGCCATCCGCGCCTCGCTCGACCGCATCGGGCTGCCGATCTCGCTGAACGCCTCCTTCCAGGGCACCGCCAAGCTCTTCCAGGCGAGCGGCGACAGCCAGCTCTTCCTCATCCTCGCCGCGCTGCTCGCGGTGTACATCGTGCTGGGCGTGCTCTACGAGAGCTACATCCACCCCGTCACGATCCTCTCCACCCTGCCCTCGGCCGGCGTGGGCGCGCTGCTCGCGCTGCTCGCCTTCGGCACGGAGTTCACGATCATCGCGCTCATCGGCGTGATCCTGCTCATCGGCATCGTGAAGAAGAACGCCATCCTCATGATCGACTTCGCCCTCGAGGCGGAGCGCTCGCAGGGCCTCGCCACGCGCGAGGCGATCTTCCAGGCCTGCCTCATGCGCTTCCGCCCGATCATGATGACCACGATGGCCGCCATGCTCGGCGCGCTGCCCCTCGCGCTCGGCGCGGGCGACGGCGCGGAGCTGCGCCGCCCGCTGGGCATCTCGATCGTCGGCGGCCTGCTGGTGAGCCAGGTGCTCACGCTCTACACGACGCCGGTGGTGTACCTGTACCTCGACCGGTTCCGCCTCTGGTGCCAGCGCGTGTGGACCGCGCGGCGCCCCGGGGCCCGCCTTCGCCCGGAGACCCAGGCATGAATGCCCGCTACATCCTCGCCCTCGCCGTGGCCGGCGTGCTCGCCGGCTGCGCGATGGGCCCCGACTACGAGCGCCCCGTGCTCGAGACGCCCGCTTCCTACAAGGAGGCCGGCACGTGGAAGGTGGCGCAGCCGGCCGACCTGCTGCCGCGCGGGCGCTGGTGGGCGCTGTTCGCCGACCCCGTGCTCGACGGGCTCCTCGCCCAGGTCGAGATCTCCAACCTGAACGTCGCGCAGGCCGAGGCGCAGTTCCGCCAGGCGCGGGCCGCGGCCGCCGGCGCCCGCTCGGGCCTTTTCCCCAACGTGGGCGCCAGCGCCGGCCGCACGCGCGCGCAGGCCACCTCCACCACCTCGGCGGCCGGCGTCACCGCCACCAGCTACAGCATCGGGCTGGACGCGGGCTGGGAACTCGACCTCTGGGGCCGCGTGCGGCGCACGGTGGAGGCGGGCGAGGCGCGCGCGCAGGCGAGCCAGGCGGACCTCGCCGGCGCCCTGCTCTCCGCGCAGGCCGAACTCGCGCTCAACTACTTCACCCTGCGCATCACCGACGCGCAGAAGCGCACCTACGACGAGACGGTCGCCGGCTGGGAGCGGTCCCTGCAGCTCACGCGCAACCGCTACAACGCCGGCGTGGCGAGCCGCGCGGACGTGGTGCAGGCCGAGGCGCAGCTGCTCTCGGCGCGCGCGCAGAGCCTGGACATCGCCGCGCAGCGCGGCCAGATCGAGCACGCGATCGCGCTGCTCGTGGGCAAGGCGCCGGCGGACTTCTCGCTCCCGCCCGACGGCAGCTACCCGAAGGCGCCTGCGGTGCCCCTCGCCGTGCCCTCGGCCCTGCTCGAGCGCCGCCCGGACATCGCCGCCGCCGAGCGCCGCGTCGCCGCGGCCAACGCGCAGGTGGGCGCGGCGAAGGCGGCCTTCTTCCCCACGCTCGAGCTGTCCGCGAACGGCGGCTTCCGCAACCCGAGCCTCACCGACTGGTTCTCGATCCCGCACCGCTTCTGGTCCATCGGGCCCACGCTCGCGCTCTCGGTCTTCGACGCCGGTCTCAAGCGCTCGCAGTCCGATGCCGCGATCGCCGCCTACGACCAGGCCGTCGCCGCCTACCGCCTCACGGTGCTGGGCGCGCTCGCCGACGTGGAGGACGCGCTCGTCACGCTGCGCGTGCTCTCCGAGGAGGAGCTCGTGCAGGCCGAGGCGCTGCGCACCTCGCGCGAATCCCTCGCGCTCACGCTCAACCAGTACAAGGCCGGGACGGTGAGCTACCTCTCCGTCGTGATCGTGCAGGCGGCGGCCTTCGCCGAGGAGCGCGCCTCGCTCGCGATCCGCGCGCGCCAGCTCGCGGCGAGCGTGGCGCTCGTGCGCTCCCTCGGCGGAGGCTGGATGGCGGCGGACGCCGGCGCGCGCAAGCCGTAGTCGCAGGCTCGAAAAGGGGACGCTACCCTTTAAAGGGTAGCGTCCCCTTTTTCATCCAGCGTCCCGCGCTTCGCGCCGGGATATACTTGCAGGTTACTTCCCCAGAGGCGAATGCGCTTGTCGTCCCCCGACCTGAACCAGCTCAAGATCTCCCGCGAAACCAAGTCCGCCGGCAACCGCGGCAGGCGCGGCTGGCTCAACAAGTGGACCGTCGGCGCCGCCATCGCGGTGCTCCTCGCCGTGCTCGCCGCGATGCGCTCGGCCAGCGCCCCGCCCGTGGTCGAGGTGGCCACGGTGACCACCGCCTTCCCGTCCTCGAGCTTCACGG
>JBGAOO010000074.1:0-13765 GCA_044221765.1 Usitatibacteraceae bacterium | reverse complement strand
GCCGAAGGTGCTCAGGGCCATGAAATAGGCCGTGGTCGCCACGCGCCCGGCGCGGCGCACCCGGCGCTCAACCGTCCGGCCGCCGATCTCGAACAGCAGGTGCAGCGAGTAGCCGCAGCAGTTGGCCACGAGGAAATTGACCCAGAGCGCGCCCGCCGACGGCAGGCGCCAGTTGCCGATGACCCCGAAGACCGTGAAGACGAGCGCGAAGCCCAGGTTCCAGATGAACGTGTAGACCAGGTCGCGCGCGAACTGCTTCCAGCAGCGGAAACGCGGACATCTCGAGCGGGTGCCCGCCGCCCTGTTCGGCGAGCACCTTCCGGCGCTCCTCCCGCGTGAACGTGGGTTGGAAGGTCTCCATGGCGGGCATCGTAGCTCGGCCCGACCGAGGCCAGGGCGCCTGCGAGTCGCCGCCGCGAGGCGCGAATGGCACCCGGGTTTCGCGAACGGTGCCTCGGATACACTGAAGCGGGAACGGGCGCGCGGCGGCCCGCTCCGTTCCCGCCTTGCCGTGTAAAATGGCGCCTCGCCCGCGAGTGTAGCTCAATATCAAGAACGAAGCTTCCCAAGCTTACGACGAGGTTCGATTCCCTTCACCCGCTCCACCCCCGCCGATGCCCCGCCGCCCCCGGATCGTCGCCGCCCGCGTGAGCGCGTGGCAGCGCGCCACGGCGGCGCGACCTTCCCTGGCAGGGCGCGCGCGACGCCTATCGCCTCTGGGTCTCCGAGATCATGCTGCAGCAGACGCAGGTCTCGACCGCCATCCCGTACTTCGAGCGCTTCATGTCGCGCTTCCCCGACGTCGCCGCCCTCGCGAAGGCCTCGGAGGACGAGGTGATGCGCCACTGGAGCGGCCTCGGCTACTACGCGCGGGCGCGGAACCTCATCGCGCGGCGCGGCTGGTGCTCGCGCGGCACGGCGGGCGATTTCCCGATCACGCCCGCGGAGGTCGAGGCGTTGCCGGGCGTGGGCCGCTCGACCGCGCGGCGATCCTCGCCTTCGCCACGGGCAAGCGGCACGCGATCCTCGACGGCAACGTGAAGCGCGTGCTCGCGCGCCACCGGGGCATCGCGGGCCCCGTGGACTCGGCCGCCACGCTCGCCCGCCTGTGGGAGTGCGCGCAGTCGCTGCTGCCAAGCCGGGGCATCGAGGCCTACACGCAGGGCCTCATGGACCTGGGTGCGACGGTCTGCACGCGGACCAAGCCCGCTTGCGACCGTTGCCCGGTGCGGACCGACTGCGTCGCCCTTCGCGAGTCGCGCATCGGGGAGTTGCCCGGTGCGAAAGCGGCGCGTGCCGTCGTCCGGCGCGAGACCGCGATGCTGGTGGTGCTCCGGCAAGGCGAGGTCCTCGTCGAGAAGCGCCCTTCACGCGGCATCTGGGGCGGGCTCTGGAGCCTGCCGGAGGCGCCGGCGTGGCACTGGATGCCGCCGCCGTGGCGGCCGTGGCCCGAGCGTCGTTCGGGGTGGCCGGCCCCGCCCCGAGCGCTCGCCGCGTTCGAGCACGCCTTCACGCACTTCACGCTGCGCATCCAGCCGTGGCTCGTGGCCGCGCGCGGGCGCCCGCGAAGGCCGGGCCGGGCGGCGCCGGCGTGGCTGCCGCTCGCGGAAGCAGCGCGGCGGCGCTGCCCGCGCGGTGAAGAAGCTGCTGGCCGCGCTCGCGCGCTAGCCGATCAGCCGCTGCTCGCGCAGGAAGCGGTGCAGGATCGCCAGGCGCGCCCCGGCGTCGGTGAGCTCGAGGAGCTTCTGCTTCACCGGGTTGCGCAGGGGCAGGATCTCGGCCAGGCGGAACCCGACCCAGCTCGCGTCGTCGTAGCGGTAGGGCTGCGCGAAGCGGGCGGTGCCCACGGCCTCGATGACCTTGCGCACGAACGCGCCCGCCTCGTCCAGGCCGGGCGCGGCGCCCGCCGCCTCCGGCCCGATGCGGTCGATGTCGCCCAGCAGCAGGCCCGCGGGCGTGGCCTGCGTCGACTGGATGCGGAAGCGCTCCTGGCCGAAGGCGGTCACCTTGAGGATGCCGAGCTGCTCCATGTCCCAGTCCTCGATGCTCGCGAGGCAGCCCACCGCCTCGGGCACCGCGGGCCGGCCGACTTCGTCTCCCTCGCGGATGAGGCACACCCCGAAGCGCGAGCCGTGCTTGAGGCACGCCTTGGCCATGTCCATGTAGCGCGGCTCGAAGATCCTGAGCGGCAGGCGCATGCCGGGATAGAGCACCGTCGCGAGCGGGAAGAGGGGCACCGTCTCGCGGGGCGGCGCGCCCGCGCCGAGGAGGTTCATGACGAGCATGCGCGCCCCTAGTCGCGCTCGAGGTCGCGGTGCCGGACGATGAGCGGGTACTGCGGCCGCAGCCGCGCGGCCAGGGCGTCGACCAGGTAGACCGAGCGGTGCCTGCCGCCGGTGCAACCGATCGCGACGGTGAGCGCGGCGCGCCGGTCGAGCGTGAACTTGGGCAGCCAGCGCTCGACGAAGCGGTGGATGTCCTCCAGCAGCAGGACCGCCTCCGTCTCGCGCTCGAGGAAGTCCGCCACCTCCCGGTCCTTGCCCGTCTTCGGCCGGAGCGCCGGGTCGTAGTGCGGGTTCGGCAGGAAGCGCGCGTCGAAGACGAAATCCGCGTCCAGGGGCAGGCCGCCCTTGAAGCCGAAGGACTCCAGGCAGAGGGTGAGCCGCGTGGGATCGACCACGAGCAGGTCGTGGATCCAGCCGCGCAGCTGCACCGGCGTGAGGTTGCTCGTGTCGACGCGGTGCCCGAGCTCGGCGATGGGCGCGAGGAGCAGCCGCTCCTCGGCGATCGACTCCTCGATGGTGCGCCCGTGGCCGGAGAGCGGGTGCGGGCGGCGCGTCTCGGAGAAGCGCCGCATGAGGCTCGCGTCGCTCGAGTCGAGGAAGATGAGGCGCACGTCCGTGCCGCCCTTCCTCTGCTCGGCCACGACCTGCGGCAGGATCGCGATCGTGTCGGCGCTGCGGGCGTCGGCGCTCACGGCCACGCGCGGCTCGCCGCGCGAGGCCACGTAGGCCACCAGGCCCGGGATGAGGCTCGCCGGCAGGTTGTCCACGCAGAAGTAGCCCGAGTCCTCCAGGGCCTTCAGCGCCACGCTCTTGCCCGAGCCGGAGACGCCGCTGATCAGCGTGAGCTGCATGCTAGTCCCCGCGCGTGTCCCGGTCGCGCGAGTCCGCTCGCATGGCCGCGGCCTGGCGGGCGATGAAGTCGCGCGTGGAGTCGATGCCGCGCGTGAGCAGGATGTGGTTGCGCACCGCGGCCTCCACCAGCACGGCGAGGTTGCGCCCCGGCGCGACGGTGAGCGTGACGGTGGGGACCTCCACGCCCAGGACGTTTCGCGAGCCCGAGCGCGTGGACAGGCGCTCGCGCTCCTCCAGGTCGCCCGCGGCGGGCATCTCCAGGTGCACGATGAGGCGCAGCGCCTTGCGCGGGCGCACCGCGGTCTCGCCGAAGATCGAGCGGATGTTGAGCACGCCCAGGCCGCGCACCTCCAGGAAGTCGCGCAGCATCGGCGGGCAGCGGCCCTGCACGGTCTCCGGCCCGATCTGCTGCAGCTCGACGACGTCGTCGGCCACCAGGCCGTGGCCGCGCGAGACGAGCTCCAGCGCGAGCTCGCTCTTGCCGATCGAGGATTCGCCCGTGATCATCACGCCGATCTCGAGCACGTCGAGGAACACCCCGTGCAGGGACGTCACCTCGCCCAGCTCGCGCTGCAGGTAGGGGCGCAGCACGTTGATCACCTGCTGGCTCGATTCCTTCGCGGTGAGCAGGGGCGTCGCGCTGCGGGTGGCCGCGCGCTCGAGGGCGGGCGGCACGGCGAGGCCGTCGCCCACGATCATGCACAGGGTCTCCCCGCTCGCGAGCCGTTCCGCGGTGGCGGCCACGGCGGCCTCGTCCTGGCTGGCGAGGTACTCGAGCTCGCTGCGGCCCAGGACCTGGACGATGAGCGGGTGGATGAGGTTCAGGTGCCCGATGAGGCCCAGTCCCGGGCGGGAGAGCATCTCGTTCGAGAGCTCGCGATGGCTGCCCGAGGCGCCGGCCACCCAGGCGAGCCCCAGGCGCTCGCGGCGATCCTCAAAGAGCTGCTGTACGCTGAGCCGGGGCATACGGCGACCACTCGGTGAGCATCCGGTGGGCGGCGGCGATGTCGTTCGCGGCGAGCAGCCGCTCGCGAAGCTGCGGGTCGCTGAACATCTGCGCCAGGTCGGAGAGCAGCTCCAGGTGCTGCTCGGTGGCGTGCTCCGGGACCAGCATCGCGAGGACGAGCCGCACGGGCTGGCCGTCCGGCGACTCGAAGGGCAGCGGCCCCTGGGTGCGCACGAAGGCGCACAGCGTGTCCTTCAGGCTCTTCAGGCGTCCGTGGGGGATGGCCACGCCGTAGCCCAGCCCCGTGGAGCCGAGCTTCTCGCGGTCGAACAGGCTGTCGAAGACGCGCGCGCGCGGGATCTGCCGCGAATTCTCGAAGAGCAGGCCGATCTGCTCGAACAGGCGCTTCTTGCTGCTCACCTCGAGGTCGAGCGCCACGTGGGCGAGCGGCAGCAGGGGAGAAAGGCGGTTCATCGGGACCACTCGCGGCGCGGACGTGCCTTCAGTTGACGTCGCGCTTGTGGCCGGCGACATGGCGCCCCTCCTGGTACTTCTCCTTGTGCTTGATGATCTGCCGGTCGAGCTTGTCGACCAGGCCGTCGATCGCGGCGTACATGTCCGCGTCGTGGCACTGCACGTGGATGTCCTTGCCGGACAGGTGCACGTTCGCCTCGATCCTCTGGTCGAGCTTCTCCACCGTCATGATGACATTCACGTCGATGACGTTCTCGAAGTGCCGGTTGATCCGCTCGAGCTTGGAGGTCACGTAGTCGCGGATGGCGGGCGTGATGTCGACATGATGTCCGGTGAGTTGAAGGTTCATCGAGGGTTCCTTTCCCCTGGGTGTTATAGGGACTTGCGCAGGTTCGCGGGCTGGATGTGCATGGCCTCGCGGTACTTCGCCACCGTTCGCCGGGCGACCTGGATCCCCTGCTGGGCCAGGATGTCGGAGATGCGGTGGTCGGACAGCGGCTTCTTCCCATCCTCGGCCGCCACGAGCTGCTTGATGAGGGCGCGGATCGCGGTCGAGGAGCACGCCCCGCCGGTATCCGTCGCCACATGACTGCCGAAGAAGTACTTGAGCTCGAAGAGCCCGCGCGTGGTGAGCATGTACTTCTGCGTGGTGACCCGGGAGATCGTCGATTCGTGCAGGCCCACGGCCTCGGCGATCTCGCGCAGCACGAGCGGGCGCATCGCGACCTCGCCGTGCTCGAAGAAGTTCTTCTGCCGGTCCACGATCGCCTGCGTGACGCGCAGGATCGTGTCGAAGCGCTGCTGCACGTTCTTGATCAGCCAGCGCGCCTCCTGGAGCTGCCCGGCGAGGTTGCGCCCGCCGTTGTCGCGCGAGGCCTGCAGCAGGTCCGCGTACATCTTGTTGATGCGCAGGCGCGGCATCGCGTCGCGGTTGAGCTGCGCGACCCAGCGCCCGCCGGTCTTCTTCACCACGACGTCCGGCGCCACGTAGCGCACGTCGCCCTCGCCCCAGGCGCGCCCGGGCTTCGGGTCGAGCGTGAGGATGAGCGCGCGCACCTCGCGCAGCTCGTCCTCGGTGACGCCCAGCAGGCGGCGCAGGCGGTTGAAGTCGCGCGCGGCGAGCACGTCCAGGTGGTGCGTCACCAGGTCGATCGCGCTGTCGCGGTGGGGCGTGTCGGGCGGGAGCGCGCGCAGCTGGAGCGAGAGGCACTCGGCCAGGTCGCGGGCGCCCACGCCCACCGGCTCCAGGTGCTGGACCTGGTGCACGGCGATGTTGATCTCCTCGATCTCCAGGTCCGGCAGCTCGGACTGCCCCAGCTCGAGCAGCTCCTGCGGTCCGGTGGCGAGGTAGCCTTCGCCGTCCAGGTGCGCGATGACCAGGAGCGCCACGCGCTTGTCGCGCTCGTTCATCGCGGTGAGCTGGAGCTGGCGGATGAGGTGCTCCTGGAGCGTGGGCTCGGCCGCGGCGATCTGCGTGAAGTCGTCCCGGTCCTCGTCGTTGCGGCGCGAGCCCGAGGGCGGGTCGTCGCCGTAGGAGACGGATTCCTCGGCCGGCGAGCCGGCGGATTCGGGCTCCGCCTCGGGCGCCGGGGCCGTCTCGGACGGCACCCGCTCGGCGGCGGGCTCGTCGCCGGCGAGATCGGCGCGCTCGAGCAGCGGGTTCTCGGCGAGGTAGCGCTCCAGCTCCTGGTTCAGCTCGACCGTCGACAGCTGGAGCAACCGGATGGATTGCTGCAGCTGGGGCGTGAGCGTGAGGTGCTGGGATAGCTTGAGCTGGAGGCTGTGCTTCATGTGGAGGACCGCGGGGAAGCGCGGGGCACGCTACAGGCGGAAGTTCTCCCCGAGATAGACCTTTCGGACGTCCTCATTATAGATGATCTCCTCCGGCTTCCCGAAGGCGAGGACCGAACCCTGGTTGATGATGTAGGCATGGTCGCAGATGCCCAGCGTCTCCCGGACGTTGTGGTCGGTGATGAGCACGCCGATGCCGCGATCCTTGAGGAACCGGATGATCTGCTGGATGTCGAGCACGGCGATGGGATCGACGCCGGCGAAGGGCTCGTCGAGCAGGATGAAGCGGGGGTTGGTCGCGAGGGCCCGGGCGATCTCCACGCGCCGGCGCTCGCCGCCGGAGAGCGACAGGG
The DNA here is from genome assembly GCA_044221765.1 of Usitatibacteraceae bacterium. Taxonomy (GTDB): domain Bacteria; phylum Pseudomonadota; class Gammaproteobacteria; order Burkholderiales; family Usitatibacteraceae; genus FEB-7. Next base: position 7,064 of record JBGAOO010000074.1, on the reverse strand, counting down.
CCGGGCTCGCGCGCAGGTGGCCGATATGCAGGTCGTCCAGCAGGTTCTCCAGCCGCGCCTCGATCTCCTCCTCCTGCAGCCCCTGGAGCTCGAGGACGGCCTGGATGTTCTGCGCGACGTTCAGGCGCCGGAAGATCGAGGCCTCCTGCGGCAGGTAGGACAGGCCCAGCCGCGAGCGCCGGTAGATCGGCAGGTGGGTCACGTCCTCGCCGTCCAGGCGGACCGAGCCCTGGTCGATCGGCACGAGGCCCAGGATCATGTAGAAGCACGTGGTCTTCCCGGCGCCGTTGGGGCCGAGCAGCCCGACCACCTCGCCGCTTTCCACGGTGATCGACACGTCCGACACCACCGTGCGCTTCTTGTAGCGCTTCATCAGCGCCTCGGCGCGCAGCACGGCCGGGCGGGGCTCGTTCTTCACGAGCGTGAGGTGCTGGGCGCTGGCGGGGGCGGACATGGAATCAGGAGCCCGTGCCGGGGGTCTTGTCCGGCTTCAGGGTGAGGGGCGCTTCGGGCCGGGCCGCCTCCTTGTCCTTGGCCGGGTCGGGCCCCTTCTTCGGGGGGATGATCGTCGCCTTCACGCGCGAGCCGGGCGCGGGCTCGCGCCCCGGCGCCGCGCCGGTGGCCTGGAAGAACTCCTTGGTCCGGTCGTAGGAGATGAAATCGCCGTTGAGCTCGCCCTGGGCGCTCTTCAGCCGGGCGCCGGTGAAGAGCTTGAGCAGGTTGCTGCGGTCGTCGAACTCCGCGCGCGCGGCCTGCCCGTCGATCCAGTCGTCCACGTTGTCGCGCTTCTGGCGGAAGGTGACGGGGCTGCCGGTGGCGACGAAGGAGCGATAGCCTTCCGCATCCTCGCGCACGACGATCCGGGCCGAGGTGATGCGCATCGTCCCCTGGGTCACGATCACGTTGCCTTCGTAGACGGCTTCCTTCTTGGCGTCGTCGGCCGTGAGCTTGTCGGCGAGGATCTGGATCTCCTTCTCGCGGTCGCCCTTCTCGGCGTGCGCGGGGAAGGCGCCGGCGAGGGCGAGGAGGACGGCGGGAAGGAGCAGGGCGTGCGTACGCATCAGCGGGGGGGCTTGTAGGTGGCCTTGACGCGCTCGAGCCGCGCGATGCGCGTCTGGTTGTTCGCTTCGAAACCGGCGGCCTCGATCCGCCCGAGCGGATTGTCGAGGATCACCGGGTCGGTCGTCTTCGCGACGCCATCGTCGGGCAGCACGAGCAGGCTGTTCGTGGTGACGCGCGAGGCGCCGTAGCGCGCGTCCGCTTCCCGGACCATCACGACGTTGCCCTCGAACCACACCTTGTCCCCGCCTTCGAGGAGCCGTCCGCGGTCGGAGGCGATGGTCACCCGCGGCTGCTTGGGCTCGAAGGCCTCGAGGTTCAGCTGGTCGACGAGCGCGGAATCGTCGTCGGGGTAATGTACCATCTTGCGCGCGACGAGGGTGTAGAGCACCTCGCCGTCCACCCCGAGCTTGCGAGCCCGGAAATGCTCGACGATGAGATCGGGGTCGTGGCGCGTGGCGCCGTCCCCGCGCGTGCCCGGAGGCTGCACGAGCTGGTCCAGCCAGTAGGTGAGGCCCACCAGCAGCGCGAGCACGCCGAGGGGAAGCCAGGAGGAGGGCCGCAGCATGGCCGGGTGCCTAGGCGAGGTGGCGCCCGGGCGCCGTCTCGAAGGTGCCCTGCGCGCGCATCACGAACTCGCAGAACTCGCGCACCGCGCCGTCGCCGCCGCGCGCCGACGTGACATGGTGGGCGGCCGCCTTCACCTCGGCCACCGCGTTCGCGACGGCCACCGCGAAGCCGCAGCGGCGCAGGACCGGCAGGTCCGGCAGGTCGTCGCCGACGAAGGCGCATTGCGCGGGCGCGAGGCCCAGCTGCGCGAGGAGCGACTCGAAGCGCGCGAGCTTGTCGCCGGCGCCCAGGATCGCGTGCGCGAGGCCCAGCTCGCGCGCCCGGGCGCGCGTCGCCTCGGATTCGCGTCCCGAGAGCAGGCCCGTCGCCACGCCGGTGCCGGCGAGCATCTTGAGGCCGTGGCCGTCCAGGATGTGGAAGGACTTCATCGCCTCGCCCGCGGGCCCGTACCAGAGGCGCCCGTCGGTGAGCACGCCGTCCACGTCGAAGAGCGCCAGGCGCACGGCCCGCGCGCGCTCGATCGCATCCTGCAGGCCGGGGGCGGGCATCGCGGTCGGCGCCTAGATGACGCCGGCGCGGAGCAGGTCGTCGACGTGGAGCGCGCCCACGAGGCGCCCGCCATCGTCCACCACCAGCAGCCGGCCGCTCACGTGGTGCGCCTGCATCACCTGCGCGGCCTCGGCGGCGAGGCGCGTGGGGCCGATGGTGCGCGGGTTGCGGGTCATCACCTGCGCGACCGCGAGGCCGCGGATGTCCTCGTGCTTCTCGAGCGTGCGGCGCAGGTCGCCGTCGGTGAAGAGCCCCAGCACGCGCCCCTCGTCGTCGACGATGGCCGTCATGCCCAGTCCCTTCTGCGACATCTCGAGGATCGCCTCCTTCAGCGTGGCCTGCGCGCCCACGCGCGGCAGCTTTTCACCGGCATGCATCACGTCGTGCACGTGCAGGAGCAGGCGCCGGCCGAGCGCTCCGCCCGGATGGTGCAGCGCGTAGTCCTCGCTCCCGAAGCCGCGCGCCTCCAGGAGCGCCACCGCGAGCGCATCGCCCAGCGCGAGCACCGCCGTGGTGCTCGCCGTGGGGGCGAGGTTCATCGGGCAGGCCTCCTTCTCGACGCCGGCGTCCAGGTGCACGTCGGCCTCGGTGGCGAGCGTGGAGCGCTCGCGCCCGGTGATCGCGATCACCTTCGCGCCGCGGCGCTTGATGAGCGGCAGGATGCGCAGGATCTCGTCCGATTCGCCGGAGTTGGAGATGGCGATCACCACGTCCTCGGCCATGATCATGCCCAGGTCCCCGTGGCTCGCCTCGCCCGGGTGCATGAAGAACGCGGGCGTGCCGGTGGAGGCGAGCGTCGAGGCGATCTTGCCGCCGACGTGGCCCGACTTGCCCATGCCCGTCACCACCACGCGCCCCGGCGAGTCCAGGATGAGCCGGTGCGCGGCGAGAAAGGCCTCCCCGAGCCGCGTGGTGAGCTTCGCCACGGCCTGCGCCTCGATGTCGAGCACCTCCCGGGCGAGGGCGAGGACGCGGGCCGGATCGGGGGCCGCGCGGGGATGGTGTAGATTTGCCATGGGGAAAGTATAAAGGGATTGAGCCCCGCCCATCGCCGCGAGCCCATGCACGACGCCCTTCCCGTCGCCCTCGTCCTACTCGCCTCCGCGGTCGCGGTGGTCGTGCTCTTCCGTCGCCTCTCGATGCCCGCGATCCTGGGCTACCTGCTGGTGGGCGCGCTCATCGGGCCCGGCGTGTTCGGCATCGTCTCCGACACCGCCGACAAGCGCTACCTCGCCGAGTTCGGCGTCGTCTTCCTCATGTTCTCCGTGGGCCTGGAATTCAGCCTGCCGCAGCTGAACGCGATGCGCCGCACGGTGTTCGGCTTCGGCGGCGCCCAGGTGCTCATCGTGATGGCGGTGGCGGCGGCGGTGGCGATCGTGGCGGGGCAGTCGTGGAAGACCGGGCTCATCGCGGGCGGGGTGCTCGCGATGTCCTCGACGGCCATCGTCTCGAAGACGCTTTCGGAGCAGGCCCAGCTGCACACGCCCGCCGGGCGGCAGATCATGGGCGTGCTGCTCTTCCAGGACCTCGCCGTCATCCCGCTGCTCATCCTGATCCCGGCCCTCGCCCTGCCGGCGGAGGCGCTGGCCGGCGCGATGGTGGTGGCCCTCGCCAAGGCGGTGGTGGTCCTCGCGGTGGTGCTCGTGGTCGGCCAGCGCCTGATGCGCCCGCTGTTCAACCTCGTCGCGCGGCAGAAGTCGTCGGAGCTGTTCGTGCTCTTCGTCCTGCTGGTCACCCTGGGGCTCGCCTGGGTCACGGAGCTGGCGGGCCTTTCCCTCGCGCTGGGGGCCTTCCTCGCGGGCATGCTCATCTCCGAGACCGAGTACCGCTACCAGGTGGACGACTACATCAAGCCGTTCCGCGACGTGCTGCTCGGGTTCTTCTTCGTGACGATCGGGATGCTGCTCGATCCCGGCGTGATCGTCGGGCAATGGCTGCGCGTCGCGGCGGTGCTGGTGGCCCTGCTCCTGGCGAAGTTCGCCCTGGTGTTCGTCCTGGCGCGCGCCTTCGGCAACGAGAAGCCCACGGCCCTTCGCTGCGCGCTCGCGCTCGCCCCCGCGGGCGAGTTCGGCTTCGTGCTGCTCTCGCTCGCCGGCCGCGAGGGCGCCCTGCCGGCGACGACGCTGCAGGTCATCCTCGCCGGCGCCCTGCTGTCCATGATCGCCACGCCCATCCTGATGGCGAACGCCGAGCGCATCGTCCTCTACTTCGTCGCGAGCGAGTGGACGCAACGCGCGATGGCCCTGCACCAGCTCGCGGTGAAGACGATGGCCACGCAGGGGCACGTGATCGTCTGCGGCTACGGGCGCAGCGGCCAGGCGCTCGCGCGCTTCCTCGAACGCGAGGGGCTGCCCGTCATCGCGCTCGACGCGGACCCGGAGCGCGTGCGCCAGGCGGCAGCGGCGGGCGACTCCGTCGTCTACGGCGACGCCTCCCGGCGCGAGGTGCTCGCCGCCGCGGCGCTCTCGCGGGCCGTCGCGGTGGTGGTGAGCTTCGCCGACACGCCCCGGGCGCTCGTCATCCTGTCGCACGTGCGCCAGATGCGGCCCGAGCTGCCGGTGGTGGTGCGCACCTGGGACGACACGGACGTGGGCAAGCTGCGCGAGGCCGGCGCGGCGGAAATCGTCGCCGAGGTGGTCGAGGGCTCGCTCATGCTCGCCACGCAGACCATGATGCTGCTGGGCGTGCCCCTCAACCGCGTGCTGCGCCGGCTGCGCGAGGTGCGCGCGGAGCGCTACCACCTGATGAGCGGCTTCTTCCCGGGCGCGACCGATTCGGACGGGGAATCCGAGGCGGGGCAGGCGAGGCTCGGTTCGGTGATGATCGGCCCGAGCGCCTCCTGCGTGGGGCGCACGCTCGAGAGCCTCAACCTGAAGTCGATGGATGTCGAGGTGACCGCGGTGCGCCGGCAGGGCGTGCGCGAGACGAACCCCTCCGAGGGCATGCGCCTGCGTGAAGGGGACATCGTCGTCCTGCTCGGCACGCAGGAGGCCCTGGCGAAGGCCGAGATGCGCCTGCTGCAGGGCTAGGCGGCGCCGACCTGCACGGCCGAGGGGCCGATCAGAACGTCTGGCAGACGGTGTAGCTCACGGCGTCGTCGATGGTGGCCGTGGCCACGGCGGCGCTGGCGGCGAAGGTGGTGCTCGTCACGTTCGCGGTGGCGCGCATCGAGCCGGTCGCGGTGTCGCCGTCGTCCATCTGGATGTCCAGCTGCTTCACGAACTTGCCCAGGATGCCCGAGGAGCAGATCTGGTAGGTGCCGGTCATGCCGGTGATCTGCGCGGCGGCCGCGGAGGCGCTGTTGATGCCGATCATGCCGCCCATGGCGTTGGTGGGCCAGTAGTTCGCGTCGGTGGCGACCGTCGGGCCGGGGGCGAGGTTCGACAGGCGCACGTGCTGCCAGAAGAGGAAGGACTCGTCGGTCTGCGTGCTCGACCACCAGTTGCCCTCGATCACGCCGTTGCCGCGCGCGCCCGTGGCGGGCGTGGAGGCCTGCGTGGCGGTGCCGCCCAGGTGGCCGGCGATGTTGTTGTCATCGCCGGGCAGGCTCTTGAACTTGTCCTGGTAGGCGTAGAGGTAGGTCGGGATGGTCCGGAAGTCGTTCGCGAGGGACTTCACCTTCGCGCTGTTGATGAGTTCCTGGCCTTTCAGGATGCCGCCGAGCAGCAGGCCGATGATCACCAGCACGATCGCGATCTCGACGAGCGTGAAGCCGGATTGTTGAGATTTCATGTCTTTCTCCCTGGTGTGCGTTGCGGGACTCGTCGCCTATTGGCCGAGGATGCCGGCCGCGGGGCGCAGGATGTCCAGGAGCCTGAGCGCGAGTCCCAGCGCGAGCCCCGAGCCAAGGATGGCGACGGCGGCATCAGGCAGTTTCACGGTGTTCAGGTTCATGGTGGGCTCCTGGTTATCGGTGCTTCGCCAAGCTATGAGCAATACCCGGGCCACATTCAGCAAATATATGATTATGCAGGATTAAAATCCGATATGCCGCCTCCCGCCCGAGGCGAAGGAATGCCTGGTGTCGACTTCCCGGACACAGCCTGTCCGGCTTTCCGGCGGTCGCAGCCGCGCCTGGCGTGGCCGGGGGCGCACCTGTGCCATCATCGCGGGGAGCCCACCATCCCCTGCCAGCCGTGTCCCTGAATCCCGCCGCGCCCGACGACAGCCCCGGCCGCCTCCTGCGCTCGGCGCGTCGCTGGGTCGTCCTCGCGATGCTGCTCGCCCTGCATGCCGCGCTCGTCGCCGACCCGGGCACCCACTTCCAGCGCATCTGGCTGCTCGTGCATTTCGGCTTCTTCCTGCTCTGGCAGCCCTTCTTCGCGGCGGAGACGGAGCTCGGGCGCCTGTCGATCGTGCTGCTGATCGTGATCACCGGGGCCATCCTCTACTTCCTGCCCGGGTGGCTGATCATCGCCTGGCTGTGCGTGCTCGTGGGCATCCTGGGCGGGAAGGTCTTCACGCAGGAGGCGGCCACGCGCGGGCGCTTCTATCTCGTCGCGTTCTTCTACCTCGTCTCGATCATGCTGCTGTGGGCGGTGCCGCGCCTGGTGCTGCGGGAGCAGGCGATCCCCGAGCCGCTCGCCCTGGTGGCGCAGTGGTTCCTGCCCTTCACGCTGCTGCTGCTCGCCTTCCTGCCGCTCGACACGGAGCGCGACGACACCCGGCAGGTGTTCGACTTCTTCTACGCGATCCTGGTGTTCCAGCTCGTGGTGGTGCTCGTCCTGGGCGCGGTGGCGCTCATGCGCTACACCGGGGACGAGTATTTCCGCTCGGCGGGCCTCACGGTGATCGGCTTCGGCGGCACCCTCTTCGTGCTGGCCGTGCTCTGGAGCCCGCGCGAGGGCTTCGGGGGATTGCGGACCTACCTCTCGCGCTACCTCCTG
>JBGAOO010000073.1:0-14249 GCA_044221765.1 Usitatibacteraceae bacterium | reverse complement strand
CCTGCCCGCGGCGGGCGAGCACGGCGATGCGCCGGCCCGCCGCGACGGCCTCGCGCAGGCGGCGGGCGAGCGCGATGCTCTCCACGAGCTCTGTCGGCGTGCGCGGCGCGTAGTGCGAGGCGAGCGTGCCCGAGGCCCTCGGCGCCTCCCGGTCGCGCTCGCGCGGCGCCACGCCCAGCACGCGCGCGATGTCCTCGCGCGTGACCGCGCCGGGCCGCAGCAGGACCGGCTCCCCGCGCGAGAGGTCGACGATGGTCGACTCAAGGCCCACTTCGCAGGCGCCGCCGTCCACGACGAGCAGGTCCGGTCCGAACTCGTCGCGCACGTGGCGCGCCGTCGTCGGGCTCACGTGGCCGAACCGGTTCGCGCTGGGGGCCGCCAGGGCGCCGCTGCCCACGCGCGCGAACTCGCGCAGCAGCCGCTGCGCGACCGGGTGCGACGGGCAGCGAAGCCCCACCGAGTCCTGCCCGCCGGTGACGATCGCCGGCACGCGCGCGGTCTTCTTCAGGATCATCGTGAAGGGCCCGGGCCAGAAGGCCTGGGCGAGCCGGCGCGCGGCCTCCGGGATCTCGCGCGCCCACTCCTCGAGCGGCGCCCCGGCGGCGAGGTGGACGATCAGCGGATGGTCCGCGGGGCGGCCCTTGAGCGAGAAGATCTTCGCGACGGCCCCGGGGTTCAGGGCATCGCCGGCCAGGCCGTAGACCGTCTCGGTGGGCATGGCGACGAGCTCGCCGGCCGCGAGGACCCGGACGGCCTCGTGGAGCTCGCCGGTGGCGGAAAGCGCGTGGGTCATGCGCCCATTATCTCCCGCCCATCGCGATTCATGCTGGAACCGGCCGGGACGCCGGCTGTCCTTCCCCTTGCGCCGGCCCCGTCCGACGGGTCGCCCGGCGCGTCGACCCCGAAAGGAAAGGCCGCATGCAGACCAAGACCGTGACCATCGCCAACCCCGGCGGGCTCCATGCGCGCGCCTGCGAGCGGATCGCCGGCATCGCCCGGCGCCTGCGCTGCAACCTCGCGCTCGTCGCCAAGGGGCGGCGCGCGAAGGCGCGCAACGTCTTCGCCGTCATGCTGCTCACGGCCACGGTGGGCACCACCGTCCGCATCGAGGCCGACGGCCCCGACGAGCAGGTCGCCATGCGGGAGATCGCGGCCCTGTTCCGCGACGGGCTCGGGGAGCGCTGAGGCACCCCGCGCGGGCGGGCTACTCCAGCACCTCGTCCGTGAGCTCGCGGATCTTGCGGCGCAGCTGCCCGAGCGATCGGCGGCCGGCGGCGGTGATGCGGTAGTACTTGCGAGCCTTCCCGGCGACGGTGCGGGTGTCCACCGTGAAAAGCCCCGCCCGCGCCATGCCGTGGAGGATCGGGTAGAGCGTGCCCGGGCTCAACGCGTATCCGTGCTCCTTCAGCTCCTCGATCATCTCCAGCCCGAAGATGGGGGCCTTCGACGCGTGGTACAGGAGATGGACGCGGACGAAGCCCAGGAACGTGTCGCGAAAGATGTCACCCATCCGGATGCGCCGCGTGCTCGCGCCCCTCCTCCCTCGAATGAACGGGAGGCCGGCATGTCGCCGGCCCCCCGGGTGCCGCAGGCGTGAGTTTCGCCTATTTCCGGTAGTAGACGGGCTCGTCCTTCGCCGTCGGTGCCGGTGCCCGCGCCTGGTCCTTGTTGAACGTGTGCGTGCGCATGAACAGGTCACGCGCCGTGGACCCGGTGCCCGGCATGTGCTTCTCGACCGTGTACTCGCCCTTCTTGTGGCACTCGATGCAGGTGTCCGCGGCCTTGACGGGCTTGGGCTTCGCCTCGGTGGCATGCGAGCTGTGGCAGGCGCCGCAGCTCATGCGGTCCTTCTCGTTCTTCGCGTTGTAGTGCTTGGACTGCAGGTACTCCTGGTACTGCTGGTGGTGCTTGGCGGCGTCGTAGATCCCCGTCTTCTTCGACTGCTCGTCGAGCTTGAACATGCCCTTGAGGTCGCCCTCGTAGGCGGCGTCGATCCTGTCCTCGGGCTGCACGCCCGGGATCGTGACCTTCTCCGGGTACCACTTCGTCCAGTCGTCGCCCGGCAGCCAGGTCTGGCCGACTTCCGGGTGCGGCAGGTATTCCGAGTCGTTGCCCTGCGCCGTCTTGAAGTTGTGGTTGTCCAGGCGGATGTGGCAGTAGCCGCACACGCGCGTCTGCTCCTGGACGCTCTTGCCCTTGAAGGAATACACGGGCTTCTTGCCCTTGCTCTTCGCGTGGTCCGCGGCCGGGCCGTGGCAGGCCTCGCAGCCGATGTTCACCTCGGCCATCGACCACTTCTGCTCGGCCGGCTTCGCGGCGTCATAGGCCGTCAGGCGAAAGCCCGTCGCGTGGCAGGTCGCGCAGTTGGTGTCCCAGTCGTTCTTCTGGCCGTAGGGCTCCCAGCGCTTGTGCACGGTGTTCCACTGCTTGTCGAGGAAGAGCATGCCGCCGGTGGCGGGGTTCTTCACGAGGAAGCGCTGCTTCCACTTCGAGCCCACGACCATCACCACGTCGTCGAGCTTCGCCGGCGCGCCGGTGAGGTTCACCTTGGACGGGCCGTCCTTGCCCCAGGCCTCGACCACGTCCTTCAGGATGGCCTCGTCCTTCGGGCGCACCATCTTCGCGTGGTAGGACTGCTTCCAGGACTTGTATTCGTCCTCGTGGCAGTTCTGGCACTTCTCGCTGCCGGCATAGGCCGGGTCGGCCGCCTGCGCGGCGCCGGCGAGCATCGTCGCGGCCGACAGCGCCGCGACGGCGAACGCAAACCTGGATATGGAGCCCTTCATCTTGCCTCCCTGGATGGACGGACGCGCGCGGCGGCCACGGCGCAGGTTCCGGATATCGATATCGGCCTTCGATAATGGTGCGCGCGGCGAGCCGCCGGCACTTGACCCCGGTCAAGGATGCAGCGGCGAGGGCCCGGCGAGGGGCGTTCAGCGATCGAAGGCGCGGGCCACGCGGCTCACGAAGCCGGCCGAATGCGCCCCGTCCAGCCAGCGCGCCACGACCACCGCCTGGTGATCCGGATCGATCCAGACCGTGTGGCCCCCGGCGCCGAACATGAACCAGCTCGCGCGCGAGGCCTCGGCGAACAGGCGCCCGTCGGCGTTCAGCCAGGCGAGCCAGCCGTAGAAAGGCGCGACCGCGCCGGGCGCCTGCATGCGCCGCACCCACTCGCGCGGCACGAGTTGCCGGCCCTGGTGGAGGCCGCCGTCGAGCAGCAGCTGGCCGATGCGCGCCTGGTCGCGCGCGCTGATCGTGACGCCCCCGCCCCAGTGCGTGCCGCCGGGGACGGACTGCAGGCGCCGGCCGTCGATCTCGACCCAGGCGTCGTCATACCCCTCCCAGCGGAAATCCCGGCCACCGCCGACGGGCTCGAGCAGGCTCTCGAGGAACACTTCCGGCAGCGGCCGCCGGAACAGGTGCAGCAGCGCGAGGGCGAGCTGGTTGATGCGCACGTCGTTGTATTCCCAGTAGTCGCCGGGCGCGCGCAGCGGCCGCCGCTCGCCCTTGCGGCCCTCGGGCGGCTTGGGATCGTGCGACACGCGCCGGTAATGCTCCACCTGGTCGGGCATGCCCAGGCACTCGCCCTCCCATTCGCTCGTCTGCCGCAGCAGGTGCTCCCACGTGATGGCCCGGTTGTGCGCCGAATCGAAGCCGATGCCCGGCAGGCGCTCGCCCACGCGCTCGCCCGGCTCGAGCAGCCCGCGCGAGTGCGCGACGCCGGCGAGCAGCGCGAGGTAGGTCTTCGCGACGCTGAAGGTCTGGTCGGCACGGTCGGGCTCGCCCCAGGCGGCGACCTCCTCGCCACGCACGCGGATGACGCCCGAGACGCCGCCGCGCGGATGCACCGGCCCGCGCAGGCGGTCGAACGGCGGCGGGTCGTCGTGGTGCACGCCCCAGCGCGCGGGATCGGCCGCGGGGTCGCGCGGCCACGGCATCTCGTGCGCCTGCGCGAAGGCGATCGCCTCGTCGAAGGGTGTCATGGCTAGTGCGCCCTTTCCCAGTTCTCGCCCACGCCCGCCTCGACCACGAGCGGCACCGCGAGGCTCGCGACGCCCGTCATGAGCTTCTCGACCGCGGGCTTCACGGCGGCCAGCTCGCCTTCGGGCACCTCGAGCACCAGCTCGTCGTGCACCTGCATGATGAGGCGCGTGGCGAGCTTCTGCGATTCGAGCCAGCCCTGCACCGCGATCATCGCGAGCTTGATGAGGTCGGCCGCCGTGCCCTGCATCGGCGCGTTGATCGCCTGGCGCTCGGCGCCCTGGCGGCGCGACTGGTTGGCCGAGGCGATGTCCGGCAGCCACAGGCGGCGGCCGAACACCGTCTCGACATAGCCGTTCGTCTTCGCCTCCGCGCGCGTGCGCTCCATGTACGCGGCGACGCCCGGGTAGCGCTGGAAGTACCGGTCCATGTAGCTCGCGGCCGCGGCGCGCTCGATGCCCAGGTTGCCCGCCAGGCCGAAGGCGCTCATGCCGTAGATGAGGCCGAAGTTGATCACCTTGGCGTAGCGGCGCTGCTCGCTCGTGACCTCGGCCTGCGGCACGGAGAAGACCTCGGCCGCGGTGTGCCGGTGGATGTCCTCGCCCGCGGCGAAGGCGTCGATGAGGCTCCTGTCGCCGGACAGGTGCGCCATGATGCGCAGCTCGATCTGCGAGTAGTCGGCCGAGACGATCCTGCTGCCGGGCGGGGCGACGAAGGCCTCGCGGATGCGCCGGCCCTCGGCCGTGCGCACCGGGATGTTCTGCAGGTTGGGATCGGTGGAGGACAGGCGCCCGGTCACGGCCACCGCCTGCGCGTAGTTCGTGTGCACGCGGCCGGTGCCCGCGTTCACCATGCGCGGCAGCTTGTCGGTGTAGGTGCTCTTCAGCTTGGACAGGCCGCGGTGCTCGAGCAGCGTGCGGGGCAGCGGGTGGTCCAGCGCGAGCTTCTCGAGCACCTCCTCGTCCGTGGAGGGCGCCCCCGAGGGCGTCTTCTTCACCACCGGCAGCTTCATCTTGTCGAAGAGGATCTCGCCGAGCTGCTTGGGGCTCGCGAGGTTGAAGGGCTGGCCGGCCAGCTCGTGGGCGCGCGCCTCGAGCGTCATCATCTTGGCGCCGAGCTCGCCGCTTTGCGTGGCGAGCAGCGCCGCGTCGATCAGCACGCCGTTCCTCTCCATCGCGAGCAGCACGCCCGCCACGGGGATCTCGATGTCGGCGTAGACGTGCCTGAGCTTCGCGTCGGGCTCCACGCGCGACCAGAGCGCCCCGTGCAGCTGGAAGGTGACGTCCGCGTCCTCGGCGGAGTACTCGGTGGCGCGCTCGACCGACACCTGGTCGAAGGGGATCTGCGAGGCGCCCTTGCCCGCCACCTCCTCGAAGAGGATCGTCCTCGCGCCCAGGTGGCGCATGGCGAGCGAGTCCATGTCGTGGCGCTGGTGGCTCTCGTACACGTAGGACTCGAGCAGCGTGTCGTGCACGACGCCCGCGACGGCGATGCCGTGGTTGGCGAGCACGTGGCGGTCGTACTTGGCGTTCTGGCCGACCTTGCGGTGCTTCGCGCTTTCGAACCAGGGCTTCAGGCGCGCGAGCGTGGCCTCGAGATCCAGCTGGTCCGGCGCGCCGGGGTAGCGGTGGGCGAGCGGGATGTAGCAGGCCTCGCCCGCCTCGACGCAGAAGGAGAGCCCCACCACCTTCGCGGTCATGGGGTCGAGGCCCGTGGTCTCCGTGTCGAAGCAGGTGAGCGGGGCCGCCTCGATCTTCGCGAGCCAGCGTGCGAACGCGACCTCGTCCACCACCGTCTCAATAGCGGCGCGTGTCCACGAAGGCCGCGATCGCCTGCGAGGCGGGGGCGGCGGAGGCGGGCGGCGAGCGCGGGCCGGCGGGGCGGGAGGCGCGTGGCTCGGCCGGTCCGCCGGCCGGGGTGCCGTCCTCGCCCTTGAGGACCGCCTCGCGCAGGCCGCGGAAGCCGAACCGCTCGTAGAGCGCGGCGAGCCTTTCGCGGTCGGGCTCGCCCTGCACCAGCGACTCGATCTCGAAGGGCAGCGGCACGTCGCACTTCACGGTGACGAGCAGGCGCCCGGTGGGCAGCCAGTCCAGGGCCTTCCTCAGGTTCTCGCCCACCACGCCCTTCACCTCGCCCGCGTTCGCCATGACGCCCTCGAGCGAGCCGTACTGCTGGATGAGCTTCGCCGCCGTCTTGGGGCCGACCTTCTCCACGCCCGGCACGTTGTCCACCGCGTCGCCCATGAGCGCGAGGTAGTCGACGATCCGCTCCGGGGGCACGCCGAACTTCGCCTCGACGCCCCCGGGGTCGAGCGTCTCGTTGGACATCGTGTTCACCCACGTGATGCGATCGCTCACGAGCTGCGTGAGGTCCTTGTCGCCGGTGGAGATGAGCGTGTCCCAGCCGTGCACGCGCTCGGCGTGGCGCGCGAGCGTGCCGATCACGTCGTCGGCCTCCACGCCCTCGAGCACCACCAGCGGCCAGCCCAGCGCGCGGATCGTCTCGAAGAGCGGCTCGATCTGCACGGCCAGGTCCTCGGGCATGCTCTGGCGCGTGGCCTTGTACTCGGGGTAGATCTCGTCGCGGAAGGTCTTGCCCTTGGGGTCGAAGACCGCGGCGATATAATCGGACGGGTAGTCCTGCTTGAGCTTGCGCAGCATGTTGACCACGCCGAAGATGGCGTTGGTCGGCTCGCCCGCGGGGCTCCTCAGCTCCTGGATCGCGTGGAAGGCGCGGAACAGGTAGCTCGAGGCGTCGACGAGCAGCAGCCGCTTCTTCGTATCGTTCATCCCGCTCCCTCAGGTGCCCACCATGTACGACAAGGTCCCGAAGCCTTCAGACCCGCAGCTCGTCCAGCGCACGCAGTCCTCGGCGCGCGAGGCGTGGCGCATGTTCGAAATTATCGCAGAGTTCGTCACGGCGACCGAGCGGCTGCAGGCGATCCACCCGGCGGTCACCGTCTTCGGCAGCGCGCGCGTGCGGCCGGGCGAGCCCTACTACCTGCTCGCGGAGGATATCTCGCGGCGCCTGTCCGAGGCGGGCTTTTCCGTCATCTCCGGCGGCGGCCCCGGCATCATGGAGGCGGCCAACAAGGGCTGCCACGCGGGGCCGAGCCCGAGCGTGGGCCTGAACATCCAGCTGCCGCACGAGCAGGTCTCGAACACCTACCAGGACGTCTCGCACACCTTCCAGCATTTCTTCGCGCGCAAGGTGATGTTCGTGAAGCTCTCCTGCGCCTTCGTGATGCTCCCGGGCGGCTTCGGCACCCTGGACGAGCTCTTCGAGGTGCTCACGCTCGTCCAGACGGGGAAGGTGCGCAAGGTGCCGCTCATCCTCGTGGGGTCGGCCTACTGGAAGGGGCTGGTCGACTGGATGCGCTCGCGCCTGGAGGTGGACGGCATGGTGAGCCCGGGCGACGTCGACATGCTGCAGGTGATCGACGAGCCGCAGGCGGTCGTGGACGCGATCTTCACGCACTACCACGCGCGCGGCTTCGAGCTCTCGCCCACGGAACGCGAGGCGGAATTCGCGCTCTGACTGCGTGTGCCCCCGCACGGATCCGCCCGATGCCGGGTGTAAACTGGCCTCGAGCCCCGGAAATCCCATGCGCCCGACCCTCGCCACCTTCCTCCTCGCCTGCGCCCTCGCCGCCTCCGCCCAGCCCGCCGAGCGCCCGCGCGTGCCCGGCCCGGTACCGCCCCCGCCCGTGGTGGCCGAAGGCCAGCTCGCGGCGGAGCCGGAGGTCACCGTGCGCAAGGAGGGCGAGGACACCGTCCACGAATACCGCCAGGGAGGCCAGCTCTACATGATGCGCGTCGTCCCCGCCACGGGCCGCCCCTACGTGCTCGTCGACCGCAAGGGCGACGGGCATTTCACGCGCCTGGACAACAACCTCGACAACGGGGTGCGCGTGCCCCAGTGGGTCCTGCTCGAGTTCTAGCCCCCCTTCCGCTGCCACGATGTCCGTCTTCACGCCCGTATCCCCCGATGAGGCGCGCGAGTTCCTCGCGCGATACACGCTCGGCGAGCTCGAGTCCCTGCAGGGCATCGCCGAGGGCATCGAGAACACCAACTACTTCCTCGAGACCACCACGGGGCACTACGTCCTCACGCTGTTCGAGAAGATCCCGCGCGAGGACCTGCCCTTCTACCTGGGCCTCATGCACCACCTGGCCGAGCTGGAGATCCGCTGCCCCGCGCCCTTCGCGCGCGAGGACGGCAGCTACCTGGGCGAGCTGAACGGCAAGCCCGCGTGCATCGTGCTGCGCCTGCCCGGCGCGCCGCGCCTGCACCCCACGCCCGCCGATTGCCACCGGGTGGGCCGCCTGCTCGCGGACGTGCACGTGGCCGGGCTCGACTACGACGCCGGGCTGGACAACTGGCGCGGCCAGGCCTGGCGCGAGGCCTTCGCCCGGCGCGTGCGGCCCGTGGCCTCGGCCGCGGAGAACGAGCTCATCGAGAGCGAGAACCGCTACCAGGCCATCCACGACGACACGGTGCTGCCGCGCGGCATCATCCACGGCGACCTCTTCCGCGACAACGTGCTCTGGGACGAGGAAGGCGATTGCGGCCTCATCGACTTCTACTTCGCCTGCGACGACGCGCTGCTCTACGACGTGGCGATCACCGTGAACGACTGGTGCACCGACGCCCTGGCCACCCTGGACCCGGCGCGCACCGAGGCCTTCCTCGCCGGCTACGACGAGCACCGCCCGCTCACGGACCTGGAACGCGAGCTCTGGCCCGTCATGCTGCGGCGCGCGGCGCTGCGCACCTGGCTCGGCCGGCTCGAGTACAACCGCTTCCCGCGCGCCTCCGAGATGACGATCCCGAAGGACCACGAGTTCTCGCGCCGGCTCCTCGTGCACCACATCGCCCACGCGCGCGCCCTCGAGGCGCCGGGCCCTTGAGCGCGCCGATGCCGGCCGCATTGCAGGCGCGGGACGTCGCTCCCCTGAGCGGCCCGCGCTGGATCGCGGAGGCCTTCCGCCTCTTCCGCCGCGCGCCGGGCACCTGGATCGGCCTTTCCTTCGGCTGGATGGCCATCTGGCTCGGGCTCCTGCTCATCCCGCTGGTGGGCAACGTGGCCGGGAGCATGCTGCAGCCGGCCTTCTACGCGAGCTTCGCGCTCGCGGCCTGGAAGCAGCTCTCGGGCGAGAAGCTGGAGATGGGCGACCTCTTCCTGGGCTTTCGCACGCGCCTGCAGCCGCTGCTGCAGCTGGGCGCCGTGCTCTTCGCCTGCGAGCTGGGCGTGGTGTACCTGATGCGAGCCCTGGGCTTCCCGGACCTCGTGACCCCCGACGGCGAGCTGCTGCGCGCCGCGGAGTTCGTCGAGGCCATGCGCGGCAAGGAATGGGTCTTCTTCCTGGGCTGCGGGCTGCTCGCGCTCGTGAAGGGCGCGCTGTGGTTCGCGCCGGCCCTCATCGCCTTCCACGACCTCTCCGCGGGCGGCGCCATGCGCTGGAGCATCTACGCCGCGCTCTCGAACATGGGCGCGCTGGCCCTCTACGGCCTCGCGCTCTTCCTCGTCTTCTTCGCCGCGCTCCTGCCCTGGGGCCTGGGGCTCTTCGTCGCGGTGCCCGTGATGCTCGCGAGCACCTACGCGGGCTACCGGGCCGTGTTCGAGGAAGGCGCGCCGGCGCCGGGCATCACGCCGGCGTGAGCTTGGCGTACTGGAGGGCGAGCCACTTGGTGCCCTCCGAGCGGAAGCGCACCTGGATGCGGGCATCGAGCCCGCGGCCCTCGAAATTGAGCACCACGCCCTCGCCGAACTTCGCGTGCATCACGTTCGCGCCGATGGCGAAGGGATGCTCGTCCGGGCGCGCGGTCTCGAAGCTGGCGCGCGGCGCGGTGGCATAGCGGTCCGCGCCCGCCTGCGGCGCGCGCCCGCCGCCGGAGGACCAGCCCTCGGCCCGGCCGCTCCCGCCCCAGGCGGGCTTCGTGTCCCAGGCGGGCTTCTGCGGCGAGGCCCAGGCCGGCTTGTCGGGCAGCACGATCCACTTGCACAGCTCCGCCGGGATCTCGTCCACGAAGCGCGAGACGATGCCGTAGCGCGGCTGGCCGTGCAGCATGCGGCTGCCGGCGTAGGAGAGGTACAGGCGCTTGCGCGCCCGCGTGATCGCCACGTACATCAGGCGCCGCTCCTCCTCGATGCCGCCGTCCTCGTTCAGGCTGTTGTCGTGCGGGAAGAGGCCCTCCTCCAGGCCGCCCAGGAACACCGCGTCGAATTCCAGGCCCTTGGCCGAGTGCACCGTCATGAGCTGCAGCGCGTCCTCGCCCGCGCCGGCCTCGTGCTCGCCCGCCTCCAGGCTCGCGTGCGAGAGGAAGGCGGCGAGCACCTGCTGCTGGTGCGTGCCCGGCACCGCGGCCACGTCCTCCGGGGCCTCGCCCGCGGGCTCCACGCCGATCTCGAATTCCTCGTTGAAGAGCGTGGCCGCGTTCACCAGCTCGTTCAGGTTCTCGACGCGGTCCTGGCCGTCGCGCTCGGCGGCGTAGTGGTCCTTCAGGCCCGAGGCGGCGAGCGCCTCCTCCATCAGCTCGGGCAGCGTGAGCGACTCCGAGGCCTGGCGCAGGCGCTCCACGATGCCCATGAAGGCGCCGAGCGCCGCGCCGCCGCGCCCGGAGACGGCGCTCGACTTCGCCGCGTGCGCGAGGCTGCCCAGGCCCGCCTGCGCGGCCTCCTGCAGCTGCTCGACGGTGCGGGCGCCGATGCCGCGCGGCGGGAAATTGACCACGCGCGAGAAGGCCGTGTCGTCGTCCGGGTTCGCGGCCAGGCGCAGGTAGGCGAGCGCGTGCTTCACCTCCTGGCGCTCGAAGAAGCGCAGGCCCCCGTAGACCTTGTAGGAGATGCCGGCGCGGAAGAGGTGGTGCTCGAGGATGCGCGACTGGGCGTTGGAGCGGTAGAGCAACGCCATGTGCGCGAGGGCCGTGCCCTCGCGGTGGAGCTGCTTCACTTCGTCCACCACGAAGCGCGCCTCTTCCTCGTCGTTCGCCGCGGCGAAGATGCGCAGCGGCTCGCCCTTGCCCTCGGCGGTCCAGAGGTTCTTGCCCAGGCGCGCCTTGTTCTTCGCGATGACGGCGTTGGCCGCGTCGAGGATCGCGCCCTGGGAGCGGTAGTTCTGCTCGAGCTTCACGACCTCGGAGACCCCGAAGTCGCGCAGGAACTCGTTCATGTTGCCCACGTCCGCGCCGCGGAAGCGGTAGATCGACTGGTCGTCGTCGCCCACGGCGAACACGCAGCCGTTGGTGCCGGCCAGCATCCGGATCCACTTGTACTGGAGCTTGTTCGTGTCCTGGAACTCGTCCACCAGGATGTAGCGGAAGCGCTCCTGGTAGTGCTGGAGCAGGTCCAGGTTGCGCGAGAGCACCTCGAAGGTCCTGAGCAGCAGCTCGGCGAAGTCGACCACGCCCTCGCGGTTGCACTGCGCGTCGTAGTCCGCGTAGAACTGGACCATGCGGCGCGTGAAGTCGTCGCCCGCCTCCACCGCGTTGGCGCGCAGGCCCGCCTCCTTGCAGTTGTTGATGAAGGCCTGCAGCTGGCGCGGGGCGAACTTCTCCTCGTCCAGGTTCTGCGCCTTGGCCAGGCGCTTCACGAGCGAGAGCTGGTCGCCGGAATCCAGGATCTGGAAGAGCTGCGGCAGGTGCGCCTCGCGGTGGTGCGTGCGCAGCAGCCGGTTGCACAGGCCGTGGAAGGTGCCCACCCACATGCCGCGCGTGTTGATCGGCAGCATCGCCGACAGCCGCGTGAGCATCTCGCGCGCGGCCTTGTTGGTGAAGGTGACCGAGAGCACGCCCGCCGGGCTCGCCTCGCGCGTCTGGATGAGGTGCGCGATGCGCGTGGTGAGCACGCGCGTCTTGCCGCTGCCGGCGCCGGCGAGGATGAGGGCGGATTCGCGGGGAAGGGTGACGGCCCGGAGTTGCTCGGGATTGAGGCCTGCGAGGAGGTCGGGCATGCGGGCGAGGCGAGGATGCGAGCCCGGATTATACCCACGCGGCCCGCGCCGCGCGGCCGGTCACAATCGTGCGCGCCGCTGCAGGGGACGCAGGCCCATCCCCGCCATGATCGCGGCCAGCAGGATGAGCGCCCACTCCGACAGCGTGGGCACCCCCGTCACCGAGCCCGGCAGCGCCGCCGCGGCCGTGAGCGTGATGTCGTTTCCCGTGCCGCCCACGTAGCTGATGCGAAGCGGCACGCCGTTGAGCGTCACCGTCGCCCCCTCGGCCAGTCCCAGGAAGGTGCCCGTCACCGCGTCGGCGCCGTCGTTCGAGACGATCGTGAACACGTTCCCCGCCACGGGCACGTAGGCGCCGGTCACCAGGAGCGCGCCGCCCGCGATCTGCACCGTGCCCGTCACGTTGACGTTGTCGTATTGCGTGCCGATCGTCGTTCCCTCGATCTCCACCACCAGCGTGCCGGCGATCGCGAGGTTGCCCGTGTTCGTGATGCCGGGGCTCAGGCCCGGGGCGAGGTTGCCGCCGGCGTTGATCGTGACGGGGCCGGCGATGGTGCCCGACCCGCCGAGGGTGGCGCCCGTGCCCACGACCACCGGGCCGGGGATCGTCCCGTTCACGAAGAGCGTGCCCGCGCCGACCGCGGTGCCGCCGGCGTAGGCGCTCGTGCCCGAGAGCGTGAGCGTGCCCGCGCCGGCTTTCGCGAGGCCGAAGGCCCCGCCGATGGGACCGGAGAGCGCGAGCGCGGCGGCGTTGTTCACCGTGAGCGCGGCCGCGAGCGTGAGCGGGTTGGCCAGGCCATGCGCGGCCCCCGACGAGTTCAGTTGCGGCCCGGCGCCGGCGAAGGTGATCGCCTGCCCGCTCATCGCGTAGCCGGTGGCGCTCGCCACGTCCATCCGGTTGATCGTCCAGGGCGCATCCACCACCGGGGCGAAGCGCGCCGAGGCCGCCGGGAAGGTGACCGCCGTCGTGTTGCCGCTCGCCGGCGCGACCCCCGCCACCCAGTTGAGGCCCGTGCTCCAGTTGTTGTCCGCCCCCGCGCCGTTCCACGTCACCGCCGTCGTCGACACCGCCGTGAGCGTGATGTCGTTGCCCGTGCCGCCCACGTACGAGAGGCGCAGCGTCGCGCCGTTGAAGACGACCGTCGCCCCCTCGGCCAGCCCCGCGAAGGTGCCCGTCACCGCATCGGCCGCATCGTTGCTCACGATCGTGAACACGTCGCCCGGCACCGGCACGTACGCCCCCGCGAGCGAGAGCGTGCCGCCGGCGATCGTCACCGTGCCGGTCACGTTGATGTTGTCGTATTGCGTGCCGAGCGCCGCCCCCTGGATCTCGAAGAGCGCGACGCCGGCCAGCGCGAGATTGCCCGTGTTGATCACCCCCGGGCTCAGCCCCGGGGCGATCGTCCCGCCCCCGTTCACCGTGACCGTCCCGCTCACCGTCCCCGTGCCCCCGAAGGTGCCGCCCGCGTTCACCACCACCGGCCCGGGCATCGTCCCCGTGAGCAGCAGACGCCCGCCGTTCACGGTCTTCGCCCCCGAATTGGTGTTCGTCCCCGAGAGCGTGAAACTCCCGGCGCCCACCTTCACCACGTCGCCCGTGCCGCCCAAGGTGCCGCTGAAGGTGGTGCTCGCGTTGCTCCCGCCGGTCGTGATCGTTCCCCCGTTCGAGTTGACGGTGCCCGCGCCCGAGATCGAGCCCACCGTGCTCAGGCCCGTGTCGAAGATCCCGCCCGCGTCCACCGTGAGCGAGGAGGTCGCCGTGAGCGGCGCGGCGAGCCACCCCGCCGCGCGCACCGTCGTCGCGCCGCCGTGCGCGAAATCGCCGCCGAAGGACACGAGCTGCCCCTGCGTCACGACCAGGTTCCCCGCGCCGCTGGTGTCGGCCAGCGTGGCGCTGACCGGCGCGTCGAGCTCGAACGTGCCGCCGATCGCGACCGACGGGGGGTTGAAGAGGTCGGCCGTCGTCCCGTCCCCGATCCGCAGCGTGCCGGCCAGCACCTGGATGTCCGTCGTGAGCACGGTGCCCGAGAGCGTCAGCGTGCCCACGCCGGACTTGGTGAGCCGTCCCCCACCGCTGATCGCACCGGGCAGCAGGAGCGCCTGGTCGTGGTCGACCTGCGTCGCCACCGACAGGACGAGGGAATTGGCGATCGAGTGCCCGGCGCCCAGGACCGACAGCTGCGGCGCGGCGCCGTCGAAGGTGATGGGTTGTCCGGTCAACGCGTAGGGTCCGGGTCCCGAGATCGCGATCCGTTTGACGGTCCAGGGCGATGGCACGGTGGGGTCGAACCGCCCCGCCGGCGTCGGAAAGGT
>JBGAOO010000072.1:0-13791 GCA_044221765.1 Usitatibacteraceae bacterium | reverse complement strand
CCCGCCGCTGCTCCTGCTGGACGAGGCCACGAGCGCGCTCGATGCCGAATCCGAGCGCCTGGTGCAGGGGGCGCTCGAGGCGGCGATGGCCGGGCGCACCACGCTCGTCATCGCCCACCGCCTCGCCACGGTGAAGCAGGCCGACCGCATCCTCGTGCTGGACGAGGGGCGCCTGGTGGAGACGGGCACGCACGCCTCGCTGGTGGCGATGGGGGGCATCTACGCCAACCTGGCGGCGCTTCAGTTCCACGCCGTCTGAGCGGCGGGGGCGGTCCCCGCCTAGTGCCCGGCGCCGAAGCCCGGGTCGAGCACGAGCAGCAGCCGGGCGAGCTCCGCGGCCGAGTGCGCGCCCATCTTCTCCAGCACGTGGGCGCGGTGGATGTGCACCGTCTTCTCGCTGATCGCCAGCTCGCGCGCGATGAGCTTGTTGGCCTGCCCCAGGCCCACCAGGCGCGCCACCTGCCGCTCGCGCGGGGTGAGCTGGGCGAAGAGCTCGGCGAGCGCCGCGTGCCGGGCGGCCGCCTCGAAGGCGGCGAGGCTCTGGCGCACCCCGCGCGCGATGGCGTCGAGCAGCACCTGGTCGCGGAAGGGCTTCTCGATCATGTCGAGCGCGCCCTCCTTCATGGCCTGCACCGCGAGCGAGACGTCGCCGTGGCCGGTCACGAAGATCACCGGCAGCGCGATGCCCGCCTCGCGCATGGCGCGCTGCAGCTCCAGCCCGCTCATCGACGGCATGCGCACGTCGAGGACCGCGCAGCCGGGCCGGGTGCGGTCCGCGCCCGCGAGGAAGGCCTCGGCGCTCGCGTAGTCGCGTACCTGCCAGCCCACGCTCTCGGTGAGGAAGACCACGGAACGGCGCAGCGCCGCGTCATCGTCGACGACATGGACGAGGGGCTCAGTCATGGGGCTTCTCCGGGTGGCGGGGCAGGGTGAAGGACACGGTGAGGCCGGGCGCGGGCGCGTTCGGGCGCGCGGCGATCTGGCCGCCGTGGGCCTCGATCACGCGCTTGCAGATCGCGAGCCCCAGGCCCAGGCCCTCGGCCTTGGTGGTGTGGAAGGGCTCGAAGAGCCGCGTGGCGGCGCCGTTCTCCAGGCCCTCGCCGTTGTCGGAGACCTCGACGCGGAAGTGCCCGTCCTCGCGCCGGCAGCTGATGCGGATGCGCCGCTGCGGCGCGGGCACCGAGCGCATCGCGTCGTAGGCGTTCTTCATGAGGTTGAGCAGCACCTGCTCCACCTGCAGCCGGTCCACCCAGACGAGCGCGCCGCCCTTGCAGTTGGGGTTGAGCACGCGCTCGACGGCCGGCGCCCCCGGCACCATGCCCTGGAACAGCGCGCGCGTGCCGTCCACGATCTCGCGCAGGTCCACCTCGACGCGCTCGCCGGTGCGCTTGCGGGCGAAGTCGCGGATGCGCTGCATGATGCCGGCGGCGCGCTCGGCCTGGCGCACGATCTCGTCGCCGGCCTCCACCAGCGCCATCGGCTCGGCGCGCCCGGCCTCCACGCGGCGCACGATGCCGCGCGCGTAGTTGCTGATCGCCGAGAGCGGCTGGTTCAGCTCGTGCGCGATCATCGTCGACATCTCGCCGAGCACGCCCAGGCGGGAGAGGTGGTCCAGCTGCGTTTCCTTCGCCCGCGACTCCGCCTCGATGCGGTCGCGCTCGGCCAGCGCGCCGCGCAGCTCGCGCGTCCGGGCGCGCACCAGGCTCTCCACGCGCACCACGTGCAGCAAGGCGCCGGCGAGCAGCACGAAGGCGAAGGCGAACCAGTGCCAGTAGCGCAGCACCAGCCCGCCGAGCGTCTGGCGGCCCAGGTAGGCGTAGGGCCCGATCTCCAGGTCGCGGAACACGCGGTGGATGCCCGAGTAGTCGGTGGGCACGGTCCAGGCGAAGCCCGACTCGGTGCGCGGCATGGCGAAGAGCGCCATCGACACGCGCTTGGCGAGGGCCGGGTCCGCGTGCGGGAGCATCGCGAAGGGCCAGTCGGGATACAGGTCCGTCGAGCGCCCGCACGCGTACCGGTCCTTGCCCACCGGCCCCAGGACCTTGAACTGGGCGCGGTTGAAGGCGCCGCGGTGCGTGAGGCTCTCGAACAGGCAGCTGCGCAGGATGGCCGCGTCGGCGCGGCCGGTGCGCACCGCCTCGAGCAGCTGGTCCACCGGCAGCCCGGTGAACTCGAGCGAGGCGAGGTCCTCGCGCTCGACGCCCGCCTGCTTCAGCGCGTGCATGCCGAGCTGGTAGCCGCCGAAGGCGATGTCGTGCACGGCGACCAGGCGCTTGCCGCGCAGGTCGGCCAGGCCGCGGATCTCGTGGTTGCCGGCCGAGGCGATGAGGGTCGAGGCGATGGCCTGGGTGGGCGAGAGCGCGTAGGGCGAGTCGAGCGTGGCGACCGGGCTCGCGCCGTGCGCCGCCTCGGCCTCCACGAAGAAGCCGCTGTTCGCGATGAAGAAGTCGATCTCGCCGTCGTGGATCGCCGCGCGCAGGGCGCCGTGCGGCAGGCGGCGCACCTCGACCGCGACGTCCGGCAGCGCGAGCGCGAGGTAGGGCTCCATGAAATCCCAGCTGCGCAGCGCGTCGAAGGAGCCCTCCGGCGCGAGCATGCCCAGGCGCAGCGACTGCGGCGTCGCCGCGCCGGCGGCGAGCGCCACGCAGGCGAGGAGCGAACCCAGGCGCGAGGCGGCGGAAGGCATGCGCCGATACTGCCAACGCGCGCCGGGCGCAACCCCCGGATAGCGCAAATGTCCCGCACGCCGCCCGCGATCCTGGGACCAAAGGGCTACGAGTTTTGCCTAGGCGACGGGGTAGTCGTCCGAATGGGCGTGGGGAGTCGGCCCGCGTAACGTGGGTGTCATTCCGGGTGACGGAAAGGAACCGCGATGGGCGATTGCAAGCGCATGACGAGAAGGGACTTCCTGTCGACGGTCGGCTCGGTGGCCACTGCCACTGCCACGGCCACCGCCGGCGGACCGGTGTTCGCCAACTGGCTGCCCGAGGGCGCGGACGTGCCGGCGATGATCGCCGGCGGCTACCGCAAGCGGTTCGTGTCGTGCTTCATGTGCGGCGCCGGCTGCGGGCTGCAGGCGCTCGAGAAGGCCGATCCCAAGGGCAAGCAGGTCCTGCTCATGCCCAACGCGGCCCACCCGCAGCGCGGTGCCTGCGGTCGCGGCGCCTCCGCCCTGTGGATCTGGAACCACCCGCTGCGCCTGCGCCGGCCGCGCAAGCGCGCGGGCGAGCGCGGCGAGGGCAAGTACGTCGAGGTGTCCTGGGACGTGGCGCTCGACGAGATCGCCGCGAAGCTCAAGGCCGCCGTGGCCGCCAAGGGCGAGCGCTCCGTGGTCTACACCGCGCACGACCTGACGCCCACCGCGCAGGTGATCGCCTACGCGCTGGGCAGCCCGAACGTGGTGAACCACGCCTCCACCTGCACGGTGCCGGGCACCGTGGCGCGGCGCTGGGCCTTCGGCCAGCCCTACGACCACCATCGCCGCGTGGATCCCGACTACGAGAACTGCCGGTACATCGTGTTCTTCGGCCGCACGCTGCAGGCTTCCATCGGCGCCGCGCACCGGCTCTCGCTCGCCCGCCAGGACGGCAAGGCGAAGGTCGTGTTCGTCGACCCGCGCCGCCCGGACGGCGCCTTCGCGGACAGCCAGTGGGTGCCCATCCTGCCCGGCACGGACGCGGTGCTCGCGCTCGCCATGGTGCGCGAGATCGTCGAGGGCAAGCTCGCCGACCTCAAGTTCCTGGCCGCGCACACCAACGCGCCGCTGCTCATCCGCGCCGACGGCCTCCCGGTCACCGCGGCGGAGGCCACGGGCAACAAGGAGGCGATCGGCTACGCGGTGTGGGACGCGAAGGCCGGCGCGCTCGCCTTCCAGGGCGTGAAGCGCAACGAGAAGGGCGTGGCCACGGAGTTCGTCGCCACGGCCGGCGTGGAGCCCTCGCTCGAGTACGAGGGCGAAGTCGCCCTGGCCGGCGGCGAGAAAGTGAAGGTGAAGACCGCCTTCCGCCTGCTGCGCGAGCGCATCGCGCCCTTCACGCCCGAGCACGCGGCCTCGATCACGGGCCTCGCCCCGGAACTGGTGCGCACCCTCGCGCGCGAGTTCGCGACGCTGGGCGGCGTGGCCGACGACGGCTGGTACTGGACGCGCAACGGCAACGACACCGACGCGGCGCGCGCCGTGCTCCTGCTGAACGCCGTCGTGGGCAATGCGGACCGCAAGGGCGGGCTCGCGTTCTCGCGGGCGGCGGGCCTGAACCTCGTGAGCCTGGACGCCGCGGCGAAGAAGGCGAGCATGCCCCTGGGCCAGTTCGACGTGGCGGACGTGAAGCGCATCGACACCTACGCCTACCCGGAGGCCGCGGGCACGTTCCAGGCGGTGGTGGACGCGGTGCTCACCGGGAATCCCTATCCTGTGAGCACGGTCTTCGCGCTCGGGACGACGCTCATCCAGCGCGAATCCAACACCCCGAAGCTGCTCGAGGCGCTGAAGAAGCTCGACCTGCTGGTGGTGCAGGACATCCTGCCGCAGGAGATCTGCGACTGGGCGGACTACGTGCTGCCGGCGACGTTCTTCCTGGAGCGCGAGGAAGTCTCGGACGTGAAGTGGACGCTGTCGGCGACGATGCAGCGCTCCGAGGCCGTGCTGCCGATGCCCGAGGGCGTCGACGGCCGCGACGACCTGTGGATCCAGCTCGAGATCCTGCGCCGGGCCTTCCCCGAGCGCGCGCTCAAGGTGGGCTATGGCGCCGGGCAATCGACGCCGGCCGGCTTCGCGCACTACAAGGAGCAGCTCGAGTCGAGGATGCTCGCCGCGTGCCTGAAGTCCTGGAGCGTGAAGGAACCCGAGGTGGCCACGCGCATGGAGAAGGAACTCCAGGCGCAGGGCTTCAGCGTGCTGGGCGCCAAGAAGTACGACGAGGTCCCCTTCACGAAGCCCTTCGACACGCCCTCGGGAAAGATCGAGGTCTACGCGCTGCGCGCCGTCCTCAACCCGGCGCTGCGCAAGGCGAAGGCCGACCCGCTGCCCGACTACAAGGTCGTCACCGCGTACAGGCTGCCCAAGGCCGCGGACGAGTTCTACGTCCTCTCCGGCAAGAGCATGAGCAACGGCAGCGGCACCGCCGCCTTCGCCGCCACGGGCCGCGCCACGGGGGACCGCTCGATCTGGATGCACCCCGAGGACGGCAGGCAACTGGGGCTGAAGGACGGCGAGGCCATCGCGCTCGAGGGCCTGGACACCGGCCAGAAGGGCGAGGGCAAGGTGCGGCTCACCCACCGCGTGCGCCGCGGCGTGCTCTTCGCCTATGCGTTCAGCGGCGGCTACCGCGCCGCGGCCCTCGCGAAGGACGGCGACTTCGCCTTCCTGCGCGAAGGCATCAACCCGAACCGGCTCGCACCGGGCCGGGCCGAGCCGATGACCGGCGCGCTCGCCAACAACTTCTCCGCCCGAGTGAGGAAAGCATGAGCAACGCGGCTGCACGGCAGATGGTCCATGTCTGGGACGCGTCCCAGTGCTTCAACTGCGGGGCCTGCATCGTCGCCTGCTCGATGACGAACTACGCCGGCCTCGCCTACAGCGGCGCGAAGATCGACCGCGGCCTCGCCACCAACATCGAGCGGGTCGAGACCGAGGTGAACGGCGCCACGCGCCTGCTGCTCAGCCAGTGCCAGCAGTGCACCAACGCGCCCTGCCTCGCGAAGTGCCCGAAGAAGGCGATCTCGCGCAACGACGACGGCCTGGTGGTCACCGACGAGGCGAAGTGCATCCAGTGCGGCAAGTGCGTCGCGGCCTGCCCCTACGGCGCGCGCTGGACCGACCCGAAGACGGATACGCCCAAGAGCTGCATGGGGCCCGGCTGCAAGGCGCTGGTGGCGAACGGGCAGCAGCCGGCCTGCGTGCAGGCCTGCCCCGCCTCGGCTCGCGCCTTCGGCGACCTGCTCGATCCGGCCAGCGTGGTGGCCAAGCGCGTGAACGCGCCGGGCTACCGCCGCGCGGGCCTGGACCGCGGCACCAAGCCCAACTTCTGGGTGATCGAGAAGGGCTGACGGCGCGCGGGGTCCTTCGCCCCGGTGACGCGACCTGCGGTCCCTGCGCTATTCCAGGGGCTTCTCGGTCGTGGGCACCGGTGCCGCCTCGTCCGGCAGCTTCGGCGTGTCGGCGGCGTGGTGCTCCTTGTGCGTCTTCCTTCCCGGCTGCGGCGTCTTGTCGGCACCCGGCGCCACGTCCTCGCGATGGTGCTTCTTCTCCTGGATGACCTTCTTGTCGTGGGCGATGTTGCGCGGGTCGGTCATGGCATCTTTCCTCGGGTGGCGAAGCGGAACCTGCTCGGAATGCGGTGACCGGCGCGCGGGACGACTTCGCGCCGGATGGCGGGATGGCGGCGGGTCGGGTGGGGCATTCGTGGCGCGAATGCCCGGCAACGCGCGGAGGTTCGGGACCCGTGAAGTGTCGCGGGCTGCCGACGTCGGC
Source organism: Usitatibacteraceae bacterium (assembly GCA_044221765.1). Classification (GTDB taxonomy): domain Bacteria; phylum Pseudomonadota; class Gammaproteobacteria; order Burkholderiales; family Usitatibacteraceae; genus FEB-7. The sequence goes on along the minus strand of JBGAOO010000072.1, from coordinate 7,322 downwards.
GGGACGACTTCGCGCCGGATGGCGGGATGGCGGCGGGTCGGTGGGGGCATTCGTGGCGCGAATGCCCGGCAACGCGCGGAGATTCGGGACCCGTGAAGTGTCGCGGGCTGCCGACGTCGGGACCTGGCACGCGGGCTTCGGCTCGGAGCAAGAATAGGGGCGATGCCGTGGCCAAGTCGGTTCGCTGGCACACCGACCGGCCGGGAAGCTGCGGCGATGCGGAAGTCCGGTGGCAGCCCGGATCGTCAGGCGATAATGAAGGCCTGTTCCCTTCCCAGGTGAGGCGCGTGCCCGTCCGACTTCATCAGCGGTCCCGGTGGCTCCCGGTCGCGGCACTGCTGGTGGCGAGCGCCTGCGCCTCCCTTCACGGCCTCAAGTCGCCCAAGGTGAGCGTCGCCGGCCTCGAGATCCGGGAGCTGAGGCTCCTCGAGCAGAAGATGCGCGTGCAGGTGCGCGTGCAGAACCCGAACGACGTCGACCTCGCCGTGACCGGCATGAGCTTCGACCTCGAGGTGAACGGCAAGCCCTTCGCCACGGGCGTCTCGAGCCAGCCGGTCACGGTCCCGCGCTACGGCACGGGCACCGTGGAGGTGGACGTCGCGAGCAACGTGCGCGACGTGCTGCGGCAGGTGCTCGAGGCGAGGAAGGACGCGCCCACGCGCTGGCCCTACCGGCTGCGCGGCAGGGTGAGCCTCGTGGAGCCGTATGCCACCACGCTCCAGTACGACACGACGGGCGAGGTCGACCTGGGGCGGTTCGGGGACCTGCTCCGGTAGGTGCCCGGCGGGCGTTACTGGCCCGCGCGCGCCTTCCTGCAGCCGCCATCGAGCAGGTCGTGGTTCGTGGCGCAATGGTCGATGTTGATCGAGAAGCCCTTCCCCGAGACCACGTAGTCCATGCGCCAGTAGAGCGTGTCCGTCTTGCCGTTCGAGAGCGCGGCGCTCGCCTGGCACCAGCGCGACGCGGTCGCGTAGGTGGTCTTGTTGGCGTACTGGTTGACGCTCGCCGGCGGCGGGCCGGAGCGGATCTGCTTCACGTCCGAGAGCGCCTTGATCTTCAGGTTCTGCTGCTGCGCCTCGAGCCCCTCGTACTGGCGCTTGGCATCGCCCAGCGACTTCTTGTCACCGCATTCGGGCGGCTCGTTCGCGGCCGCGAGGGCGTGCCCGGCCAGGCCGAGGACGCTGCACGCGAGGCAGGCCGCGGCGACGTTGCGTTTCATGGATCTCAAGGGTGTTTCCTTCTCGGGTTCGTCGCGGGGAGGCATCGGCCGCAGGCCGATGCACGTGACGCATCGTACGCCGAGGGCGGTGCCGCGGCGCCGTTCCTTCAACCCGTCACTTCTCGATCCAGAACACCCCGACCGGATTGAGCGGGCTGTCGTAGAGCCAGCTTCGCTCCGGCGTGGCGAGGCGCGTCCAGAAAGCGTCGAGGACGCGGCCGGCGAGCCTTCCCGGTCCGCGCAGGCGGCTCCAGCCGAAATGGCCGGCCACGTTCAGTCGTCGCATCGACGAGAAGCGGCCCGGGCCGACGAAGAGCGCCTCGGCCTGCGCGAAGCCCAGGAGCGTGCGCGCCCACGGCCCGTGGATCGCGAGCCGGCCGCCGGAGAGGTTGAGGGGGCACAGGCGGTTGCCCAGGGGCGCCACGACCACCCCGTCAGGCTTGCAGATGCGAAGGAGCTCCCGCACGAAAGCGCTGCGGCGTTCGTGTCCCACGGCGATGCGGCCGAATTCGCCCAGCTCGACCAGGTCGTAGCGGTCCGACGCGAGCGGCAGCGCGAAGGGCGGCGACGCCTCGTGCGCGGGGTCGTCGCAGGGCATCCGGATCACGTCGCATTCGTGGCCCGCCTGCCGGAAGCCCGTCGCCTTTCCCTGGTAGTCGTAGGTGGCATCCGCGGGCGCGATGACCACGCAGGAGAGCCTGCGCCCGCGCCAGGCCGGCCGCGCGAGGATGCGCGGCGAGAGGTAGGCCTCGACATACCGCACCCCCGGGCTCGCCGGCAGCTGCGTGTGGGCCGACCGCTCGTGCGTCATCGCCTCGCCCCCGGCGCTAGCGCTTCGCGGCCGCGGCCAGCAGGCGATCGAGCATGCGATCCGACAGCACGCGACGCAGCACCGCGAAGGCGCGGGCCGGCAGGGTCACCAGGTAGCGCTCGCGAGGGCGGTCGCTTTCCAGCGCGTGCAGCACCCGCTCGGCCACGAGGTCGGGCGACTTCGCGAAGCGCGCGAGGCGCCCGCCCTCCAGGGCCTTGCTTTCCATCCTGCCGTAGTAGGCGGCGTGCAGCGATCCGGCCCCGCTCACGTTCTCGCGGAAGGCACGCAGGGCGCGCTCGGAGAATCGCGTCTGGATGGGGCCGGGCTCGACGAGGCAGACGAAGAGGCCGCTGCCGCGCAGCTCGATGCGCTGCGCGTCGGCCAGGGCCTCGAGGGCGAACTTGCTGGCGCAGTACGCGCCCTTGTAGGGCTGCGCGATGCGGCCGAGGATCGAGCTCACGTGCACCACGCGCCCGCGCCCGGCGCGTCGCATGGCGGGAATGACGAGGTTGGTGAGTTCCTGCGTGCCGAAGACGTTGACCTCGAACTGCTCGCGCAGCACCGCGCGGTCCAGGTCCTCGACCGCGCCCGGCTGCCCGTAGCCCGCGTTGTTCACGAGCGCATGGAGGCGGCCGCCGGTCCGCGCGAGCACGTGGTCGACGGCACGGCGGATCGAGCCGGACTCGCGCAGGTCCAGGGGAAGGCTCTCGACGCCGACCGTGCCCAGGCGCTCGAGGTCCGCGGGATCACGGGCCGTGGCGAAGACGCGATAGCCGCGCTCGTGCAGCCGGCTCGCGAGGCATTGCCCGATGCCGGAGGAGCATCCCGTGACCAGTACCGGCCGCGCCTCGGCGTCGTTCATGGCCCATGATATTCCGGAAAGCGGCAGGCACGGAACCGGGCGGCCGCGCTCAGTAGGCGTCCTTGCCCGTCAGCACGCACTTCACGGTCCGCGCCAGGATCGCGAGGTCCCCGGCAAGGGACGCCGTCCGCGCATAGTGCAGGTCGAGCGCGATCGTGCGCGCGATGGTGAGCCCGTCGCGGCCGGACACCTGCGGCAGCCCGGTGATGCCGGGCTTCACGCGGAAGTTCATGAAGTGCTCGTCGGCATAGCACGCGAGCAGGTCGGCGATCTCCGGGCGCGGGCCGACGAGCGACATCTCCCCGCGCACGACGTGCAGCAGGTTGGGCAGCTCGTCGAGGCTCGAGCGCCGCAGCCACCGGCCGGCGCGCGTGACGCGCGGGTCGTCGCCGTGCTTGAGGGGCAGCTCGCCGCCGGCGTTCGCGATCCTGTCGTAGTCGTAGAGGTGGGCGAACCGCTCGCGCGCATCCACGTGCATGGTGCGGAACTTGAGGAACGTGAAGGGCTTCGCGTCGAGCCCGAGGCGCTCCTGGCGGAAGAGGGCGGGCCCGGGGGAATCCAGCCGGACGAGCAGCGCGATGAACAGTTGCAGCGGCAGGGTGAGCGCCAGCAAGGGGACGGCGACGGCCAGGTCGAGCGCGCGCTTGCCGAGGCGAAAGCCGAGCGGACGCTCCTGCCAGCGCGGCACGCTGTCGGTGGAACTCGCGGCGGGAACGACCGGGGTGGATGGCATGGGCGCCACGCGGGAATCGCTTCGCACCGGCAGGTTGGCGAATTGGGCTAGGATAACATCGGCAATTCCGGGCACGGCCGCCCGCGCGGCGCGGCGCCGTCGGGACCTGGCATCGACGGGCAGACAAGGAGCGCTTCGGCTTGGCGACGGTTGGTGGCGTGCTTGCGGAAGAAGCCGGGAACACACCCCGGCCGGCGCCGCTCATTCCGCTGCAGCGCCCGAGCCTCGGGCCGGAGGAGCTCGATGCCGTCTCGCGCGTCTTCGCCTCGCGCTGGCTCGGGATGGGCGCCGAGGTCGAGCGGTTCGAGCGCGAGATCGGCGATTTCTGCGGCGCGTCGCGGGTCGTCGCGACCAGCTCGGGCACGGCCGCGCTCCACCTCGCCCTGAAGTCGCTCGCGATCGAGCCCGGCGCCGAGGTGATCGTTCCCTCGCTCACCTTCGTCGCGACGCTCCAGGCGATCGTGGCGGCGGGCCTCACGCCGGTCTTCGCGGACATCGACCCGGTGAGCCTGAACGTCTGCGCGGAGAGCATCCGGCGCTGCCGCAGCCCGCGCACGCGCGCGATCCTGCCGATCCACTACCGGGGATCGCCCTGCGCGATGGCGGACATCCTCGCCTTTGCCCAGGAGGAAGGCCTCTTCGTGGTGGAGGACGCCGCGCATGCCTTCGGCTCGCGCCAGGGCGGCAGTCGCATCGGCGCCGCCGGCCAGGTCGTCTGCTTCAGCTTCGATCCGATCAAGAACATCACCTGCGGCGAGGGCGGCGCGATCGTCTACCCGGATCCCCGCCTCGACGGGGCCTTCCGCAAGGCGCGGCGGATGCGCATCCTGGGCGTGGACACCGACACGTGGACCCGCGTGCGCGACCAGCAGGTGCGCTATTCGGTGGCCGAGGAAGGCTTCCGGTACCACATGGCCGACGTGAACGCGGCCATCGGGTGCGTGCAGCTGGGCCGCTTCGAGGCGTTCGCGAGGCGCCGGCGCGAGATCGCGCAGGCCTACGATGCCGCGTTCCGGGGCGTGGCGCGGCTGGAGGTCATACCCACCGACTACGAGGACGCCGTGCCGTTCATGTACGTGCTCAAGGTGCAGGAGCGCGACCGGTTCATCGCGCGCCTGCGGGCGGACGGGGTCTCGAGCGGCATCCACTACATCCCGAACCACTACCACGAGCTCTTCCGCGATTGCCCCCGGGACGACCTGCGGCACACGGAGGAACAGGGCGCGCGCATCGTGACGCTGCCCCTGTTCACCGAGCAGACGGAAGTCCAGGTTCGCGCGGTGATCGCGGCGGTCCTCGCCGCGGCCTGAGGCGCCGCGGCGGCGGCGGGGCGGTCAGTTGCGCCCGCCGCTCGAGGTCGACTTGCCCGGCCTGAGCACCTGGACGACGAGGAGCGCGGTGCCGCGCGCCGTCAGCGCGAGGGCCGCCAGCCAGCGCAGCGGATGCCACGCGGCAAGCGCGTGCACCTTGGTGTAAGCGAGGTAGGCGCCGCGATGGAAGGCGAGCAGGCTGCGCAGTCGCAGCGGCCAGGTGCCCGAGCTGCCGCCCTGGCCCTCGTGGTGCAGCAGGTGCGTTTCCGGGACCACGTACACGCCGCGCCCGCGGGCGGCGATGCGCGCGCACAGCTCCGCATCGCCCCAGTACATGTCGAACGACTCGTCCAGCCACTGCATCTCGCGCGCGAGCGCGGTGGGCATCATCATGCAGCAGCCCGAGAGGATCCCGACGCGGTAGGGCTCGTTGCCTTCCTGGTGGCGCCCGCTGAGGAAGCGGCGCGTCCAGGGATTGCCCGGGAACAGCCGGCTGAGCAGCGAGCGGCGCCCGAAGATCCCGTTCGCGAGGCTGGGGAAGCTGCGCGCGGTGCCCTGGTCCGATCCGTCGGGGTTCAGGATGCGGCCCGAGCACACCCCGGCGTCGGGATGGCCATCCATGAACCGCACCAGCGCCTCGAAATAGCCCGCCGGGATCTCGACGTCGTTGTTGAGCAGCATCACGTAGCGACCCCGCGCGTGCTTCATGCCGACGTTGTTCGACTTGACCCAGCCGAGGTTGGCGCCCTGCGGGAGGGCGGTCGCCCCCGGCCAGGCCGCGAGCGCGACGGCGATGCTCTCGTCCGTCGAGCCGTTGTCGACGAGGATGAGCTCGGCCGTGACGGCGCCCAGGGTCTCGCGCACGTTGGGCACCGACCGGCGCAGCCAGCCCGCCGAGTTCAGGCTCGTCATGACGATCGAGAGGTCGGGGATGCCCATGTCAGCGCGGGAAGCTCAGGGCCAGCATCGGGTTCAGCGCGCTCGCGTAGCGGCGCGGGTGCGCCGGTTGCGAGGCCCATCGCAGGTAGGCCTCGAGCGGCGCGGCGAGCCATCGCAGCACGCGCGGCAGGCGCGACCAGCCGAAATGTCCGGCGAGGTTCGCGGGGCGCATCGCGCGGAACCCGGCCTGCGCGACGAAGAGCGCGCGCATGTCCTCGAAGGCGACCCCGCGCGCGCGGTGCAGGGGACAGGCGCGATTGCCGGCCACGAGCAGTACGGCGCCGCGGTCCGCGCAGACGCGGTGCAGTTCCCGGGCGCAGGCGAGGCGCGCCTCGCTCGACAGGGGGGCCAGGCCGGCCTCGCCGCTCCACGCCAGGTCGTAGTGGCCGTCCGCCATCGGCCAGCGTGCCGCGCCCAGCAGGATGGGCGGGCGCTGCCAGTGGCGCTCCGTCACGCGCTCCTGCCGCCACACGGCCACGTCGCACGCATGGCCCAGCCGGCGCAGGTGGATCGCCTCCTCCTCGTCATGGGGCTCGAGCTGCAGGCAGCGCATCGCCGCGCGCGCGCGCGCGTCGAGTTCGGCCGACACCGTCGGGAGCAGGAACTCGTCCACCCAGCGCGCGCTGGCCGCCGCGGCCGGAACCGAAGGGGTGCGCGCTTCGTTCTGGGAAGGCATGGAAGAAACCGGACCGCTGGCGATCCGGTGTGGTGGAGAGGGTCGCGCCTATTATGCCGCGCGGTCGGGCCGGGCGCCCGCGGGCACGGGCCGCTGGGCGCTTTCGCCGGCGGCGCATGGGACCAAGGGGAAGGAATTTCGCGTTATCCTCGAAGGACGAACCGCGAGGAGGACCCGATGGCCGCGGCGAATTCCGCCAAGCTGGACAAGATCGTCGCCGACGCCCGGCGTGCCGCGAGCGAGCGCGGGCAGGGCTACCGCGAGCAGGCCCTGAAGCTCTACCCCTGGATCTGCGGGCGCTGCACGCGCGAGTTCACGCGCGCGAACCTGCGCGAGCTCACGGTGCACCACCGCGACCACGACCACGACAACAACCCGCCCGACGGCAGCAACTGGGAACTCCTGTGCGTGTATTGCCACGACAACGAGCACCAGAAGCTGCTCGAGTCGGTGGGCGCCTCGGGCACGGGCGGCGAGGCGACCGCGAGCGCGACGCATTCGCCGTTCGCGAACCTCAAGGACCTGCTCGCGCGCAAGAAGTAGCGGCAACTGCCGTTCATTCCCCACTCCCGCGTTGATCCAGGGCACTCGCCGGCCGGCCGTGCCCGCGCAAACTTATCGGCAGGCCACCGGTCAAACTTCCAGGTACCGGCAGGAGGTCGCCATGAAGAAGTTCTGGATCGCAGTCGCTGCGGTATCGGTCCTCGCGCTGGGAGCGGACACCGCCTGGGCGCAGGCCAGGGGGGGTGGCAGTGGCGGCCCGCGCGGCGGT
>JBGAOO010000071.1:0-14746 GCA_044221765.1 Usitatibacteraceae bacterium | reverse complement strand
CGGTGTCCGCCAAGCCCGAGACGCTGCTCGACCTGCAGGGCCAGTACATGCAGCAGCAGATGAACCTCTGGATGCAGGCCTTCCAGCCCGAGGCCGCCGCCGCCCCGGCAGCCCCGGCGGCCGACAAGCGCTTCAGCGCGCCGGAATGGGACAAGCTGCCGCTCTTCCGCTACTACCGGGACTCCTACCTGCTCACCTCGAAGATGATGATGGAGGCGGTGGAGAAGGCGGAGATGGACGCGCCCACCAAGCAGCGCATGCGCTTCTTCATGCGCCAGTACCTGGATGCGGCGGCCCCCTCGAACTACCTGCTCACCAACCCCGAGGCGCTCAAGGAAGCGCTCGAGAGCGGCGGCCAGAGCCTGCACGAGGGCATGAAGAACCTCGCCGAGGACATCGAGAAGGGCCGCATCTCCATGACCGACGAGACCGCCTTCGAGGTCGGCCGCAACATCGCCGTCTCCAAGGGCGCGGTCGTGTTCGAGAACGACCTCATCCAGCTCGTGCAGTATTCCCCGCTCACCGAGAAGGTGCACGAGCGCCCGCTCGTGATGGTGCCCCCTTGCATCAACAAGTTCTACATCATGGACCTGCAGCCCGAGAACTCGCTGGTGCGCTACGCCGTCGAGCAGGGGCACACCGTGTTCATGGTCTCCTGGCGCAACGTGAAGCCGCCCCTGGACAAGCTCACCTGGGACGACTACGTGCAGCTGGGCGTGATCGACGCGCTCGCCGAGGCGAGGGCGATCACGAAGGCCGACAAGGTGAACGTGCTGGGCTTTTGCATCGGCGGCACGCTCGTGTCCTCCGCGCTGGCGGTGCTCGCCGCGAAGAAGCAGAAGCCCGTCGCGAGCCTCACGCTGATGACCGCCCTGCTCGAGTTCACCGAGGTGGGCGAGATCCGCGTCTACATCGACAAGAACTTCGTGGAAAAGCGCGAGAAGCAGCTCGCCAAGGGCGGCATCGTCCCCGGCCAGGAGCTCGCCGGTGCGTTCTCCAGCCTGCGCGCGAACGACCTGGTCTGGTCGTACGTCGTCTCGAACTACCTGAAGGGCAAGCAGCCGCCGGCCTTCGACCTGCTCTACTGGAACGGCGACTCGACGAACCTGCCCGGCCCGATGTACGGCTACTACCTGCGCAACACCTACCAGGACAACAAGCTGGTGCAGCCCGACGCGCTCACGATGGTGCGTCCAGCGTGAGGGGCTGATCGTCTTCTGGGACCGCGCGCCAGCCCAGCGCGTAGCGCCAGACGAAGGCGAGCGGATCGCGCAACATCAGCCGCAAGGAGGTGGCGGCACGATGTGCGGCGTCCCCGTGGACCTGAAGCGCGTGGACATGCCCGCCTTCGTGTTCGCCGCGCGCGAGGACCACATCGTGCCCTGGAAGGCCGGCTACGAAAGCGCGCGCTACCTGGGCGGCAAGGTGAAGTTCGTGCTGGGCGCGAGCGGGCACATCGCCGGCTCGATCAACCCGGCCTCCAAGAACAAGCGCAGCTACTGGACGAACGAGCGCCTGGGGCCGGACGCGGACCAGTGGTTCGCGCAGGCGCAGGAGACGCCAGGCAGCTGGTGGAACCCGTGGTCGGCGTGGCTCAAGCCCTTCGCGGGCAAGCTGGTCCCCGCGCGCACGAAGCTGGGCGACGCGAAGCACAAGCCGATCGAGCCGGCGCCGGGCCGCTACGTGAAGGAACGCGCCGAGATCGAAGCCTGACCCGCGGCCGCGGCGCCCGCCGCGGTCCGTCCCGACCGAACCATCCCCTGGAGGAGGAGTAGCAGAAAATGACCACCCAACGAATCGCGCTCGTCACCGGCGGCATGGGCGGCCTCGGCGAGGCCATCTGCATGAAGCTCGCCCGCATGGGCATCCGCGTCGTCGTGACGTACTCGCCCGGCAACACGAAGTCGAGGCCTGGCTCGCCGAGATGGCGCACCGCGACTACCACTTCGCGGCCTACCCGTGCGACGTGTCGGATTTCAATTCCTGCCACGACACGGTGGCGAAGATCTCGAACGAGGTCGGCCCCATCGACATCCTCATCAACAACGCCGGCATCACGCGCGACATGACCTTCAAGAAGATGGGCAAGGTCGACTGGGACGCGGTGATGAAGACGAACCTGGACAGCGTCTTCAACATGACCAAGCCCGTGGTGGACGCGATGGTCGAGCGCGGCTGGGGCCGCGTGATCAACGTCTCCTCGGTGAACGGCCAGAAGGGCGCCTTCGGCCAGACGAACTACTCGGCGGCCAAGGCGGGCATGCACGGCTTCTCGAAGGCCCTCGCGCTGGAGGTGGCCAGGAAGGGCGTCACCGTGAACACCATCTCGCCCGGCTACATCGGCACGAAGATGGTGATGGCGATCCCGAAGGAAGTGCTCGACTCGAAGATCCTGCCGCAGATCCCCGTGGGCCGGCTGGGCAAGCCCGAGGAAGTGGCGGGCCTGTGCGCGTACCTCGCCTCGGACGAGGCGGCCTTCATCACCGGCGCCAACATCTCGATCAACGGCGGCCAGCACATGTACCCCAGGCGGCGGGAGCGCCCTGGCCGGTCAGGCCGGGTCCTCGAGCGGGGCCGGGTGCGAGATCCCGAAACCCTGGGCGTAGTCCACGCGCCGAGCTTCCTCAACTGCTCGAGCGTCTGCGGGTCCTCCACGCACTCGGCGATCGTCCGGCGGCGCGTGTCGTTCGCCACGCGCACGATCGCCTTCACCTTGGCCGCGTCCACCGCCTCGTGGTGACGCGCAGCACGATCCCCGCGTCGATCTTGAGGAAGTCCACGGCGAGCGGGCGCAGGATGTCGAAGGAGGCGAGGTTGCGCCCGAGCCCGCAGAGCGTCGTCTGGCAGCCGCACGCGCGAACGCCCTCGACGAAGGCCGCGGTGCGGCGAAGGTCCTGCGCGGCGCCGGCCTCCCCGATCTCGAAGCACAGCAGCCGCCCGGACAGGCCCGTGCGCGCGAGCTGCGCTTTCACGAACGCGGGAAACTCCTCGTCGAGCACGGTCGGCACCGCCTTGATGTTGATGCTGTAGGTCGCGTCCTGGCGCGCGGCGCTCCCGGCCGCCCAGTCGAGCAGGTGGCCCACCACCCAGCGGTCGAGCGCGGGCATCAGCCCGTGCTGCTCGGCGAGCGGCAGGAAGGTGCCCGGGGGCATCAGGTTTTCCTCCTCCTCGCGAAGGCGCACGAGCAACTCGTGGAAGGGCGTGCGCGAGGCGATGAACGACAGCGAGATCGACTGCGCGTAAGAGGCAGAATTCGTCGCCGTCCAGGGCAGCGCGCAGCCGGTCGGCCACGTTGTCCCAGTCGGTGAGTTCCGTCGCGAGGGTGTCGGCATACAGGTCCCGGCCGCGCTCGCCCTGGTTCTCGACCTCGCGCGCCGCGCGGTCGGCCATCGGGTCCGTCACGTCGATCTGCAGGACGAAGGCGCCCAGCACGAGGCCCTGGTCGCCGAAGTGCGGCAGGCACCGCGCACGGCCGAGCCGGAACCGCGCCCGCTCGCGAGCGTCTGGCGGCGCGTCGACTGGGCGACATGGCCCGCGAGCGCCTCGCGCGCGGGTGCCTCGAGGTCCAGCCACGAGGCGCCGAAGACCTCGGCCGCGGGCCGGCCATCGATCGACTCGCGCGCCGCGCCCAGCCAGCGGCGAAGCGCGAGGTTGTGGTAGCGCACCGTGAGGCCGTCATCGACATAGGCCAGCAGCGCGGGAGGCGACCGTCGACGTAGTGGACGTTCGTGCGCACGGCGGCGAGGGCGTCCTCGGCATGCTTGCGCAGCACGGACTCGGACTGCAGCTTCGCGCGCCTGGGCGAGCTGGGCGCCGCGCCGGGCGATGACCCACTCGGCATGGGAGGCGCGGCTCACGATGGACAGCACGGCCGCGGCGAGGATGCCGGCGAGGAACGCGACCCACTGCAGGTCGAGCCACGTGTAGTAGATCGGGCCACGAGCGCGACCAGCATCGCGACGGTGGCGCCGGCCCCGAGGTAGGGGCTCACGCTGCGGAAGATCGCGCGCATTTTCACCGTCGGTCGCCTCCGGAGGCGGAGGGCCCGCGCACGCCCGCCAACGGGGCGCGAGGCTGGCCCAAGGAGGATTCTACGGCAGTGGGCGGGAACGATCCCGGCGGTCGGTCTGGGGAGGCCTCACGCGCAGCGCCTCCGAAGGGCCGTGTTGAATTCGTACGTCGTCGTGTCGGCGCAGGTACGCCTTCGGCTTGCTCGCATCCCACAGATCCCCACAAGGGCGGTCCGAAGAACCGGGCGGATTCCGTGCCCGCGCAGGTACGCGCTCGGCTTGCCGTCGATCCCCTGAAGGGGCCCCTCGACGGGTGCCTCACGCGCAGCGCCTCCGGACGCAGCGTCGTCGTGTCGGCGCAGGTACGCCTTCGTCTTGCTCGCATCCCCACAAGGCGGTGGGGCCTGCTCGATTGCGTCCGAAGAACGTCCGGTGCGTCGTCGTGTCGGTGCAGGTACGCGCTCGGCTTGCCGTCGATCCCCTGAAGGGGCACAACGGCAGTGGGGCCCTGCAGCGGTGCAGATTCCGTGCGTCGTCGTGTCGGCGCAGTACGCCTTCGTCTTGCTCGCATCCCCACAAGGGCGGTGCAGTACCCCCGCCGTTCACCGAGAGGTTGGTGCCGGTGATGTAGGCGGATTTCTCGGAGGCGAGGAAGGCCACGGAGTCGGCCACTTCCTCGGGCATGCCCATGCGGCCGGCGGGGATCTGCGCCACGATCGCGAGGCGCACGTCCTCGCGGATCGCGGAGGTCATCTCCGTCTGCACGTAGCCCGGGGAGATCGCGTTCACCGTGACGCCCTTCTTCACCACCTCCTGCGCGAGGGCCTTGGTGAAGCCCAGGATGCCGGCCTTGGCCGCCGAGTAGTTGGCCTGGCCGAACTGGCCGCGCACGGCGTTCACGGAGGAGATGTTGATCACGCGGCCCCAGCCACGCTCGCACATGCCCTCGATCACGTGGCGCGTCACGTTGAACACGCTCGTGAGGTTGGTGTCGATGACCGCGTGCCACTGGTCCGGCGTCATCTTGCGGAAGGTGGCGTCGCGCGTGATGCCCGCGCAGTTCACCAGCACATCGACCGGGCCGTAGTCCGCGGTGATCTTCGCGATCATGGCGCCCATCGCCTCGAAGTCGGTCACGTCGCCGAAGGCGAGGGCGGTGCTGCTGCCGTTCAGGCCCGCGCTCGCCATCTGCCCGGCCCACTTGGTCTCGGTGCCGGCGATGCCGTAGTTGGCGACCACGAAGTAGCCGTCCGCCGCCAGGCGCTTGCAGATCGCGGTGCCGATCCCGCCCACCCCGCCGGTGACGAGGGCCACTTTCTTCTTCATCGCGTTCATCGAGGTCATGGTCGGTCTTCCTTGCGTGCTGCCGGTCCCGTGCGCGGGACGCGGGCAAAAAAAACCCCAGGTTTGATCCTGGGGTTGGAACCTTTATCCAAATTGGAGAATTTGCGATAAAGGAGGAGGAGACGGTGGCGCCTTGCGGCTCGGGGCGCGCGCTAGCGGCGGGCCTTCGGGGCGGCGGCCTTCAGGCCGGCGTCGGTGAAGCTCGCGGCGTGGCGGGCGGCCTTGGAGAAGGAATCGAAGGCGGCGGTGGCGGCGGCGAGCGAGGACTTCATCGCGGCCACGGCGACGTCGCTGCCGGCGGGGGCGTTCTTCGCGGCTTCCTCGACGGTCTCGGTCACGCTGCGCTGCAGCTCGGCCAGGCGCTCCTCGGCCAGCTTCGCGAACTCGGCCTGCGCGTCGGAGGCCACTTCGTACAGCCCGCGCGAGTAGCCCAGGAACTGCGTGAGCGAGGCCTCGGCGGCCTTGGTGCGAAGCGCCATCAATTCCTGCGGGTCCTGCGTACCGGCGGCGGCGCGGGCGTTGCGCGAGGCATCGCCCAGGGCGGCCTTCGCGAAGCTCATCTGCAGCGCCATCAGGCGCTCGGCGCTGTCCAGGGAGACCTTCGACAGGCGCGCGGCCGCCTGCACGGCGTTGGCGTTGAGTTCGGTGATCTGGTCGGCGAGGTTCGTCTTGGTCGGCATGGTCTTCGGTTTCCGTCGGGTGAAGGCGCGAAATGGTGCGCCGCAACAATCCCATTCTAGGAACGGGGAGGGGTCCTGTCAAGGCTATTTTATTGCACTGCACCATGGCCGCGGCGCCGCACTGCCGCGAACGCCCAAAAAGTAATAGAATGAAGGACTTGGTGCAGTTTCGATCCATCCCACGTTGCGCCGCACATCCCGCGATTGATGTAGCGCAGCAAAGAGCCGGAGACCGCCCGCCATGGCATCGCCCCGCATCATCAAGAAATATCCCAACCGCAGGCTCTACGACACCGAGACGAGCACCTACATCACGCTCGCGGAAGTGAAGGACCTGGTGCTCGGCTACAAGGAGTTCCAGGTGCAGGACGCGAAGTCGGGCGAGGACCTCACGCGCGCGATCCTGCTGCAGATCATCCTGGAGGAGGAGTCGGGGGGCGTGCCGATGTTCTCCACCGACATGCTCGCGAACATCATCCGGTACTACGGCCACTCGATGCAGGGCCTCATGGGGTCCTACCTCGAGCGCTCGATCCACGCCTTCCACGAGGCGCAGAAGCGCTTCCAGGAGCAGGCGCAGGTGCTGATCCCCAAGGTGCCCGCGGAGGCCTTCACCAACATCATCGCCGGCCAGCAGATCCCGCAGGTGATGGGCGGCTACCTCGAGAAGGGCGCCAAGGCCGTGATCGACATGCAGGACGAGCTGCGCCAGCAGGCGCTCAAGCTCTTCGCCGGCTTCCCCTACGCCAACCCGCCGGGCGAGGTGGCGCCGGTGTCGCCCGTCGAGGCGCCGCCCAAGCGCTCGGCCCGCGCCGCGCCGCGCAAGCCGCCGCGCGCGAAGAAGAAGTAGCGCCTCCTTGGCGACGCGCACCGGCAAGGCCCCGGCGCCCGCACGCGCGCCGCGCGTGGGCTTCGTCTCGCTCGGCTGCCCGAAGGCGCTCGTGGACTCCGAGTCCATCCTCACGCAGCTGCGCGCCGAGGGCTACGACATCTCGCCCTCCTACGAGGGCTCCGACCTGGTCGTCGTGAACACCTGCGGCTTCATCGACGCCGCGGTCGAGGAATCGCTCGAGGCCATCGGCGAGGCGCTCGCCGCCAACGGCAAGGTGATCGTGACCGGGTGCCTGGGCGCCAAGGGCGAGGTGGTGCGCGAGGCGCACCCGAAGGTGCTCGCGGTCACCGGTCCCCACGCCACGCCCGAGGTGATGGCCGCGGTGCATGCGCACCTGCCGCGCCCGCACGACCCGTACACGGACCTCGTGCCGCCGCAGGGCATCCGCCTCACGCCGCGCCACTACGCGTACCTCAAGATCTCCGAGGGCTGCAACCACCGCTGCACCTTCTGCATCATTCCCTCCATGCGCGGGGACCTCGTGAGCCGGCCCGTGGGCGAGGTGATGAAGGAAGCCGAGAGCCTCGTGAAGGCGGGCGTGAAGGAGCTGCTCGTCATCTCGCAGGACACGAGCGCCTATGGCGTCGACGTGAAGTACCGCACGGGCTTCTGGGGCGGCAAGCCGCTGCGCACGCGCATGACGGAACTTTGCGCGGCACTGGGCGAGCTCGGCGCGTGGGTGCGGCTGCACTACGTGTACCCGTACCCGCACGTGGACGAGGTGATCCCGCTCATGGCCGAGGGCCGCGTGCTGCCCTACCTCGACGTGCCGTTCCAGCATGCGAGCCCGCGCATCCTGAAGCTCATGAAGCGCCCGGCGGCGAGCGAGAGGAACCTCGAGCGCATCCGCGCCTGGCGCGAGGCCTGCCCGGAGCTCACGATCCGTTCCACGTTCATCGTCGGTTTCCCCGGCGAGACCGAGCGGGAGTTCGAGGAGCTGCTCGCGTTCCTGGGCGAAGCCCAGCTCGACCGCGTGGGCTGCTTCAAGTACTCGCCGGTCGAGGGCGCGAAGGCCAACGAGCTGCCGGGCGCGGTGCCGGAGGACGTGAAGCAGGAGCGCCTGGCTCGCTTCATGGCCGCGCAGGCGCAGGTGAGCGCGCGCGCCTGGCGAGGAAGGTCGGCCGCGTGCTCGAGGTGCTGGTCGACGACGTCGAGGGCCGGTTCGCCTTCGCACGGAGCCACGCCGATGCGCCGGAGATCGACGGCATCGTGCGCGTGACCGCGCGAAGGCGCAAGCCCGGAGACCTGCTGTCCGTGCGCGTGACGGCGGCCACGGAGCACGACCTGGAGGCGGTGAAGGCGCGCCGCGCCGCGCGCCTGGCTTGGCGCGGAAGCGGCTACTGGCGCGTGAGCTTGCTGTCGACGATCCGGATCTTGTCGCCCACCCGGTACTGTCTGCTTCGAGAAGTTGAAGGTGCGGCTCCTGCCATCCTCCAGCTTCACGACGACCTGGTAGCTGGAGGTCGTCTTCTGGTTCTTCTCCACCTGGTGGCCCGCGTAGGCGCCCGCGCCCGCGCCGACGACGGTGGCCGCGGTGTTGCCGCGCCCGCTGCCGATCTGGTGGCCGAGCACGCCGCCGAGCACGCCGCCCACGACAGCGCCCGCGCCCGAGCCTTCGCCTTCCTTCTTGATCGTCCTCACGTCGGTGACCGTGCCGCAGTCGGGGCAGGCGGCCGAGGCGACCGGGGAGAAGCAGGCCACGGCCGCGAAGGCGGCGGCGGCGAGCGAGGCGGAAAGCACGTTTCGGTTCGTTTTCATCGCGGTTCCTCCGGTTGAAGCGGGTATTGCGAAAATCTTAGCACGCGGCCCGCGCGGTACGCCCTAGACGGCGAGCACCGTCTTCACCGCGGCGACGAGCGCGGCGCCGGTGATGGGCTTGGCGACGTAGCCATCGGCCCCGGCGAGCAGCCCGCGCACCACGTGGCGGCGCTCGCTGAGCGCCGTGAAGAGCCGTTTCCTTCAGGCGCTTGGCCTTGCGGGCCAGGAACTCGATGCCGTTCATGCCCGGCATCTCGATGTCCAGCAGGACCAGGCCGGGCGCGCCGAGTTCGCCCATCAGGCGGGCGGCCTCGCGCGGGCTGCCGGCGACGGCGGCCTGCAACCCGGCGCGGGCGCGCGCCGCGATGGCGACGTCGTCGACCAGCACCACCTGGCTGGAGGGCGTGGTGCGTCGCTGCGCGGCGACGACATGGAAGCCCTGCGCGTCGAGCGCCTGGGCGCCGATCACGGATTCGTCCTCCTCGCTCGCGGTGGGCGTCTCTCGCACGGGGGCGACCGGCGCGCCTTCGTCGGCGAGGAAGGTGAAGTCGAGGTCGTTCTGGTCGAGGTCGCTCATGGCGTGGCGTCGGCGCCCGCCGGCCGGTTCGCCCAGATCTCCTGCAGCTGGCGCGAGAGCTTGAGCGGGTCGAAGGGCTTGTGGATCGTGCCGATCGCGCTCGCGTCGCGGTAGCCCTGCAGGTCGGCCGGGTTGATCTTGGCGGTGAAGAAGACCGCGGGCGCGCGCACGCCCAGCTCGCGCAGGCGCGCGAGCAGGTCGCGGCCGTCCATGCCCGGCATGTTCATGTCGAGCAGCAGCAGTTCCGGATCGAAGCCGGGCGCGGCCGCGAGGGCCTCCTCGCCGCTCGCGCAGCCCAGCACGGTGTAGCCGCCGAGCTTGCCCAGGGCGAGCCCGACGATGCTGCGGATGTCGCGTTGGTCGTCGACATGAAGGATGCGCTTGAAGGTGTCCGTGGGCATGGCGGGATTATAGGGAAGGGCCGGGCGATTGCGGTGCCGGCGTGGGGGATTCGGGTGAATTTCCGTGCGCCGGCGCACGCTCGGCCGCGGGCAGGTCGAACCAGAACACCGTGCCGCCGCCCGGGGCGTCCTCGAAGCCGATGCGCCCGCCCAGGCGCTCGACGATCTCGCGGCTGATCGCAAGCCCCAGGCCGGTGCCCACGGACTTGCGCGTGTCGCCCGTGTCGGCCTGCGCGAAGGGCTTGAAGATGCGCGAGCGGAAGGATGCCGGGATGCCCGGGCCGCGGTCGCGCACGAAGGTGCGAACGAAACCGTCGTGCGCCGGCGACGCGCCGAGGGTGACCAGGCCCCCGGGCGGCGAGAACTTCGCGGCGTTCAGGACCAGGTTGGAGAGCACCTGCGCGAGGCGGTCCGGGTCGCCGCGCACGTGCACGCCGGGCGGGGCCTGAAGCTCGAAGGCGACGTCGAAGGTCTTCGCGAGCCCGCGGCTCGCCTCGAGCGCCTCGCCCAGCACGCCCGCCCACTCGAGGTCCTCGAGGCGGAACGCGAGCTGGCCCGCCGACATCTTCTCGATGTCGAGCAGGTCGTTCACCAGGCGCCACAGGCGGTCGGAGTTCTGCAGCGCGATGTCCACCATCTGCTTGGCCTCGGCCGGCAGCTCGCCGACCACGTCCGCGGCGAGCAGGCCGAGGGTGCCGCGCATCGAGGTGAGCGGGGTGCGCAGCTCGTGGCTCACGACCGAGACGAAGTGGTCCTTCATCCGGTCGGCCTCCTTCAGGCGCGTGACGTCGATGCCGATCGCGATCGCGCCCTCGACCCGGCCGCCGGGGCCGCGCAGCGGGGCGAGCAGCACTTCCACGTCGCGGGGGCCGTCCGGGTCCGGGCGGCTCGTGGCGTAGTGGCCCGCCTCGCCCTCGAGCGCCCGGCGCAGGTAGGGGCCGAGCTCCTCGTAGCGCTCGGCGCGCAGCACCTCCTGCAGGCGGCGGCCGTCGATCGGGTCGTCGGCGCGGCCGATGGCCTTCGCGTAGGCGCGGTTGTGGATGACCACCCGCTCCTCGACGTCGACGAACACGACGGTGGTGGGCATGAACTCGAGCAGCTGGCGCAGCTGCGATTCGCTTTCCTGCACGCGCTGCTCGGCGAGCTTGCGGGCGGTGATGATGCGCGCGAGGCCCCGGTAGCCGGCGAAGCGGCCCGCCTCGTCCAGCAGGGGCACGGCGCCCACCGAGAGCCAGGTCTGCTGGCCGTCGGGCAGCACCTGGCGGATCTCCAGGTCGCGGAAGGGCTTGCGCGCCTCGAGCACGTCCCGGTGCGCCTCCCAGTCGCCCTGCGTGAGCTCGGGGGCGTCCAGCTCGGGCCGCGGCAGGCCGGCCTCGCGCGCGCGCACCCAGGCCGGCGCGGACCAGCTCACCAGGTTGAAGTGCTCGTCCTGCTCCCAGTAGAGGTCGGAGGAGAGCTCGGACAGGGCCCGGAAGCGCGCCTCGTTCTCCGCGATGGTCCGCTCCGCGCGCTTGCGCGAGGTGATGTCGCCGTTGGTGCCGCTCGCGCGCAGGGCCTCGCCCGCGCTCCCGCGCGAGGTGATGCTGCCGCGGCAGCGGATCCAGTGCCACGAGCCGTCGAGCACCCGCAGGCGATGCTCGGAGTCGATCCGGTCCGCGCGGCCGGCCACCAGGTCGTCCAGCGCGGACTGCACGCGCGCCTGGTCCGAGGGATGCACCCAGCGAAGCAGCTCGGCCATCGTGGTGCCCGTGGGCTCCGCCCGCGAGCCGAGCATCACGGACCAGTTGGCGTCGAGCCAGAGCGAATCGGCCGCGATGTCCCAGTCCCACAGGGAGATGCCGGAGCCCTCGAGGGCCGCGTGCATGCGGTCGCGGTCCTCGCTCGCCTCGGCGAGCACGGCGGCGTGGGCGCGCCGGGCGCGCCGCAGCAGGACCAGCGAGACCACGAGCAGGAGCGCCGCGACGACGAGCGTGGCGAGGAGCGCCGCATCGATGAGGGACAACGGCATGGGGCCGGGCCCGTCGCCTTAAAGGGCGAGGCAGTCTTGCAGCGCGGCCACGAGGGCCGGCAGCGCCTGCGTGTCGCCCGACTCGGCCGCCTCCTCCAGGCGCACGCCCAGGCGCCCGGCCTCGGGGAAGCCGAAGGTGGCCGCCGAACCGCGCAGCGAATGGCCGAAGCCGCGCACGGCGGCCAGGTCGCCCGAGGCGACGGCGGCGCGCAGGGCGGGGAGCTCCGCGCGGCGGGCCTCGAGGAACACGGCGGCGAGCTCGCGCACGTCCGCCTCGTAGGCGGCGCGTTCCTCGTCGGTCGTCGCGCCGGTCATCGCGCGCGGCCTCAGCCGACGCTCTTGAGCTGCGGGAAGAGGATCACGTCGCGGATGGACGGGCTGTCCGTGAAGAGCATGGCGAGGCGGTCGATGCCGATTCCCTCGCCCGCCGTCGGGGGCAGGCCGTACTCGAGCGCGCGGATGTAGTCGGCGTCGTAGTACATCGCCTCCTCGTCGCCGGCTTCCTTGGCCTTCGCCTGCTCCTGGAAGCGGGCGGCCTGGTCCTCGGGGTCGTTCAGCTCCGAGAAGCCGCTGGCCATCTCGCGCCCGGTGATGAAGAGCTCGAAGCGGTCGGTCACGGCCGGGTTCGCGTCGTTGGCGCGCGCGAGCGGCGAGACGTCCGTCGGGTGCGCGACGATGAACGTGGGCTGCACGAGCTTGTCCTCGGTGGTCGCCTCGAAGAGCTTGAGCTGCAGCAGCCCCACGCCGTCGGTCGGGAAGACCTCCACTTCGTACGGCGCCAGGGCGAGCCGGAGGTACTCGGGCTTCGCGAGCTCGGCGAGCGGGAAGCGCGGGTTGTACTTGGCGATGGCCTCGGCCATGGTGAGCCGGTCGAAGGGCCTGCCCACGTCGATCGCGACGCCCTGGTAGGTGAGGGCGGTGGTGCCCAGGATCCTCTGCGCGCACTCGCGGATGAGCGTCTCCGTGAGGTCCATGAGGTAGTGGTAGTCGCGGTAGGCCTCGTAGAACTCGATCATCGTGAACTCGGGATTGTGCCGCGTGCTGATCCCTTCGTTCCGGAAGTTGCGGTTGATCTCGAAGACCTTCTCCAGGCCCCCCACCACGAGCTTCTTGAGGTAGAGCTCCGGGGCGATGCGCAGGTACATGTCCATGTCGAGCGCGTTGTGGTGCGTCATGAAGGGCTTGGCCGCGGCGCCCCCCGGGATGGGGTGCAGCATCGGCGTCTCGACCTCCAGGTAGCCGCGCGCCACGAAGAACTCGCGCACGGCCTGCACGAGCTTCGAGCGCTTCACGAAGTTCTCGCGCGACTCCGGGTTCACGATGAGGTCCACGTAGCGCTGGCGGTAGCGCACCTCCATGTCCGCGAGGCCATGGAACTTGTCCGGCAGCGGGCGCAGCGACTTCGAGAGCAGGCGGATCCTGGTCGCCTGGATCGTGAGCTCGCCGGTGCGCGTGCGAAAGAGCGTGCCCTCGACGCCGACGATGTCGCCCAGGTCCCAGTGCTTGAAGGCCTCGTAGACGTCGGCGCCCACCAGGTCCGTCTTCACGTAGACCTGGATGCGCCCGCTCATGTCCTGCAGCGTGGCGAAGGAGGCCTTGCCCATGAGGCGCTTGAGCATCATGCGGCCGGCGACGCAGGCGGCGGGCTTCTCCAGCTCGAGCGCGGGCGCGTCCTTCGCGCCGTGGGCGGCCTGCACCTCCGAGGCGAGGGACTCGCGCCGGAAGTCGTTCGGGAAGGCCTGGCCGGCCTCGCGAAGGCGCGCGAGCTTCGCCCGGCGCTCGGCGATGATCTGGTTCTCGTCCTGGACCGGCTCTTCCGCCGGGGGGGCGTTCTTGTCGCTCATTGGGCGGGAACCTTGTTGCGCGAGAGGTCCATGATCATGCGCGCCGACAGGTAGAGCCGCGGCGCGATGCTCGGGATCGAGATGTACTCGGCATCGTTCGAGTGGGCGCCGAAACCCTGGACGCCGAAGCGCTCGATGACGGGCGACTTCGTCTCCAGGGCCGCGAAGGCCGCGTCCGTGCCGCCGCCGGCCACCTTGTCGTCCACCTGCAGCTGCTTGCCGAGCTCGCGGTAGATGGCCTGCGCGTGCCGGCCCATCGCGACGGAAGGCGGCGGCGCCTCGAGCGGCGGGCGGCGGCGCTCGAACAGCACCTCCACCGTGGCCTCCTTCACGAGCTGGTTCTTCGCGATCTCGTGCACCTTCTTCTCGATGCCCTCGAAATCGGCCACGCGCACCACGCGCACGTCGGCCATGGCCTCGGCCTCGTACGGGATCACGTTGCGGTTGAAGCCGGCCTTCGCGACCGTCCAGTTGAGCTTGAGGCCGGTGGCCGGGTCCGACAGGTCCTTCATCTGCAGGATCTGGTGCGAGAGCTCGTAGAGCGCGTTCACGCCCAGGTGCGGGGCGCTGCCGGCGTGCGAGGCCTTGCCCTTCACGCGCAGGATCACCGCGCCGATGCCGGCCGTGGCGAGGGAGAGGTGGTCGCGCGCGACGGGCACGCCCTCGTAGGACATCGTCGCGTCGTGCTCCTTGCCCAGCCGCGTGATGAGCGCGCGGTGGCCGGGGGTGGAGATCTCCTCGTCGCCGTTCACGAGCACCGTGAGCGTGCCGAACTCGTCGAAGCCCAGGTCCTTCAGGATCTGCACGGTGTGCAGGATGGTCGCGATGCCCTGCTTGTCGTCGGCGATGCCCAGGCCGTAGGCGCGCTCGCCGTCGACGCGGAAGGGCTGCTGCGCGCCCTGGCCCTTTCGGTAGACGGTGTCCATGTGGGCGATGAGCAGGATCTTCTTCGTGCCCTTGCCCTTGAAGGTGGCGCGCACGGCGCGGCCGATCTGCTCGGGCGTGTCCTCCATCCGGTAGGGCGAGGCCGGCTCGACGATCTCCACCTCGCCGCCCAGGGCCTTCAGCCGCGCGGCGAGCAGGTCCGCCAGCTTGTCCAGGCCTTCCTTGTCACGGCTGCCCGATTCGATGGCGACCAGGTCCCGCGCCGTGTCGAGGAAGGGCTTCACCGCGGCGTCGGCGCGCGCGCGCACGGCCTCGTCGGCCTGGGCGTACGCGCCGAAGGCGGCGGC
>JBGAOO010000070.1:0-14075 GCA_044221765.1 Usitatibacteraceae bacterium | reverse complement strand
GCCGTACTTGGCCTCGAGCGCGCCCCGGTGGGTCACGACGATCTTGGTGTCTTCCAAGCGCTCCTCCCCTGCCGGCCCGGGAGGCGGGACCTCCCGCCCTACTTGTTCCAGGCCGCGATGTCTGCGACGTCCAGCTTGAAATCCTGGTTCTTGGGCAGGTTCTGCTCGTTGAGCCGGTCCTGCACCTCGTGGAACGTGGCGGCGAGCCGGAAGCTCGCCGAGGCGAGGCCCGCCGGGTCGGCCTTCATGCGCGGGGGCGTGGCGGTCGCGTCCACCGCGTCCGTGACCAGGCCGATGTAGATCTTCTCCGCGAGGTCGCGGACCTTCATGTCGAACACGGGCTGGGTCATGGCTTGTGCCTTCCGGTGTGGGGTGTCCATCCTACGCCACCGGCCGGCGCCGGCGCGCGACGCTACGCCGGCTTGCCCGCCGGCACCGCGAAGACCTCCACGGACGCCGCCTTGCCCTTGAGCTGCACCGGGCCGAGGGGCTCGACCGCGATGCGCTCGCCGAGCCCCTCGCGCGTGGCCGCGTCGACGAGGATCGCGCGCCCGGCCTCCTTGGTGTGCGCCTCCAGCCGCGCCGCCAGGTTCACCGTGTCGCCCACGCAGGTGTAGGTGGCGCGCTGGTTGGTGCCCGTGTACCCGGCGACCATCGTGCCCGAGGCGATGCCGATGCCGATGCGGATGGGCGGCTTGCCCAGCGCGCGGCGCTCCTCGCCGAAGAGCTCGACCAGCTCGATCATCTCGCGCGCGGCGAGCACCGCCGCCGTGCGGTGGTCCGGCAGCGGCAGCGGCGCGCCGAAGATCGCCATGAGCCCGTCGCCCACCATCTGGTTCACCACGCCCCCGTGCCCCGAGATCGCGTCGAACATGAGCGTGTAGTAGGTGTTGAGCAGCTCGATCGTCTCCTCGGGCGGCTGCGACTCCACGAGCGCGGTGAAGCCGCGGATGTCGGAGAACATCACCGTGCCCTCCACGCGCTTGCCGCCCAGCGCGAAGCCGGAGGCGTGCAGGTCCTGCGCCACCTCGGAGGTCGCGAAGCGGCGCACCAGCTCCTTCTGCTGGTCGCGCAGGCGCTTCTTCTCCAGGCTCGCGCCGATGCGCGCCCTGAGCAGGCCCGGGTTCACGGGCTTGGTGAGGTAGTCCTCGGCGCCCAGCTCGATGCAGCGCACGACGTGGGCCACGCCCTCGAGCGAGGAGGTGACGATGACCGGCAGGTCGCGCAGCTGCCGGTCGGCCTGGAGCTGCTCGAGCACCTGGAAGCCGTCCATCTCCGGCATCTCCATGTCGAGCAGCACCAGGTCGAAGGGCTCCGCGCGCAGCATCTCGAGCGCCACGCGCCCGTTCTCGGCGAGCAGGACGCGGTGGCCCTGCAGCTCCAGGCCCCGCGCGAGGAGCAGGCGGTTCACCTTGTTGTCGTCGACGACGAGCAGGCGGCCCGAGCCGGTCCGTGCCTCACGCATGGGAGAGTTCCTCGAGCGCCGCGGCCACGCGCGCGAATTCCGCCTCCAGGGCCGCGAGCGCCGCCTCCCCGCCCTGGCGCACCTTGTCGAGGCCCGCGAGCTCGAGCTCCCGTGCCATCGCCCCGAAGCCGACCGCGCCGAAGGACAGGCCGTTGGACTTGAGCGAATGCGCGGCCCGCCGGAACCGGTCGGCCTCGCCCGCGCCGTAGGCGCCGCGCAGGTCGGCGAACATGCCGGGCGCCTCCTCCAGGAAGGTGCGCACCAGGTCCCTCACGAACTCGGCGCCGGCCGTCTCCTGCAGGTCGCGGAAGGCGGCGAGGTCGATCGTGGCATGCGTCATGTCAGCGGTCCTTGCGTTCGTGCGCGAGCATCAGGGCCTCGACGAGGCGCTCCACGCGGATGGGCTTGGTGAGGTAATCGTCCATGCCGGCCTCCATGCACAGCTCCCGGTCGCCCTGCATGGCATTGGCCGTCATGGCCACGATGCGCGGCCGGCGCTCCGGCGTCCAGGTCGCGCAGATGCGGCGCGCGGCCTCCAGGCCATCCATCTCCGGCATCTGCACGTCCATGAGCACCACGTCGTAGGCCTGCCGGCCGACCGATTCCACCGCCTCCACGCCGTTCGAGGCGACGTCCGCGCGGTAGCCCATCTGCTGCAGGATGCGCAGGGCCAGCTTCTGGTTCACCACGTTGTCCTCGGCGAGCAGGATGCGCAGCGGGTGCCGCTCGGCCATTTGCGGGTCGAAGCGGGGCGCCGCTGTTTGGGCCGGCTCGGCGGCCCTTCCGGCCCCGCTCGCCAGGAGGCTCACGAGCGTGTCGAAGAGCTGCGACTGGTGGATGGGCTTCGCGAGCGCGGCATCGAAGAGGTTCCCGGTGTCCCCCGCCTCCTTGCGGCCGAGCGAGCTGAAGAGCACCAGGGGCAGGTCCTTGCGCGCGGCCCGGATGCGGCGGGCGAGCTCCAGGCCGTCCATCTCCGGCATGTGCATGTCGAGGATGGCGACGTCGAAGGCCTCGCCGGCCTCGATCCAGGCGAGCGCCTCGCCCGGCTTCGCGGCAGCCTTCGACTGCATGCCCCACTTGGCGGTCTGCAGGGCGAGGACCCGGCGGTTGGTGGCGTTGTCGTCCACCACCAGCACGCGCTTGCCCTTGAGCTCGGGCTGCACGCCGATGAAGTCGCGGGCGCGCGGCGCGGGCAGCGAGGCCACCGGGGCGACGATGGTGAAGTGGAAGGTGGCGCCCTGGCCCGGCCCCTCGCTCTCGGCCCACATCTTCCCGCCCATCAGCTCGGCCAGGCGCCGGCTGATCGCGAGCCCCAGGCCCGTGCCGCCGTAGCGCCGCGTGGTCGAGGAGTCCGCCTGCGAGAACGACTGGAAGAGGCGCGACATCCCCTCCTCCGAGAGCCCGATGCCCGTGTCGCGCACCGCGAAGGCGAGTTCCACGCCGTCCCCGGCGGCAGGGTGCGCGGTGACGGTGAGCACGACCTCGCCCTCGTCCGTGAACTTCACCGCGTTGGAGAGCAGGTTGAGCAGGACCTGCCTCAGGCGCGTCACGTCGCCGTCCACGACCGGCGGCACCTCGCCCTCGAAGAGGTACGCGATCTCCAGGCGCTTCTCGACGGCGCGCGCGTTGACGAGGTCGAGCGCCGACTCCACGCAATCGCGCAGGTCGAAGGGATGGGACTCGATGTCCATCCGGCCCGCCTCGATCTTCGAGAAGTCGAGGATGTCGTTGATGATGGTGAGCAGCGCGTCGCCGGAATCGCGGATGGTGGCCGCGTAGTCGCGCTGCTCGGGCTCGAGGGGCGTGTCGAGCAGGAGCCCGCTCATGCCGATCACCGCGTTCATGGGCGTGCGGATCTCGTGGCTCATCGTGGCGAGGAAGGCGCTCTTCGCCTCGTTGGCGGCCTCGGCGGCCGCCCTCGCCTCCTGCGTTTCCCGGAAGAGGCGCGCGTTCTGGATCGCGATCACCGCCTGGTCGGCGAACGTGCGCAGCAGGGCGATGTCCTTCTCCGAGAAGGCGTCGAGCCGGTCGCTGCCGATGTAGATGGCCCCGATGCCGCGGTCGTTCCACAGCAGCGGCGTCGTCAGGTAGGAGCGCGCGCCCCTCTCGTAGGCCGCGCGGACGGCGGGGTTGTCCTGCGCCTTCCCCATGTCGGGCAGGTAGACCACGCGCCGCTCGCGCACGGCGAGTCCGGTGATGGTCTTCTCGGCCGGGGCCGGGGGAAGGCGGCGCATCGCCTCGCTGTGGGGTCCGCGGTCGATCGCCAGGTGCACCAGGCCTTCCTCGTCCAGCAGGTCGATGCCCATGGAATCGGCGCCGAAGAGGCGCTCGCAGCTGTCCATGATCTTCTCGAACACGGGCACGGTGTCCGCCACCGAGCTGCTGATCACCTGCAGCACCTCGGCGCTGGCGGTCTGCTGCTCGAGCGCCTCCTTCGTCTCGTTGAACAGGCGCACGTTCTCGATGGCGATGACGGCCTGGTCGGCGAAGGTCTGCAGCAACTCGACCTGCGCAGGCGAGAACGGGCCGGGGCTCGCGCGCGTCACCGAGAGGTTCCCGGCGAAGACGCCGTCGCGCATCATCGGCACGACGAGCGAGGCGCGGAAGCCGCGCTTCCTCGCGATCTCGACCCATTCCTGCGGATAGCCCGGGTGGTTCTCGGTGTCGGCCACCTCCACGGGCCCGCCGCGGCCCAGGTCGCGGATGTAGAAGTCGTCGTTCGAGAGCGGGATCCTCGCGTGCTGCAGGAGCGCGTCGATGCCCTCCTGGCTGGTGCTCGTGTAGGCCGAGAGCACCACCTCGTCGCCGAAGCGCCGCCACAGCGTCGCCGAGTAGCCGCCGATCAGTTCCTGCGCCTTCCCCACGATGGCATCGAGCACCGGCTGCACGTCCGAGGGCGAGGCCGCGATCACCTTGAGGATCTCGGCCGTGGCCGTCTGCCGCTCGAGGGCCTCCTTCGTGTCGTTGAAGAGCTTCGCGTTCTGGATGGCGATGACGGCCTGGTCGGCGAAGGACTTGAGCAGCGCGAGGTCCTTCGCCTCGAAGGGCCGCGGCGGCGTGCGCACGATGTCCACGGTGCCGATGCCCGCGCCGTTCCAGATCATGGGCGCCGTGGCGCAGCTGAAGTTCGCGAGCTCGCGCGCCGCCTGCGTCACGTAGCCCGGCAGGCCCTCGTCCCTGGCCGCGTCGGGGATGTGGATCACCTCCCGGCGCCGGATCGCCAGCTCGCTCACGGTGCCCTCGACGGGCCGCGGGTAGTAGGCCGCCGCCGCGTCCTGCGCGAACCGGCCCCGGCAGGCGGCGTGGTCGAGCATGCCCCGCGCGTCGATGAGGTCCACGGCGACGTCGGTCACCTCGAAGAGTTTCTGGCAGCTGTCGAGGATCTTCTCGAAGACGGGCTTGGGATCGTCCATCGAGCCCGAGAGCACCTGCAGCACGCCCGCCGTGGCCGTCTGGCGCTCCAGGGACTCCTGCGTCTCCTTGAACAGGCGCACGTTCTCGATGGCGATGACCGCCTGGTCGCGGAACGACTCGGCGAGGGCGATCTCCTTCTCCGTGAAGCCGCCCGGCACGTTGCGAAAGAGCATCAGCGCGCCGATGGCCTCGCCCTCGCGCAGCAGGGGCACGTTGAGCGAGGCGCGCGCGCCGGTCGTCTCGCGCACCATCTTCTGGCGCGGCGGCAGCTCGACGGCATCCCAGTCGGGGATGTGGACCGTGCGCTTCCACACGAGCGCCTGCGAGGGGAAGTTCGCCTCGGGGTCGATCGGCACCGGGTCCTTCCACCGGTCGTTCTCGAAGCCCGCGGTCGAGGCGACGGCGGTCGACCGGTAGCGGGCGCCTTCGACGCGGATGAACGCGGCCCGGTCCAGGCCGAGCAGGCTCACGGCCGTGCGCACGATCGACTCGAACACGGGCTGCACGTCCGTGGGCGAGGCGCTGATCACGCGCAGGATGTCCGCGGTGGCCGTCTGGTGCGCCAGCGATTCCTGCGTCTCCTTGAAGAGGCGCACGTTCTCGATGGCGATGACGGCCTGGTCGCGGAAGGACTCGGCCAGCGCGATCTGCTTGTCGGCGAAGGCCTCCGCCCGGTCCCGGGCGAAGGCGAGGACACCGAGGCAGTCGGTGCCGCGAAGCAGCGGCAGGTAGATCGCCGAGCGGATGCCCATCGTGTCGAAGACGCGCCGCTCCACGGGCGGCAGCTCGATGGCGTTCCAGTCCGGGATGTGCACCGTCCTGCGATCGACGATCGCCCGGGAAGGGAACGTCGCATCCGGGTCGATCGGCCAGGGGGGCGTCGCGGTCGCCCGGCTGGCCACGAGCGAGGTTCCTTCGCCGGTGAGGTCCGCGACCATGCGGAAGCGGCTGGCGTCCTCGACGCGGAAGACGATGGCGTGGTGGCACCCCAGGAGCTTCACGCGTGCGCACGATCGCGTCGAACACGGGCTGCACGTCCGTGGGCGACTCGCTGATGACCCGCAGGATGTCCGCGCTCGCCGTCTGCTGCTGGAGCGAGGCCTGCGTCTCGTTGAAGAGCCGCGCGTTGCGCAGCGCCACGCCCACGTTGGCGGCGATGGTGGTGAGCAGGCGCTCCTCGTCGGGCCCGTAGGCGCGCTCGCGCACGGTGGTCTGCACGCTCAGCACGCCCTCGCCGCGGCCGTCCACCAGGATCGGCACCATGAGGATCGACTTCGCGAGCTGGCCGGTGATCTTCGCGCCCAGCTCCTCGCTTCGCTTCGTCGTGTCCTCGTTGAGGACGATCGCCTTGCCCGTGCGGATCACGCGGCTCGACATCCCCTCGCCGAACCGCAGCGGCGTCACGTCCTCGCCATGCTGGTAGGGGAACTCGATCATGCCCCGGGCGCGGTCCAGGAGCGCCACGAACGCGATGTCCGAGTCGAACACGCGGCGGATCTCCTCGCCCACGAAGTGGATGAGCGCCGCCAGGTCGAGCTTGCCGGCGAGCTGCTGCGAGACCGCGTTCACCGTGGCCATCTCCGCGGCGCGCTTGCGCGTCTCGTCGAGCAGGCGCGCGTTCTCGAGGGCCACCGTCATGCTGGTGGCGAGGGTCTTCAGCAGGCGCAGGTCGGCCTCGGTGAAGGCGTGCTCGCGCTGGATGTCGACCAGCTCCAGCATCCCGCGCACCTCCTCGCCCACGATCATCGGGACGTAGATGCCCGATTTCTCCATCGTGGTGCCCGCGAGCACCGTCGCGCCCATCTCGGCCACGCGCTCGGCCAGCTTCTCGGCGATGAAGAGCGGCTCGCGCGTGCGGATCACGTGGGCCGCCATGCCCCGGGCCGACAGCGGGGCGGTGGGGATCGTCAGGCGCTCGCCGCCCTCCCAGACGTACGGGTAGGAGACCGACTTCGCCTTGTGGTCGAACACCCGGATGCCCACGTCCGCGCGCTCGAAGATCTCGCGCACCTTGTCGCCCACGGCGTCGTAGATCGCCTGCATCTCGAGCTTCGAGGCGAGGGCCGACTGCACGCTCGTGATGACCGAGAGCTCGGCGGCGCGCTGCTCGCTCTCCTTGAACAGGCGCTGGGTCTCCTCGAGCAGGCGCGCGTTCTCGAGCGCGACGCCCATGCTCGAGGCCACCGTCGCGAGCAGGCGGACGTCGGAATCGCTGAAGGCGTGCTCGCGCTCGAAGCTCTCGACGATGATCGAGCCGATCACCCGGTCGCTGCCCACGATGGGCACGTTGACGCCCGAGAGCGCCACGTCCGTCCCCGGCAGGACGCCGCTCTCGAACACCTCCGCCTTCGTGCGGGTGACCTTCGGCTCGCGCCGACCGACGATCGCCGCCCACCGCTCGGGCGTCGGCGTCGAAGCGGGGACCGACAGTCGGATGCCGTGCTCGAACTCGTAGAGGTAGTGGACGGACTTCGCGCGCTCGTCGAACCAGCGGATGCCGATGTCCTCCGTCCTGAGCACCTCGCGCAGCTTGTCCCCGACCAGGTTCACGATCGCCTGGAAGTCGAGCGAGGCCGCCACGCCCTGCTGGATGCTGTTGATGACCGCGAGCTCGGCGTTCCTCTGCTCCGTCTCCTTGAGCAGCCGCTGCGTCTCGTCGAAGAGGCGCGCGTTCTCAAGGGCGACGCCCATGGACGCGGAAACCGTCTTGAGCAGGCGCACCTCCGCCTCGCCGTACGCGTTCTCGCGCTCGTAGTTCTCGAGCAGGATGAGCCCGAGCACCCGGTCGCTGCCGATGATCGGCACGCAGGCCATCGACATCGACGGGTCCGTGCCGGGGATCACGGAGATGCCCGCCGCCTCGGCCTGCGCGCGCGTGCCGTAGACGATGGCCTCGCGCGTGCGCGACACCCGCGACCACATGCCCCCCGCGGCCGGCGGGGCGGAGGCGAGGGCGAGCCGCTCGCCGTGCTCGTACTCGTAGAGGAAATGGATGAGGTTGCGCTCGACGTCGTGCCAGCGGATGCCGATGTCCTCGGTGCGCAGCACCTCGCGCAGCTTGTCGCCCACGAGGTTCACGATGCCCTGGAAGTCGAGCGAGCCGGCCACGCCCTGCTGGATGCTGTTGATGACCGCGAGCTCCGCGTTCCTCTGCTCCGTCTCCTTGAGCAGCCGCTGCGTCTCGTCGAAGAGGCGCGCGTTCTCCAGGGCGACCGTCATGCTGGTGGCGAGCGTCTGCAGCAGGCGCAGGTCCGACTCGGTGAACGCGTGCTCGCGCTCCATGTCGATGAGGTTGATGAGCCCGCGGACCTGGTCCCCCGCCACGAGCGGCACGTACACCGCGGACTTCTCCATCCGCGTGCCGGGCAGCACGTTGCTGCCGAACCGGCGGACGTGGCCCGCCATGTCCTCGTGGATGAGCAGGGGCTCGCGCGTGCGCACCACGTGCGCGGTGAATCCCGTCCCGCCGAGCGGGCTGGAGTCGATCTGGATGCGCTGGCCTCCCTCGTACGTGTAGGGGTAGTGGACGAGGCCGGACTTCGGCTCCACCAGGCGGATCCCGACGTCGGCCTGGCGGAAGATCTCCCGGATCTTGTCGCCCACCGCGTCGTAGATGCCCTGCATGCTCAGCTCGGAAGCCAGGGCCGCCTGCACGCTGTTGATGATCGCGAGCTCGGCCGCGCGCTGCTCGCTCTGCCTGTAGAGCCGCTGCGTCTCGTCGAAGAGGCGCGCGTTGTCGAGCGCGACGCTCATGCTGGCGGCGAGCGTCTCGAGCAGGCGCACGTCGGAGTCGCCGAACGCGTTCTCGCGGTCGATGTTCTGCAGCGTGATGAGGCCGCGGACCTGCTCGCCCGACATGAGGGGCACGAAGACCGCGCACTTCACTTCCGCTCCGGCGACGGTGTACGAGCCCACCTCGGCGGCGCGCTCCCGGAAGCGGTCGTTCACGACGACCGTCCGCCGGGTCTGCATCATCTGCGCGGCGAACCCCTTGCCGCCCACCTTGAACGGCGCGGGGCGGAAGCGCTCGCCCTTCTCGCAGAGGTAGTGGCTCGTCGCGAGGTCGCTTTCCGGGTCGTAGGTCGCCACGCCCACGACCTGCGAATCGAAGATCCCGCGGATCTTCTCGCCCACCAGCTCGTAGATCGCCTGCATGTCGAGCTTCGAGGCGAGCGCCGACTGCACGCTGTTGATGATGGCCAGCTCCGCGGCGCGCTGCTCGCTCTGCCTGAAGAGGCGCTGCGTCTCGTCGAAGAGGCGCGCGTTCTCCAGCGCCACGCCCATGCTCGCGGCCACGGTCCTGAGAAGCGCGAGCTGCGCCTCGGCGAAGGCGAACTCGCGCTCGTGGTCCTCCAGCACGACCATCCCGAGCACGCGCCGGCTGCCGATCATCGGCACCGCGCAGATGGAGTGGGCCCAGTCCGTGCCCGGCACCGCGCCGGTGAGGCCGGCGGCCACCTGTTCCGCGCGCGTGTTGAGCACGCTCGACTCGCGGCCCAGCAGGATCTTCCCGGCCGGGTGCCCGGGCCCGAACACCGAGGAATGCGTCGGCAGGCGCTTGCCGTGCTCGTAGCTGTAGAGCTGGGTGATGACGTTCGTCTCGGGGTCCCACCAGCGGATGCTCATGTCGCCGGTGCGGAAGACCTCGCGCAGCCTGTCGCCCACGAGGTCGACGATCGCCTGGAAACCCAGGGCGCCCGCGATGCCCTGCTGGATGGCGTCGACGATCTCGAGCGCCTGGCGCTGCTGCACGGCCTCGATGCGCTTGCCGGGACGGTGTTCCCCGGGGATCGTCGACTGGTGGGTGTGGAGCCCCCGGCCCGGCCTGGGCGGCTTGCGGGCTGCCGCGGGCTTCGGGGCGACCGGCTCCTTCGCCCTCGCCCTGCTCGCGGCGGGGGCCTTTGCGGCAGGCTTCTTCGCCGCAGGCTTCTTCGCGGCAGGCTTCTTCGCCGCAGGCTTCCTCGCGGCCGGTGCCTTTTCCGCCGCCGCCTTGCCCGTGGCCCGGCGCTTCTTCGGCGCCACCCTGCCCGCCACGCCTCGCCCCTTGCGTGCTTCCGCCATGAACGCCCCGGTTTCTGGTCTTGTAGCGCCTGGCCGCCTCGCCCGCCCCTCTCGGGCCGGGAAAAGGCGATCGGCTTGGCGCGTCCGGCGTGCCGCGTCCCCCTTCCCGCCGGACCGGACCCCAGTCTACAGGCGGGTCGCGGGGATGCGCGAGGTGCAAAGTCACGCGATCTCCCGCGCCGGCCGGCCTCGCCCGCGAAGTGACCGCCAACCCCGGAAAGCGGCGTTCCAGACACCGTTACATCCAACCGCGCCGAATCCCCTACAATTCACCCCCTGTTTTCTGCAGTTCGTCCCACCCGGCTGGCTACCCGCCCCAGCCCGGCTTACCCTCGTCGCCACTCCGTTACCCCGGAAGAAAAGCCATGACGCTTCGCCCCACCTTCGCCCTCGTCCTCGCGCTCGCCCTGGCCGCCTGTTCCAAGGGGCCGGAATCGCCCCAGAAGGGCGCCGGCGCCGGGCAGCCGCTGCTCATCGCCGCGGAGGACATCCACACGGTCAGGAACAGCGCCCTCGCCTCCGGGCCGGCCATCACGGGCTCGGTGCAGCCCGAGCGCCGGGCCGACCTGCGCGCGGAGGTCTCGGCCATCGT
Organism: Usitatibacteraceae bacterium; assembly: GCA_044221765.1. Taxonomy (GTDB): domain Bacteria; phylum Pseudomonadota; class Gammaproteobacteria; order Burkholderiales; family Usitatibacteraceae; genus FEB-7. The sequence goes on along the minus strand of JBGAOO010000070.1, from coordinate 3,543 downwards.
GATGCAGGTGGTGCGAGAGAACGGCGACGTGGTGCGCCGTGGCGACCTGCTGGTGCGCCTGGACGACACCGCCATCCGCGACGCGCTCGCCTCCGCCGAGTCGGCCAGCCGCTCCGCTTCCCAGTCCCTGGACCAGGCCGAGCGCCAGTTCGAGCGCATGAAGACCCTGCGCGGCTCCGGGATGGCCTCCGCCCAGGCCCTCGAGGACGCCGAGGTGCGCCGCAACAACCTGCAGAGCGACCTGGAGGCCGCCAAGTCGCGCGTGGTGGCCGCCCGCCAGATGCTCGGCCGCACCGAGGTGCGCGCCCCCTTCGACGGCGTGGTGAGCGACCGCAAGGTCTCCGCCGGCGACACGGCGCAGGTGGGCAAGGAACTGCTCAAGGTGATCGACCCGAACAGCATGCGCTTCGAGGGCCTCATCTCCGCCGACCACGTGGGCACGGTGAAGGCCGGCCAGTCCGTGTCCTTCCGCGTGAACGGCTACGGCGACGAGGACTTCACCGGCAAGGTGCGCCGCGTGAACCCGGCCGCGAACGCGACCACCCGCCAGGTCGAGGTGCTGGTGGACTTCACCGGCCAGAAGCAGCCCAAGCTCGCGGGCCTGTACGCCGAGGGCCGCGTCGAGACGCTGAGCGCCACCAGCCTCACGCTGCCGGCGACGGCGGTCGTGCGCGACGGCGACAAGGCCTCGGCCTGGCGCATGAAGGACGGCAAGCTCGCCAAGGTGACCCTCACGCTGGGCGAGCGCGACGCGCGCACGGGCGAGGTGGTGCTCAAGGCCGGGCTCGCCGAAGGCGACCAGGTGATCCGCTACCCCAACGCGATGCTCAAGGAAGGCCAGCCGGTGCAGGCCTCGAGCGGCGCGCCCCAGGCGACCAAGACGGCGGCCGAAGGAAGGAGCTAGCCCATGTTCCTGTCCGACTTCAGCATCAAGCGGCCGGTGTCGATGGTCGTGATCATCATCGCCCTCATGTGCCTGGGCCTGCTCGCGCTGAAGAAGCTGCGCGTGAACCAGATCCCCGACGTCGAGCAGCCGGTGATGGTGGTCGTGGTGCCCTACCCCGGCGCCTCCCCCGAGACGGTCGAGCGCGAGATCATCAACCGCGTCGAGAAGGCGCTGCAGAGCATCCCGCAGGTCTACCAGATCCGCTCCACGGCCTCCGAGAGCCAGGCGCAGATCGTCATCATCTTCAACTTCAAGAAGAACATGGTGGAGGCCTCGGACGAGATCCGCAACGCCATCGCCTCCGTGCGCCACAAGCTGCCCGTGGAGATGCGCGAGCCGATCCTCAGGCGCATCGACCCGTCGGCCCAGCCCATCATGAACATGGCGCTGTCGGCCACCGCCCAGACGCACGCGGAGATCTCGCGCCTGGCCGAGGACGTGCTCGCCGACCGCTTCCGCGCGATCGACGGCGTGGCGGTGGTGAACGTGAGCGGCGCGCTGCGCCGCGAGCTGTCCGTGCTGCTGCGCGCCGAGAAGCTGCGCGAGTACAACGTCTCCGTGACGGAGGTGGTGAACGCCCTGCGCATGCAGAACACCACCTCGCCCGTGGGGCGCGTGAAGGGACCGCTCGACGAGCAGAGCATCCGCCTGGTGGGCCGCATCGAGTCCCCGCGCGAGTTCGGGAACATCGTCCTCAAGCGCAGCGGCAACCAGATCGTGCGCCTGGGCCAGGTGGCCACCGTCGAGGACGGCTTCGCCGAGCTCTCGGGCTTCAGCGTGCGCAACGGGCACCCCAACGTGGGCCTGTCCGTCACGCGCTCGCGCGACGCGAGCACCGTCACCGTGGCCGAGAAGGTGCGCGCGCAGGTGGAGGAGATCAACAAGACGCTCCCGAAGGGCACCAAGCTCGAGGTCACCATGGACGGCGGCAAGGACGCCGAGGCGAGCCTGAAGAACGTGATCGAGGCGCTCGCCTTCGGCGCCGTGCTCACCATCTTCGTGGTCTACGCGTTCCTGAACTCCTGGCGCTCCACGCTCATCACCGCCACGAGCCTGCCCACCTCCGTCATCGCGGCCTTCATCGCCGTGTGGGCCTGCGGCTTCACGCTCAACTTCATGACCCTGCTGGGCCTGTCGCTCGCCATCGGCGTGCTGATCGACGACGCGATCGTGGTGCGCGAGAACATCGTGCGGCACATGGAGCGCGGCGCCGACCGGATGACGGCCGCGCGCGTGGGCACGGCCGAGATCGGCCTGGCCGTCACCGCCACCACCTTCTCCATCATCGCGGTGTTCATCCCGGTGGCCTTCATGGGCGGCGGCGCGGGCGAGTGGTTCCGACCCTTCGCGCTCACCGTGGCCACCTCCGTGCTGGTGAGCCTGTTCATCTCCTTCACGCTCGACCCGATGCTCTCGGCCTACTGGGGCGACCCGGTGGGCTACCAGCACCAGCCCAAGAAGGGCCTGAGCCTGATCCTGTCGCGCTTCAACCGCTGGTTCGACCACCAGTCCGACCGCTACGGCAACGTGATCGCCTGGGCGCTGCACCACCGCCGCTGGATGACCGCGATCGCGGTGGTGAGCCTGGTGGCCGCCCTCGCGCTGCAGGCGACGGTGGGCGGCTCGAGCTTCCTGCCCGCCTCCGACGTGGGCACGATCGCGATCGAGGTGCGCACCCCCTCGAGCGCGAGCCTGGACTACGCCAAGCTCAAGGTCGAGAAGGGCGCGGAGCTGGCGCGCACCCTGCCCGAGACGAAGGCGACCAACAGCAACGTGTACGCCGGCGGCGGGCGCGTGTACGTGGACCTGGGCAAGAGCACCCAGCGCAAGCGCTCGGCCATGGAGATCGCGGCGGACCTGCGCAAGCTCCTGCAGCAGCTGGTGGGCGCGGAGTACACGGTGCTCGACGACCTGAACAACGGCGCGAGGAAGCCCGTGCAGATCCAGTTCTCGGGCCCGGACTCGCGCCGCCTGATGGCGATCACGAGCGACTTCATGGAGAAGCTCGCCAAGGTGCCCGGCGCCGTGGACGTGGGCCTGTCCGAGCAGGACCCGAAGGACGAGCTGCAGATCGAGCTCGACCGGGGCCTCGCCAACCAGCTGGGCATCCAGGTGGGCGACGCGGCGCAGGCGCTGCGCGTGGCCTTCGCCGGCGTCGAGGTGGGCGACTGGGTCGACCCCACGGGCGAGTCGCGCGACGTCGCGGTGCGCCTGCACCCGGACGACCGCGTGGACGCGAGCAACATCGAGCACCTGCCCATCGCCGTGACCGGCGCCAACATGATGGTGCCGCTCGACCAGATCGCCCGCATCACCATGGGCAAGGGCCCGGCGCAGATCCAGCACTCCGACGGCAAGCGCATGATCGCCGTCTCCGCCAACGCCCAGGGCCGCTCGCCGGGCGAGGTGACCGCCGACGCGATGAAGATCGCCAAGCAGATCGACTTCCCGGCCGGCTACGGCCTGGAGCTGGGCGGGGCCTCGCGCGACCAGAAGGAGGTGTTCTCCGAGATGGGCATCGCGCTCGTGATGGGCATCGCGCTCATGTACCTGGTGCTCGTGATGCAGTTCGGCTCCTTCACGGCGCCCCTGCCGGT
>JBGAOO010000069.1:0-16242 GCA_044221765.1 Usitatibacteraceae bacterium | reverse complement strand
CCATGGCCCGTGCCAGCGCCGCCACGCCGCGATCGAAAGCCAGGGCCGGCAACGGAACCCAGAGCAACCAGCTCGCGCAGCAGCTCGAGGAGATGATCTTCACCGGCCAGCTGCGCCCGGGCGAGAAGCTCGAGGAGGCGATGATCGCCGCCCGCTTCGGCGTCTCGCGCACGCCCGTGCGGGAGGCGATCCAGCGCCTGGTGGCCACCGGCATGGTGGAGGTGCGCCGGCGCAAGGGCACGATCGTCACGCAGCTCACGATGCCCCGGCTGATCGGCATGATCGAGATGATGGCCGAGCTGGACATCCTGGCCGCCCGCCTGGCCGCCCGGCGCGCCACGCTCGAGGAGAGGAACGGCCTGAAGGACATCCTCGCCCGCTCCCGCGAGTCGGTGGGCGACCAGAAGGCCTACACGCGCCTGAACCGCGAGTTCCACTGGGCGCTTTACGCTGCCACCCACAACCACTACCTCGAGGACGTGGCGCTGCGCACCTGGAAGGTGCTGCAGCCCTACCGCAACTTCCGCCTCGACCAGCCCGGCCGGCGCCAGAGCTCCATCGCCGAGCACGAGGCCATCTACGAGGCCATCCGCACGAGCGACGGCGACCTCGCCGCGCGCCACATGGGCTCGCACGTGAAGGTGGGCGGGGTGATCGCGGACTTCGTCTTCAGCCTGCCCTCGCACTCCATCGTCGACGAATAGCCGACACCCGGGCGCGGTTGCCCGTTATGCATGAAATGCTAATATGCATCCAAGTTTGACGCCCGGTTGCCCGATTCCCTCCCTTCCCACGAGCCGAACCGCCCTGCCATGCCCCGCCTGAACGACGAAATCCGCCGGATGATCGGCCTGGAAACCGAGCTGCAGCTGTGCTGCGACGCGGTGGAACGCGGCGCCGTGCGCCGCTATGCCCAGGCCATCATGGACATCGATCCCATCTACATGCACGAGGAGGCCGTCGCGGGCACGCGCTACGCAGGACCGGTCGCCCCGCCGCTCTTTCCCAACGCGATGCTGCGCCTGCCCTTCGGCGAGCGCGACCTGGTGACCGAGCGCGCCGCCGACCCGCATTTCGACGGCGCCGTGGGCTCCTCGACGCTGGGGCTGCCGCCCCTGCCGCTCGTGGGCTCGCCCATGCTCAACGGCGGCTCCGAGGTGGAGATGTACCGCCTCGCGGCGCACGGCGAGCAGGTGTGGCTGCGCTCGCGCTACCTCGACATCTACGAGCGCGAGAGCTCCAAGGGCACGATGCTCATGGTGGTGATCGAGACCGATTTCCTCGACAAGGACGGCAAGCTGATCATGCGCTTTCGCAAGACGCAGATCCGCCGCTAGGGACGAGCCATGAACGCCATCGCCAAGAGACCGCAGAACCACTTCGAGGACATCGCCGAGGGCCAGGAGCTCGCGCCGATGCGCAAGGGCCCGCTCACCACCGTGCACCTGATGCGCTGGTCGGCGGCCATGGAGAACTGGCACAAGATCCACTACGACCAGCAGTTCACGGTCGAGCACGACAAGCTGCCGGGCCTGCTGGTGAACGGCTCGTTCAAGCAGCAGTTCATCCTGCAGTACCTCAAGGACTTCGCCGGCCTCGAGGGCTGGGCCTGGAAGGCGAAGTTCCAGTTCCGCGCGATGGACGTCGTGGGCACCACGCTCGACGTCTGGGCGCGCGTGACGCGCAAGGTGCCGCTCGAGGGCTACGGCCTCGTCGAGCTCGAGCTGGGGATCCGCAACCTCGAGGGCCGCGAGTCCACGCCGGGCAAGGCGATCGTCGCCCTGCCCTACAAGGGGGGACCGAAGATCCCCTACCCGTTCGAGCCGCCCGCCACGGACCCGTGGCAGGGCGTCAAGGAATAACCCCTTCCCCAGGAGATTCGCCATGGCCGACTGGCCCACGACCGTCCACATCCACGAGGAAGGCCCGCGCGAGGGCTTCCAGTTCGAGAAGGGCCCGATCCCCACCGCGGCCAAGATCGAGCTGATCGACGCGCTCTCGCAGACCGGGCTCAAGGAGATCCAGGTCGTCTCCTTCGTGAACCCCAAGCGCGTGCCCGGCATGGCCGACGCCGACGAGGTCGTCGCGGGCTTCGCGAGGAAGCCGGGCGTGAAGTACTCGGGCCTGTGGCTGAACGAGCAGGGCCTGCACCGCGCCATCGCCGCGAAGAAGATCGACGTGAAGGGGCGCATGGTGCTGTGCGCCTCCGAGCCCTTCCTCGCGCGCAACCAGAACTCCACGCTCGAGCAGATGGTGCAGGGCGTGCGCAACATGATCGGCGTGTACAAGCAGAACGCCATCGAGATCGAGGAAGGCGGCGTGCAGGCGGCCTTCGGCTGCAACTTCAAGGGCGAGGTCCCCGTCGAGGACGTGCTCATGATCGTGCACCGCATCATGTCGATCGCCGCGGAGAACGAGATCACCCTGAAGAACCTGGTGCTCGCCGACACGATGGCCTGGGCCACCCCGCGCAAGGTGAGGAGCGTCGTGGGCGCCGTGCGCGAGCGCTACCCCGACATCGCGATCACCCTGCACCTGCACGACACGCGCGGCATGGGCATCGCCAACGCCTACGCGGGCCTGGAGATGGGCGTGCACCAGTTCGACTCCTCCGTGGCCGGCCTGGGCGGCTGCCCCTTCGCCGCGCACAAGGGCGCCGCGGGCAACGTCTGCACCGAGGACCTGGTGTTCATGTGCGAGGAGATGGGCATCGACACCGGCGTGGACCTGGAGAGGCTCATCGAGGCCGCGAACCTCGCCGAGAGGATCGTGGGGCACCCCCTGCCCGGCGCCGTGAAGCAGGGCGGCAGCCTCTCGCGCCTGCGCGCCTCCGCCCGCGCGGCCGCCTGAGGCCCGCCGCCTTGGGCCTCACCCGCGACCTGGGCGAGTTCATCGCCCGCCTCCAGCCCCGCGAGCTGCCCGCCGAGGGCCCGCGCGTGGCGAAGCTCGGCTTCGTCGACTGCGTGGGCGTGATGATGGCCGGCAGCACCGAGCCCGTGGCCGACATCGTCGCGCGCACCGTGCTCGAGGGCGTGGGCTCGGGCGATGCGTCCGTCCTCTTCTCCGCGCGCCGCGCCCCCGCCCCGCTCGCCGCGTGGGTGAACGGCACCGCGGCCCACGCGCTCGACTACGACGACGCGGGCGGGCACCGCAGCGCGATCCTCGTGCCGGCCCTGCTCGCCGAGGGCGAGGCGCTCGGCTCGAGCGGCGAGGCGATGGTCACCGCCTACGTGGCGGGCTTCGAGACCTGGTCGGAACTCGCGCTGCGCGAGAAGGGCCACCTGCACGAGCGCGGCCTGCATCCCACGGGCATCTACGGCGCCGTCGCCGCCGCCGCCGCCGCGGCGAAGCTGCGCGGGCTGGACGGCGAGCGCACCGCCGCCGCCCTCGCGATCGCCGCCTCGCAGGCGAGCGGCCTGGTCGCCAACTTCGGCTCGATGGCGAAGCCCTTCCACGCCGGCAACAGCGCGCGGGCCGGCGTGCTGAGCGCGCGCCTGGCGCAGAACGGCTTCACCGCCGCGCCCGATGCGCTCGAGCACGAGCGCGGCTTCCTCTCGGCCATCTCGCAGCACGGCGACTTCGACGCGAAGCGCCCCCTCGCGGCCGGGCGCGAGTGGCGCATCGGCATCGAGGGGGTGTCGATCAAGAAGTTCCCGACCTGCTACTGCACGCACCGCGCCACCGACGCCATGCTCGAGCTCGCGGCGACGTACGACCTGAAGGCCGGGGACGTCGAGGACATCGAGGTGCGCATCGGCCGGACCCAGCGCGCCATCCTGCACGCCGACCGTCCGTCCACGGGCCTCGCCGCCAAGTTCAGCATCCAGTTCGTGATGGCCTGCGCGCTCATCGAGCGCCAGGTGACGCTCAGGGAGCTGGTGGACCCGGTGGTGCAGCGCGAGGACATCCAGGCGCTCATGCGGCGCGTGCGCACGACGCTGCTCGACGAGTACGACGCCGTGATGCCGCAGTACTCGCCCTGGGACCAGGTGGTCGTGCGCCTGAAGTCCGGGCGCGTGCTGGAGAGCGAGCGCATCGCCCGCGCGCGCGGCCACATCAGCCGCCCGCTCACGGAACTCGAGCTCTACGCCAAGTTCGCCTCGTGCCTGGATTTCGCCGCGAGCCCGCTCGACCGGCGCGGCCTGTTCGAGGCGCTGATCCACCTGGACCGCCAGCCCGCCGGCTGGCTCGGCCCCCTGGTGGCCCGCCAGGGCCGCCCCGCCCCTTCCGCTACCGCCTCCCTGGAAAGCCCATGAACGCACCCGCCGAAGTCACCACGCCCTTCACGCTGCCGCCCGACATCGAGGAGTTCCGCCAGCTCGCGCGCAAGATCGTGCGCGAGGAGATGCTGCCGCTCGAGCAGCGCTACCTCGCCCACCCGGCCAAGTCGCACAGCCTGCGCGCGCGCGACGCGCTGCGCGCGATCTTCCCGCCGGAGGTGGTGGCGAAGCTCTACGGCATCTCGCAGGACACGGGCCTGTGGGGCCTCAACATCCCCGAGGAATACGGCGGCTCGGGCCTGCCCCTGCTCGCCAAGGCCGTGATCATGGAGGAGTTCTACTACTGCGCCGTGCCCTTCCCGTTCGCGGAGGTGCCCAACATCCTCTACCACTGCAAGGGCGAGCAGGTCGACAAGTACCTGAAGCCCTGCATCGACGGCACCAAGATCGCCGCCTTCGCGCAGACCGAGCCCAACGCCGGCAGCGACCCGGGCGGCATGATGAAGACGCGCGCGGTGAAGGACGGCAAGGACTGGGTGATCAACGGCACGAAGATGTGGATCTCCAACGCCCTGGCCGCCGACTTCGTGATGGTGCAGGCGGTGACCGACAACGAGAAGCGCCAGAAGGGCGGCATCACGATGTTCCTGGTGGACCGCTCGAACCCGGGCATGAAGGTCGTCGAGGGCGGCCTGCCCACCTGGCTCGACCAGACGCCCTCGCAGTTCATCGTGAACTTCGACGACTGCCGCGTGCCCGAGGAGTGCGTGCTGGGCGAGGTGGGCCAGGGCTTCATCATGGGCCAGAAGTGGCTCACGATCATGGACCGGCTGCTGCGCGGGCCCTTCTGCCTGGGCAAGATGCAGCGCGGCCTGGACATGTCCATCGCGTGGGCGAAGCAGCGCGTCACCTTCGGCAAGCCCATCGCCGAGCGCCAGGCCATCCAGTGGAAGATCGTCGACATGTACGCCAAGATCCGCGCGGTGCGAAACCTGATCTACGAGGTCGCCGCGCGCGCCGACGCCGGCGAGGACGTGCGCACGGAGGCCGCGCTCGTGAAGCTCACCGCCGCCGAATGGGGCACGCAGGTGCTCGACGAGGCGATCCAGATCCACGGCGCCATGGGAGAGGCGCTCGAGCTGCCCCTGTCGCTCTTCTACCGCTACGTGAGGCATGCGCGCATCGGCGGCGGCACCGACGAGATCCAGCGCATGATGATCGCGCGGATGCTGCTCAAGTGAGGCGGGTGCGGCGATGACGGCGAAGCAGCGGCCGGCGGCGCAGGGGCCCCTGAAGGGCCTGCGCGTGCTCGAGGTGGGCATGGTGTTCGCCGGCCCCCTCGTCGCGAGCCACCTGAGCGACCTGGGCGCCGACGTGGTGAAGGTCGAGCACCCCAAGGGCGACGAGGTGCGCACCATCGGCCGGTTCAAGGACGGCGAGGGCCTGTGGTGGCGCATCACCTCGCGCAACAAGCGCGTCATCGCCGCCGACGTGAGCAAGCCCGAGGGCCGCGAGATCGTGAGGAAGCTCGCGAAGGACGCCGACGTCCTCATCGAGAACTTCCGCCCCGGCCGCTTCGCCGAGTGGGGCCTGGACTACGCCGCGCTCTCGAAGGACAACCCGGGCCTGGTGATGCTGCACATCAGCGGCTACGGCCAGGACGGCCCCTACCGCCACAAGCCCGGCATGGGCACGCTGGCGGAGGCCTTCAGCGGCTTCGCGATGGTGACGGGCGAGGCCGACCGGCCGCCCACCCTGCCCCAGTTCCCCTTCGCCGACGGCGTGGCCGCGATGATGGGCTCCTACGCGGTGATGGCCGCGCTCTTCTCGCGCGAGAGGAACGGCGGCCTGGGCGACGAGATCGACCTGAACCTGTACGAGCCGATGCTCGCCCTGATGGGCCCGATGGTGATCGACTACGACCAGCTCGGGCACGTCGCGAAGCGCCGCGGCAACCGCTCCACCTGGAGCGTGCCGCGCAATTCCTACCGCACGAAGGACGAGAAGTGGGTGGCGGTCTCGAGCGCGGCCAACGCCGTGGCGATCCGCATGTTCCGCGCCGTCGGCCGCGACGACATGGCCGACGACCCCACCCTCGCCACCAACCCCGGCCGCGTGAAGCGCCTGGAGGAGTGCGACGGCGTGATCGCGAAGTGGATCGCGGAGCACACGCTGGAGGAGGTCCTGGGGCAGTTCGAGAAGTTCGAGGTGGTGGCCGGCCCCATCTGCGACGTCGAGCAGTTCGTGAACGACCCGCAGGTGAAGTTCAACGGCACGATCATCGAGATGCCCGACCGGTACCTGGGCAAGGTGCGCATGCAGAACGTGATCCCGCATTTCAGGCGCCAGCCCGGCAAGGTGCGCTGGGTGGGCCCGGGCCGGATCGGCGCCGACACCGACGAGGTGCTCGGCGAGCTGGGCTACACGCGCGAGCAGATCGAGGCGCTCGAGGCGAAGGGCATCCTGAAGCGCGTGCCCCGCGACGACGCGGCCTAGCCGCGGGAAACACCACGCCCGCGCAGCGGGCGGGAACCATAACGAAGGAGGAGCAGACATGACCCGAAGCAACCTCAAGCAGCTCGCCGCCGCCGTCCTCGCCGCCACCGCCGTGCTGGCGCAGGCCGCCTTCCCGGAGAAGCCCATCCGCCTGGTGGTGCCCTTCCCGCCCGGGGGCACGACGGACGTCGTCGCCCGGAACGTCGCGCCCAAGGTGGCCGAGATCCTCGGCCAGCCCATCGTCATCGAGAACCGCGGCGGCGCCGGCGCGAGCATCGGCTCCGACTACGTCGCGAAGTCGGCCCCGGACGGCTACACGCTCCTCATGCCGACCAACTCGCACACCGCCAACCCGGCCATCTACAAGAGCCTGCCCTACGACACGCTCAAGGACTTCGCCTCCATCGTGCTGATCGGCGACAACCCGGGCTTCTTCCTCGTGCACCCCTCGGTGCCGGCGAACAACATCAAGGAGTTCGTGGCGGCGGCGAAGAAGGCGAACCCCGTACGGGTTCGGCAGCGCGGGCGCGGCACCTACCCGCACCTGTCCGCGGAGCTCTTCAAGGACCAGGCGGGCATCGACATGGTCCACGTCCCCTACAAGGGCGCGGGCCCGGCGCTCATCGACCTGATCGGCGGGGTCTACCAGTTCAAGGTCGAGGGCACGACCACCGGCTGGCAGCACGTGAAGGCCGGCAAGCTCAAGGTGCTGGGCATCTCGAGCCGCGACCGCATGCCGCAGTATCCCGACGTCCCCACCGTGGCCGAGCAGGGCTATCCCGACTACGAGACCACCTTCTGGATGGGCATCCTCGCGCCCGCGGCCACGCCCAAGGACGTGGTGGCGAAGCTCGAGAAGGCCTTCCTGCAGGCGCTCGCCGACAAGGAGCTCGCCGCCAAGCTCGACGGGCTGGGCGTGCGCGTGATGGCGAAGCCCGCCGCCGGCCTGGACGAGCTCATCCAGCGCGAGATCAAGCAGTGGCCAGCCATCGTGAAGAAGGCCGGCATCACCGCCAACTAGCGCGCGCCCGGCCTTGTCCGCCCCGCTGCTGTACTCGGCGGTCGGCGCGCGCCTTCGCTGGCACGACGTCGATTGCACGGCCGCCACCCTCGCCCTGCGCGGAGAGTTCGTGCTGCCCGAGGGCCTGCAGTACCTCTGGCAGCACGCGAGCCGGCCCTTCCTCTACGCCGCCCTGAGCGACGGCCGGCCGGGCTTCGCCGGCTCGCGCCACCTCGCCTGCGCGCTGCAGATGGAGTCCACGGGGGCCGTGCGCCTGCACGGCGAGCCCATCGCCCTGCGCGCGCGGCCCGTGCACATCAGCACCGACGCCGATTCGCGCCACGCGATCGTGACCTTCCCCAATCCCGGCGGCCTCGCCGTGCACCCCATCCTCGCCGACGGCACGCTCGGCCCGGAGATCGCGCGGGGCGAGCTGCCGCCCTTTCGCAAGACGGTGCACCAGGCGCTCGTCACGCCCGGACAACCGGCGCCTGGTGGTCCCCGTGCGCGGCGATCCGCCCGAGCACGGCCGCGCGGAGGAACCCGGCTCGCTCGAGATCTTCGACCTCACCGAAGGCCGGCTCGCGCATCGCCAGCACATCGCGCCCGGGGGCGGCTTCGGCTTCGGCCCCCGGCACGCGGATTTCCACCCGACGCGCCCCTGGCTCTACCTGTCGATCGAGCGCCAGAACGAGGTGGCCCTCTTCATGCTGGGCGAGCGCGTCGATGGCCCGCTCTACCGCAGCACCACGCTCGCGCATCCCGAGGCGACCAAGCCGCGCCAGCTCGTGGGCGCGATCCACGTCCATCCCGACGGGCGCTTCGCGTACGTCTCCAACCGGGCGGACGGCACCGTGGAGGCGAACGGGAAGAAGGTGTTCAACGGCGGCGAGAACAGCATCGCCGTCTTCGCGCTGGACCCGCAGACGGGCAAGCCCACCCTCATCCAGAACGCCGACACGCACGGCATGCACCCGCGCACCTTCACCCTGGATCCGGGCGGGCGCCTGATGGTGGTGGCGAACATGACCTCGCGCGAGGTGGCCGCGATCGACGGCGTGCACCACGTGTCCGGCGGGCTCTCGGTGCTGCGCATCGGGGACGACGGCCGGCTCGACTTCGCGGGCAAGTACGAGGCGGACACCTCGAAGGACCACCTGTTCTGGGTCGGGATGGCGCGCCGGCCGTAGCCCGGCGCGCGCGGGGCGCTTCAGGCCGAGGCGAGCGCGAGCTCGGCGACGGAAAGCGTCTCCAGCCGCCAGAGCTGCGCGAGGAGCAGGCGCGCCCTCGCCGGCCCGATCACGGGCGAGGCCAGTTCCAGGTACTTGTCGTCGATCTCGGCGTCCGTGAGGGGCGCTTCCGGGTCGCCCTTGCGGCAGGGCGCGAACTGCTCGAGCCGTCGGCCGTCCGCGAGCGTGAGGACCACCCGCGCGGCCCGCTGGCCCGGGAAGGCCGCGGTGAGCTGGGCATCGGCGCGCACGGAAACCTTCCCCATGAGCGCGCGGATCGCCGGGCTTTCCAGCCGCTCCGCTTCGAATGCGTCCAGGCGAACGGAGCCGTGCAGCAGCGCGTGCGCCACGACATAGGCCATGCTGAACTTCGCCTCCGCCGCCGTGCGCGGCGACGGGTGGCCGGCCACGTCGAGCGCCGCCTGGTAGGTCTGCACCTCGAGCGTCGCCACCTGCGCCGCCGCCACGCCCTGCGCGCGCAGCGCGAGCACGGCATCGATGGCCGCGAAGGTGTGGCCGCAGCAGCCGTGGTTCTTCTGCGTGATGCTCATCATGTTGTAGCGCGTGCCCAGGCCCTCGGTCGCGACCTCCCAGCGCGCGCCGTCGGAGAGCGCGGCGCCGAAGCCCGCGGCGCCCTCCAGGATGTCCACGGCGCCCGTGACCCCGTGCGCCGCGGCCTGCGCGGCGGTGACGCCGATGGATGCGGCGTGGCCCGCGTGCAGGGGCTTGGTCATGGAATCGGAGCGGAAGGCCTGCTGCAGGCCCGAGGCGAAGGTGCCCACGGTGGCGAGCGCGTTCTGCATGGCGAGCGCCCCGCCCGGCGCGTAGAGCGCCGCCGCGGCCGCCGCGCCGCCGAAGCTGCCTGCCGTGCCCGTGGTGTGGAAGAAGCGGTAGTGCGAGGGCTGCACCGCGGCGCCGATGCGCGTGGAGATCTCGTACCCCACCACCACCGCGTTCAGGAACTGCGCGCCGGTGGCGCCCCTGTCCTCGGCCACCGCGAGCGCGGCCGCGATGGTCGGGCAGCCCGGGTGGTACACCGCGTCCTTGAAGATGTCGTCGAACTCCACGCTGTGCGAGGCCGAGCCGTTGATCCAGGCCGCGAGCGCGGGGAAAGCCGTGGTCGCGAAGCCCGGCAGGCTCGAGCGGCCCGAGCCGAGCTCCGGCGCGTGGGCGCGCACGAGGTTCAGGGCGGGCGAGACGCGCGTGCCGGGATAGAGCGCCGAGAACCAGTCGATGACCGCGCGCTTGGCGTAGTGGGTGACCTCGGGCGGCAATGCCCGCGTGCTGTCGGCCGCCCCGTAGGCGGCGATGGTCTCGAGGAGCGCGGGCATGGCCGGGGCGCTCAGTCGACCGTCACGCCCGAGCGGGCGACGATCACCTTCCAGGCTTCGTAGTCCACCGCGATCTTGCGCGCGAAGTCCTGCGGCGTGCCGCCCGTGGGATCGGCGCCCAGCGTCTCGAAGGCCTCCATGACGGCCTTCTCCTTCAGGATCTCGTTCACGGTGGCGTTGAGCTTCTGGATGACGGCCGGCGGCGTGCCCTTGGGCGCGAACAGCCCGAACCAGGCGCCGGTCTCCATGTTCGGGATGCCCGCCTGCGTCATCGTGGGCACCTCGGGCAGCGCGGAGGAGCGCCGGTCGGTCACCGCCGCGAGCGGGCGCAGCTTGCCGGCGCGGATCGAGGTGATCACCGAGGGGAGCGTGGCGAACATGAACTGCGTGCGGCCCGTCATCACGTCCGTGACCGCGTCGGCGCCCTTGTAGGGCACGTGCGTCGCGTCGATGCCGGCCCGCTCGGTGAACATGACGCCGGCCAGGTGGGCGACCGTGCCCACGCCGGTGGAGCCGTAGTTCATCTTCCCGGCGTTCGCCTTGGCGTAGGCGACGAACTCGCCCACGTTCTTCGCCGGCAGGCCCGGGTAGACCACGAGCACGTTGGGCACGTCCACCACCGAGATGACGGGCACGATGTCCGTCAGCGGGTTCGAGGCGAGCTTCTTGGAGAGCGAGGGCGAGATCGCCACCGGGCCCGAGGAGGTCATGAGCAGCGTGTAGCCGTCGGCCGGAGCGCGCGCCACGAAGTCCGTGCCGAGCGTGCCGCCGGCGCCGGGCTTGTTCTCGATGACGACCGGCTGCTTCAGGTGGTGCGTGAGCCGCTGCGCGACCTGGCGAGCGACCACGTCGGTGGTGCCACCGGCCGAGAACGACACGATGATGCGGATGGCCTTGGCCGGGTAGTCGCCCGCCTGGGCGAAGGCCGATGGCGGCAGGGGAAGAAGAGCGAGGGCAAGGGCGCAAAGCAGGGTACGGCGGTGCAGCAAGGTCATGCGGATTTCCTCCTGGACCGGGAATTGTCGTGATCGGCGGCGCCGGTTCGCCTGAACGGGTCGATTTTCGCACACGCGGGCCACGTTCCGGCGCCGCGCGCTATGCGCGAAAGCGCACGGACGCGCGTGCGCGGCGGGCCCATCGTGAAGGTCGCACGGACCCACCTCACGCAAAGGCACCCCATGAACATCGCCCTCTGGCTCCTTGCCGGCCTCGTCCTCGGCTGGATCGCCTATTCCTCGCTGGGCCTGAACGACGGGCGCAGCCGCCTCGTCTCGATGGTGATCGGCGCCATGGGCGGCTTCCTGGGCGGCAAGTTCGTCGCGCCGGTCTTCCTCACCGTGGCCCCGGATGGCGTGAGCATAGGATCCCTGGTGATCGCCAGCCTGGCGGCCATGGCCTTCCTCATGCTCGGCAACTACCTCGACACGCGCTGGGACATCTGAGCCGCCGGCCAAGGCGAGAGCGGCGCGGGAGGAGGCCCCGGATCGCGTAGCGCGGCACACAAACCGTAACGCACCACGCGTTCGGGAACCCCTAGGCTCGGGAGAGCCCAGCCGGGAGCCCGACGCCATGAGACGCAGTTTCGCGACCGCCCTTCTCGCCCTGTGCCTTGGGCTGCCCGCCGCCGCGCAGACGTTCGTGGGCTCGATGTCGGGCTCGTGGTGGGACGCCTCGCGCTCCGGCGAAGGCCAGTTCATCACCTTCGAATCCGTCGCCGGCCGCAACGTCGTGTACCTCGCGTACTTCACCTACACGGCGGACGGCCGCGCCACCTGGCACGTGGGCAATGTCGACTACGCGCCGGGCGCGACGAGCGTCGTCGTGCCACTGGTCACCGGGAGCGGGGCGCGCTTCGGGACCGCTTTCAGCAGCGGCGACGTGCGAATCGCATCGGCAGGAACGGCGACGCTCGAGTTCGTCTCCTGCACGCGCCTGCGCATGCGCCATAGCGGCATCGACGGCGTGGTGCTCGACCTCACGAGGCTGGTGGGTCCGCTCGCCGGGGCGGGCTGCGGCGAGACGCCACCTTCCACGCGGGCGCTGACGGGCGTGGTTTCCGGGTCGTGGTGGAACGCGGGGCGCGCCGGCGAGGGCCAGTTCATCACCTTCGAGACCGTGGGCGCGCGGAACGTGGTGTACGTCGCCTACTTCACCTACACCGCCGACGGCGCGGCTACCTGGCTGGTGGGCAGCACCGATTTTGCCATCGGGGCCCGCAGCGTCGTCGTGCCCCTCATCACCGGATCGGGCGCGCGCTTCGGGACGGCCTTCCGGGCACAGGACGTCAATATCGCTTCCGCCGGCAGCGCGACCCTCGACTTCACCTCGTGCGCGGCGATGCGCCTGAGTTACGCGGGCACCCAGTCGTTCGCGGTCGACCTGGCGCGCCTCGTGGGCCCGCTCACCGGCCTGCCCTGCGTCGACAATCCCGCGGCCGCCACGCCGCTCGCCAACGAGACGCACTTCACGCAGTTCGCCTCCGCGCACACCGGGGCCACCTACCCCATCTCGATGTACTTCCCGCCGGGCTACGTGCCGGGAAGCGCCAGCCATCCGGTCCTCTACGCGGCCGATGCCGAGTTCACCTTCCAGATCCTCGTCGACGCAGTGCGCGCTCGTGGCTACAACGCGATCGTGGTCGGCGTCGGCAACCTCGGCTCCGACCGGCGCTTCGTGGACTACGGGGGCCCGGGCTGGACCGCGTACTTCCGCTTCCTCACGCTCGAGTTGATGCCTTTCATCGAGACGCAATACCGCGTCGATCGCACGCGCCGCACCTTCGCCGGGTATTCGCTGAGCGGCTCCTTCGGCGGCCTCGCGATGTTCCTCGAGGACGCGGCCAACCGGCGCTTCTCCGGCGTGATCGCCGTGGACGGCGCGTTCTGGCGCCAGACCGAGGAGATCTACGCGTTCGAGCAGGCGGCCTTCAATGCCTCGCCCAACCTGCCGGTCGCGGTGTTCCTCGCCTCGGCCGAGAACCGCGCGTCGATCACCGCCTTTCGCCAGCGGATCGAGGCGCGCGGCTACCGGGGCCTGCGCATTCGCGAGGAACTCTATACGTTGAGCCACGCCGCGGTGCTGTCACCGGGCCTGGTGGAAGGGCTGGACTTCGTCTTCGGCGGCGGCGCGTTCAGTCCGCCTTGATCTTCGCGTCCTGGATCACCTTGGCCCAGAGGTCGATTTCCTGCTTCAGGCGCACGGCCGACTGCTCCGGCGACATCTTGACCGCGTAGGCGCCCTGCTGCAGCAGCTGCTCCTGCGCCTCGGGCAGCGCGAGGAACTTCTGGATCTCGAAGTTCAGGCGCGCGACGATCGGCGCCGGCGTCCCGGCCGGGGCCATCACGCCGAAGAGCGAGCTCGTGTCGATGCCGGAGACGCCTGCCTCCGTGGCCGTGGGCACGTCGGGCAGCTGCGAGATGCGCTGCGGCGTGGTGACCGCGAGGGCGCGCAGCTTGCCGCCCTTGATGAGCTGGAGCGAGGCCGGGACGGTCTCGCACATCGTGAGCACCTGCCCGCCCACGAGGTCGGCCATCGCCGGGCCGCTGCCCTTGTACGGGACGTGGATCATGTCCGCGCCGATCTTCAGGCGGAAGAGCTCCGCGCACATGCGCTGGGGCGCGCCGGCGCCGGAGGAGGCGTAGGTGAGCTTGCCGGGGTTCGCCTTGGCGTAGTCGACCAGCTCCTTGAGCGTCTTCACCGGCAGCGAGGGGTGCACCACCCACACGAGCGGCACCGAGCCCACCACCGCCACGGGAACGAGGTCCTTCGACAGGTCGTAGCGCAGCGTGCCCTTCTCGAGCGTCGCCATGATCGAGTGCGAGGTGAGCGCGCCCATGAGCAGCGTGTAGCCGTCGGGCTTCTCCTTGGCCACCGCCTCGGCGCCGATGTTGCCGCCGGCACCGCCCCGGTTGTCGACGACGACCTGCTGGCCGAGCGCCGTGGTGAGGCGCTGCGCGACGACGCGGCCGATCACGTCCGTGGCGCCGCCGGGCGGATACGGGACGATGAGCTTCACGCTCTTGGTCGGGTACTGGGCGAACGCGCCGCCGGCGAGCAGCAGGCTGCCGGCGAACAGGGACAGGGCGCGCATCGCGCGGCTCAGGGTGGTGGGGGTCATGGCGTTCTCCTCGTGGGGCGGTTCGGTGCTTGTCGTGGCGATCAGCCCAGCTCGCGCAGGCGCTTCTCCTGCCGCGCGATGAGCCGGTCGATGTCGGCGATGTCCGCGGCCGAAAGCTTCGGCCCGGGCTTGCGGATCGCGGCGCTCGAGATCACGCCGCGCTTGATCAAAAGGTACTTGCGCACCGCCAGGCCCAGCGCCGTCTGCTGCTCGTAGCGCGCCAGGGGCAGGTACGCGTCGAAGAGATCGGGGCGCGGCTTCGATGTCGCCCGCCGCGTGGGCCTTCACCACGTCCACCATCATCTCGGGATAGCTGAAACCGGTCATCGCGCCGTCGGCCCCGCGAGAGCTCTCGTGCAGGAAGAGCCGTCGCCGTTGCCCGACAGGATCGAGATGCGCCGGATCTTGTTCGTCGTCAGTTGCGCGCATCGCCGCGTTGCCAGGCCGGCCCCGCCGTCCTCGTGCTTGAGCATCACCGCCGGGGATGCCTTGAAGACGCGCAGCAGCAGCACCGGCGATCGGCATGCGCCCGGCGAGCAACTGCACGCAGATCGGGATCGCGGGGCCGAGCGCCCTGGCCGCCATCTCGTAGTAGGACACCGCCGACGTCGGTCTTGACGCTCGCGGCCGGGCCGATCATCACCCCCGCCGCGCCCAGGTCCACCACGCTCTTCGCGAGTTCGCCCATCGCCGCGAAGCCCGCGACACGCCCGGCGATGCAGGGCACGCGATCCTTCACTGGGCCAGCACGCGCTTCACGTACGTGCGCGACTCGGCCGTGTAGCTTGGGCGCCTCGCCCATCACGCCCAGCACCGTGAGGCCCGTGGCGCCCTTGTCGAGGTAGAAGTCGATCAGCCGGTCGGTGCTCTCGAGGTCGAGCGCGCCCGCCTCGGTGAAGGGCGTCACCGTGATGAGGTAGACGCCGCGGGCGGATTCGTCGAGCTTGGGCATGGCCATTCCGGGGAAGAGGGGACGGTTCGCTTCGCCGGGAACCCCGCGAACGCTTGAGCGCGACTATGCCGCCCGCGTATACTCGTGTCAATATTATTATCGATAATCCAGGAAAGCCCATGACCGACGCCTCGTCCAAGGACCCGAAGCCCCCCGCCACGGGCCTGTCCAAGGGCCTCACCAACTACGGGGACCTGGGCTTCTCGCTCTTCCTGCGCAAGGCCTTCATCAAGGGCGCGGGCTTCACGGACGACGCGCTCTCCCGCCCGGTGATCGGCATCGCCAACACCGGCAGCAGCTTCAACCCCTGCCACGGCAACGCGCCCCAGCTCATCGAGGCCATCAAGCGCGGGGTGATGCTCGCCGGGGGCCTGCCGGTGGATTTCCCGACGATCTCCATCCACGAGAGCTTCGCCCACCCCACCAGCATGTACCTGCGCAACCTCATGTCGATGGACACCGAGGAGATGATCCGCGCGCAGCCCATGGACGCGGTGGTGCTGATCGGCGGCTGCGACAAGACGGTGCCCGCGCAGCTCATGGGCGCGTGCTCGGCGGACGTGCCGGCGATCCAGCTCGTCACCGGCTCCATGCTCACCGGCTCGCACGACGGCGAGCGCGTGGGCGCCTGCACCGACTGCCGGCGCTACTGGGGCAAGTACCGCGCCGAGGAGATCGACGCGGCCGAGATCTCGCGCGTGAACAACCAGCTCGTGGCGAGCGTGGGCACCTGCTCGGTGATGGGCACGGCGAGCACGATGGCCTGCGTCGCCGAGGCCCTGGGGATCGCCCTGCCCGGCAGCGCCTCGCCCCCGGCCGTCACCGCCGACCGCATCCGCGTGGCCGAGCGCTCGGGCAGCGTGGCCGTCGCGATGGCCAAGTCGCGCCTGGCGCCCT
>JBGAOO010000068.1:0-14666 GCA_044221765.1 Usitatibacteraceae bacterium | reverse complement strand
ATCGAGCCCGAATAAGCCTTCACGCACCGGGGGTCGCCGCGAATTCCACGGGAGGAGTCCGCGCATGACCCCACCGGCGCACCGGGCCCGGCGAGCGTTCGCCGCGGCCCTCGCCATAGTCGCGCTGTCGCTTTCGCCGGCCGCCCACGCGCAGGCCGGCAGCCCCCCCGCCGCCAGGCCCGCCGCGAAAGCGGCCCCGCCGGCCTTCGCCGTGAAGCCCGGCGGCTACGTGGGCGAGTCGGTGTGCCTGCAATGCCACGCCGAGCAGGAAGCGCACTTCGCCTACACCAGCCACTCGCGGGCCTTCGCGCGCAACCCGCGCACCGACCTCGAGAAGCACGGCTGCGAGAGCTGCCACGGCCCGGGCGTGGAGCACGTGAAGAAGACGAACGTGAAGGGCCTCATCGTCGGCTTCACGCGCGAGTGGGGCACGCCGGTCGAGGCGATGAACGGCGCGTGCCTCGCCTGCCACCAGGGCGGCCAGCGGCTGCACTGGCCCGGCTCCGTCCACGCGCGCGGCGAGCTCGCCTGCGTCGACTGCCACAACCCGATGGCGCGCCTGTCGCCTGCCGGGGCGCTGCGCAAGGCGGGCCTGTCCGCGGTGTGCGAGGGCTGCCACGCGCAGCAGAAGGCGGAGTTCCGCCGCCGCTCGCACATGCCGCTGCCCGAGGGGAAGATGAGCTGCGTGGATTGCCACAACCCGCACGGCTCCACGCGCGCCCCGCTGCTCAAGGCCGACAGCGTGAACGAGCTGTGCTACGGCTGCCACGCGGAAAAGCGCGGGCCCTTCCTGTGGGAGCACGCGCCGGTGCGCGAGAACTGCGCCCACTGCCACGCGCCGCACGGCTCGAACCACGACAAGCTGCTCGTGGCGGCGCGCCCCTTCCTGTGCCAGCAATGCCACGACGCGGCGGGACACTCGGGCCAGCTGCAGCGCGCCGACCAGCTCGCCTCGGCCCTTCCCCTGGGCGGCACGCCCAACCCGCGCACCCTCGGCCGCGCGTGCCAGAACTGCCATGCGCAGATCCACGGCTCCAACCATCCCGCCGGCGCGCGGTTCCAGCGATAGGAGCGCGACGATGAGCCTCGCCTTGCGCCTTCGCCCGCTCGCGCTCTTCGTCGCCTGCCTGCTCGCCGGCGCCGCCCGGGCGGATTCCGCGGTGGGCAACGACACGGTGCTGGGCAACGCCTTCAATGCCGGCGTGCCCGGCGGCCCGCTCGCGATCGATCCCGAGTGGCCCGTGGGCAAGCGCACGCCGAGCGGCTTCCTGCTCGATGCGCCGTGGGCCATTCCCGAGGAGAGGCGCCGGACGCAGTCGGGCTGGTCGTACCGCGCCTGGCTCGAGCTCGGGGCGCTCGGGGGCGATGCCGACGAGCGCAGCGCGCTCTACCGCCTGTACAAGGACGTGGCTCGCGGCTGGTCGGCGAACAGCTTCGGCATGCTGGCCGACGACGGGCAGGCGCGCTTCCTCGAGGCCTGGGGCGGCGGCGCGGGCCGCGACGACCAGTTCCATTCCCTCTCGGCCGGCCGCTACAACGACTGGAAGCTGCGCGCCTTCTACAACGAGACGCCGCACGCGTTCACGAGCCGCTACCGGTCCCTGTGGACCGGCGTGGGCACGGGCCAGCTCGCGCTGGCCGATGCGCGCCTGAAGCCCGGCGGCGGCGGCGCGGGCGCCGCGCAGGTCTCGGCCGCGATCGACGCCGTGCTGTCGGCGACGCCCGAGTCCACCCTGCAGGTGATCCGCCGCGAAGGCGGCGCGCGCCTGGACCTGCGGCTGTCGGAAGCTTGGAAGGCGTTCGCGAGCTTCACGAGCGAGAGGCGCCAGGGCGCGCGGCCCTTCGGCGCGGTGTGGGGCGGCGGCGGCGGCGCGAACAACGCCGAGATCCCCGAGGCCATCGACTACACCACGCACGAGTTCGCGGGCGGCCTGCAGTATGCCGATGCGCTGAGCGCGCTCAACCTGCAGGCGGGCGCCTCGCTCTTCCGCAACCGCATCGACACGCTCACCTTCGAGTCGCCCATGGCCGCGGCGCCGGGCGCGGGTATCACGGGCCTCGCCGCCGGCGCCTTCACCACCGGCCGCGTGGACCTGGCGCCGGGCAACGACTACTACAGCGCGCGAGCCGAGTACGCCCGCGCCCTGCCCGCCTTCTGGAATGCGCGCCTCACCGCGACGGGCGCCTTCGCGAGCGCCCGCCAGGACGACGCGCTCATCCCTTCCATGACCCTGCCCGGCCTCGTGGCGAACGGCGTGGCGGGCGGCCAGTGGAACACCACGGCCTCGCTCAGCCAGGCGAGCGCCAACGCGCGCCTCGACACGCGCCTCGTCGACCTGGGCCTGTCGGCGCAGCCGCTGGCGGGCCTGGACGTGCGCGGCAAGCTGCGCCACTACGAGACCGACAACGCCGCGAACTACTTCGCGTGCAACCCGCTCACCGGCCAGGTCGGGCGCGTGATCAACGACGGCAGCGCCACGAGCCTCGTCGCGGCCGCGGCGGGCACGCCGGCCTACCCGGTGGGCGGGGCGTACTGCACGCTGGAGACGCTGCTCGCCCAGGCCGCGGCCAGTCGCCTGGTGCCCGCGGCGGGCAACGTGCCCATCCGCAGCGTGCCCTGGGATTACACGCAGACGCAGTCGAGCCTGTCGGCCGACTACCGCCTCGGCCGCGCGGGCACGGTGAGCGCCACGCTCGAGCGCGAGCGCTTCGAGCGCACGAACCGCGAGCGCGAGCGCACCACCGAGGACAAGGTGAAGCTCGCCTACGTGCTGCGCAACCTCGCCGCGGGCACGCTGCGCCTGTCCTACGAGGCCGACCGGCGCCGCGGCAGCGAGTACACGAGCGACCCGACCGTCGCCTTCACGAGCGCGAGCCTGGGCGCGCTGCCGGCCTCGGGCAGCGTCACCTCGTGGATCCCGGTGCTCGCGAACCTGCGCAAGTTCGACCTCGCCGACCGCGACCAGGGCATCGCGAACGCCCGCTTCGTGCTCGCGCTCGTGCCGAACGTCGATGCCGCCCTGTCCGCGCAGCTGAAGGACGTGCGCTACCCGGACAGCGACTTCGGGCGCACCGACGCGCGCCGCCAGCGCTCGGCCACGCTCGACGTGAACTGGCAGCCGGACACGCAGCTCTCGGCCTACGGGTTCTACGGCTGGCAATCGGCGCGGATGTCGCAGGCGGCGATCTGGCCGGCGACGTGCGCGATCGGCGCCGCCGGCGTGACGGCGGCGAACTTCGGCACGCTCTGCGCGAACGCGGGCGGGCCGCTCTTCCCCTTGGAGCGCGCGTGGACGGCGAGCTCGAGGGACCGCAACGACACCTGGGGCCTGGGGTTTCGCTACGACTTCCAGCCCGCGCTCCTGGAGGCGAGCTGGCTGCGCACGACGGGCACCTCGCGCATCGACTACCGCTACGACCCGGCCGGGCTCGCGAACAGCATCACGCCGCTGCAGCAGGCGCTCGCGGGCAACGGCTTCCCGGCGCTGGAATCGGCGCAGTCGACCTTCGAGGCGAACCTCGTCGTGCCGGTGAGCGCGACGCTCTCGGTGCGCGTGCTGCTGCGCCACGAGCGCGGCAGCGTGCGCGACTGGCACTACGACGGCCTCGCGGCCGCGCCCACGGCGGGGAACGCGGCCTACCTCGACGCCGGCCCGCAGGACTACAAGGCCAGCGTGATCGGCGTCTTCCTGCGCCTGGCGCTCTAGCGCAGCGCGGTCTTCGAGGGCGGGGCGGGCGGCGCCGGGAACACGACGACCGGGCCCTTGGCCTGCACCCCGGGCGGCACGTAGGCCGGGGCGAGGGTACCCAGGGGCTTGAGCGTGCGCACGTAGCGGTAGATCGCGCGCAGGTCCTCGTCCGTCATCGCCGCGACGTTCATCCACGGCATCGGCGGGCGCGCCTTCATGTTGCGCGCGGCGACGAGCCATTCCTTCTCGCCCAGGTTCTGCATGTAGATGCGCAGGTTCACCGGGTACGTGGTGCCCCACGGGCCCTGCCAGCCGAGCGCATCGCCCTTGAGCCACTCGCTCTCGGGCACCTTGCCCTCCAGGGGCGCGTAGCCCGGCGTGTGGCAGTCGTTGCAGCCGGCGACCTTCACCAGGTAGCGGCCGCGGGCGACGGGATCTTCCTTCGCGACTTCCGCGGCGAGCGCCACGGAAGCGGTGCCGACGAACGCGAGCAAGAGCCCGGCCACCGGCGTCCAGCTGAATCGGTTGTGCATGTCCTTCCCCTTTCCGGAATCGGATGAACGCCGCGAGGGGGAACGCGGCAGGCCCCGTCGGCGGCGACGGGACGCAATGTGCCAAGGCACGCGCCCGGGCGCAGCCCGAAAGCGACGAAATGCGAAATTCCGGGGCTGAAACGTGCCCGCGCGGCGCCTGCCGCCGCCCTCAGAAGGAGCGCGGCAGGCCCAGCACGTGCTCGGCGACGTAGGCGAGGATCAGGTTGGTGGAGATGGGCGCCACCTGGTACAGGCGCGTCTCGCGGAACTTGCGCTCCACGTCGTACTCGGTCGCGAAGCCGAAGCCGCCGTGGTACTGCAGGCACACGTTGGCCGCCTCCCACGAGGCCTTGGCCGCCAGGTACTTGGCCATGTTCGCCTCGGCCCCGCAGGGCGCGCCCGCGTCGAACAGCTCGCAGGCGCGAAAGCGCATGAGGTTCGCCGCCTCCAGCTCGATGTGCGCCTCGGCGATGGGGAACTGCACGCCCTGGTTCTGGCCGATGGGCCGGCCGAACACGACGCGCTCGCCCGCGTACTTCGCGATCTTCTCCACGAACCAGTAGCCGTCGCCGATGCACTCGGCGGCGATGAGCGAGCGCTCGGCGTTCAGCCCGTCCAGGATGTACTTGAATCCGCGCCCCTCCTCGCCGATGCGGTTCTCCACCGGGATCTCGAGGTTCTCCAGGAACAGCTCGTTGGTCTCGTGGTTCACCATGTTCGGGATGGGCCGCACCGTGAGGCCGTGCCCGATCGCCTCGCGCAGGTCCACCAGGAAGATCGACATCCCCTCGGACTTCTTCTTCACCTCCGCGAGCGGCGTGGTGCGCGCGAGCAGGATCATGTAGTCCGAGTGCTGCACGCGCGAGATCCACACCTTCTGCCCGTTCACCACGTAGCGGTCGCCCTTGAGGACCGCCGTCGTCTTGATCGTGGTGGTGTCGGTGCCGGCGGTGGGTTCGGTCACGCCCATGGACTGCAGGCGCAGCTCGCCCGAGGCGATCTTCGGCAGCAGGTCCTGCTTCTGCTTCGCCGACCCGTGGCGCAGCAGCGTGCCCATGTTGTACATCTGGCCGTGGCAGGCGCCCGCGTTGCCGCCGGCGCGGTTGATCTCCTCCATGATCACGCTGGCCTCGGCGAGGCCCAGGCCCGAGCCGCCGTATTCCTGCGGGATCAGCGCGGCGAGCCAGCCGGCCTTGGTGAGCGCCTCGACGAACGCCTCGGGGTAGGCGCGTTCGGCATCGACTTTGCGGAAATATTCGTTGGGGAATCCGGCGCACAGGGCGCGCACGCCCTCGCGGACCTCGCGGTGGCGATCGTCGAGACTCGCCATCGCTAGCACCCCTTCCGGGATGCGATGATGCGCTGCATGGAAGCTTCCTCCTCGTTGTCCGACCTAGTTTACCGCGCGCGCCTCGCGCTCGATGACGCGACGGCCGTGTGCGTGCTCACCGGCGCGGGCATCTCGGCGGAGTCGGGCATCCCCACCTTCCGCGACGCGCTCACGGGCCTGTGGGCGAACTTCAGCCCCGAGCAGCTCGCCACGCCCGAGGCCTTCGAGGCCGACCCGAAGCTGGTGTGGGAATGGTACGAATGGCGCCGCGCGAAGGTGCGCGAGGCGAAGCCCAACCCGGGGCACGTGGCGCTCGCCGCGCTCGAGCGCGAGTTCCAGGCGAAGGACTTCGACTTCACGCTCGTCACGCAGAACGTGGACGGCCTGCACGTCGCCGCGGGCAGCCGGCGCGTGCTCGAGCTGCACGGAAACATCCTGCGCACCAAGTGCTTCGGCGCGCACCACCCGGTGGAAAGCTGGCCCGGGCAAGGCGACATCCCGCCACGCTGCCCGCAATGCGGCTCGCCGCTGCGACCGGACGTGGTGTGGTTCGGCGAGAACCTGCCGCGCGATGCGCTGGCCGCGGCGATGGCGGCCGCGCACACCGCGGCCGTGTTCCTGTCCGTGGGCACCTCGACCGTGGTGGAGCCGGCCGCCTCGCTCCCTTTCATCGCCAAGGAGGCGGGCGCGGTCGTGATCGAGGTGAACCCCGTGGCGACCCCCCTCACGCCGCACGCGGACCTGGTGCTTCGGGGCGCCGCCGGCGAGATCCTGCCGCAACTGGTCGACTGACGACAGCTTCTCGACAGCGTTGGCGGCGCATGCTGTGACCCATCGCCGCCGTCGCGCCAGCACAGGGCGCCGCGGTCCGGCCTCCCGCGTGGGGCGGGACGCCAGACCGCGCGGCGGCGATGCCTTCTTCCCTCAGCGCTGCAGGACGTACTCGCCCGGCGCATCGCCCAGCGGCGCGTAGCCCCTGGCGCCCATCTTCGGCGGCGCGACCTTCTTCGTCGACCGGTCGGCCAGCCACTTCTCCCAGGCCGTCCACCAGGAGCCCGCGAATTCCGGCGCCTCCTTCTGGAAGCGGTCCGGGTCCAGGTAGTCGCTGCCGTGCGGGCGCGTGCGCATGCGGTACTTGCGCTTGGATTCGGGCGAGGGCGGGTTCACCACGCCCACGTTGTGGCCGCCGGTGGTGAGGCAGAAGGTGAGCTCGGCGTGGGTGAGCAGGTGCAGCTTGTACACCGAGCGCCAGGGCGCCACGTGGTCGGTCACCGTGCCCACCATGAAGATCGGCACGTCGATGTCCGGCAGGGCGACGGGCCTGTCCCAGACCTTGAAGCGGCCCGTGGCCAGGTCGTTGTGCAGGAAGAGGCTCCTCAGGTACTCGGTGTGCATGTGGTACGGCATGCGCGTGCCGTCCGCGTTCCAGGCCATGAGGTCGTTGATGGGCGTGCGATCGCCCTTCAGGTACTGCTTCACGATGCTCGACCACACCAGGTCCACCGAGCGCAGCAGCTGGAAGGCGCCGGACATCTGCGTGGAGTCCAGGTAGCCCTTCTCCCACATCTGGTCCTCGAGGAAGGTGAGCTGGCTGTCGTCGATGTACAGGGCGAGCTCGCCGGGCTCGGTGAAATCCGTCTGCGCCGCGAGCAGCGTCATCGAGGCGAGGCGCTCGTCCTGGTCGCGGGCGAGGGCCGCCGCGGCGATGGCGAGCAGCGTGCCGCCCAGGCAGTAGCCCATGGCGTGGATCTTCTGCTTCGGCACGATCGCGCTCACCGCGTCGAGCGCGGCCGTGAAGCCGTGGCGCAGGTAGTCGTCCATGGTGAGGTGGCGGTCCTCGGCGCCCGGGTTCTTCCACGAGATCATGAACACCGTGTGGCCGTGGTCGACGAGGTACTTCACCAGCGAGTTGGCCGGCGAGAGGTCGAGGATGTAGTACTTCATGATCCAGGCCGGCACCATGAGGATCGGCTCGGCGTGCACCTTCGCCGTCGTGGGCGAGTACTGGATCAGCTCGATGAGGTGGTTCTGCAGCACCACCTTGCCCGGGGAGAGGGCGAGGTTCCGGCCCACCTCGTAGTTCTCGGTGCCCAGGGGCGGCTCGCCCGCCATCTGCCGCTCCAGGTCCTCGCGGAAGTTGGCGAAGCCCTTCATCAGGTTCTCGCCGCCGCTTTCCTGGATGGCCTGGAGGACCTCGGGGTTGGTCGCGATGAAGTTGGACGGCGAGAGGATGTCCATCATCTGCCGGGCCATGTAGTCCATCACCTGCTCGTGGTGCTTGGTGGTGCCGCGCACCCCGCGCGTGGCGATCGACATCCACTGCTGGCCGAGCAGGAAGCTCTGGTGGATCACGTTGAAGGGCCACTGGTTCCAGGCCGGGTCGCGGAAGCGCGGGTCCTGGGGCAGCGGCTCGATGGCCGGCGGGACGTTCTCGCCGGGCATCTGGGCGGCGTAACGGGCGAGGCGCTCCCACTGGCGCACGCCCATCTCGACGATCTCGGCCTGCTTGCTCGGCGAGAGGGCGAGGTGCGTGGCCCAGTCCATCCAGGCGCTCGCGATGGAGGCGGGCGACAGGCCCCCGGTGAGCTTGCCCAGGTTGGCGTGCAGGAGCCGGTCGGCATTGCCGGACACGAAGTTGGGCAGCAGGGATTGCGGCTGGGAATACATGGCGTGCGCCCTCGTCGACAGCGGTGTAAGCCCACGCTACGCCTCGGGCGGAAGGCCCCGTTGACCTGTCTCAAGGGGCGGGCAATCGGCGGGGGCCGGCGGGTATCATTCCCGGCATGCCCGCCACGCCGACCGACCTCACCCAGCGCTTCCTCCTCGAGAACCTCGACATCCGCGGCCAGGTGGTCCGGCTGGGCCCGCTCTGGCAGGCCATCCTCGCCCGGCGCGACTATCCGCCGGCCACCCTGGGCCTGCTGGGGGAGTTCGCGGCGCTCGCGGTGCTCATCGGCGCCGGCCTCAAGCACCCGGGCCGCACGGTCCTGCAGGTGATGGGGCACGGGCCGGTGACCATGGCCGTGGCCGACTGCACCGACGACCTGCACCTGCGGGCCATGGTGAAGGTGGACGACGACTTTCCGCGCGGCGAGGGCGTGGAGCTGCACACCGTGAGCCTGCACGACCTGTTCGCCGACGGGCGCCTCGCCCTCACCATCGAGAACGCCACCAATGCCAAGCACTTCCAGTCGATCGTGCCGCTGGAGGGCGCGACCCTGGCCGAGTGCTTCGAGCGCTACTTCGACCAGAGTGAGCAGGTGCCCACCCACCTCTGGGTGCATTCGACGCCGCAGGGCGTGGGCGCGCTGATCCTGCAGAAGCTGCCCAAGGCCGACGAGCGGGACCCCAACGGCTGGGCGCGCATCCACCACCAGGCGGCCGGGGCCAACCCCGCCCTCTTCGCGACGCTGGAGGCCGGGCCCCTGCTCGCGCTGCTCTTTCCCGAGGACGACATCCGGCTCTACGAGCCGCGCCCGGTGGTGGACGGGTGCGGGCGGAGCGAGGAGAAGGTGGTCTCGATGCTGCGCGGCCTGGGGCGGGAGGAGCTGGAGGCCACGCTCGCCGATCACGGCGTGGTGGTGGTGCGCGACGAGATCTGCAACCAGGAATACCGGTTCGCGGCGCCGGAGGTGGCGAAGATCTTCTCGGCCTGAGCGCCCGGGCGGGCGCCTACTTCGCGCTCGCCACGGTGTTCGAGCCCGAGCAGACGAACACGGCCTGCTCGTTCTTGCCCGCGGTGCCCGAGGCGGTCTTCACCGGCGCGCAGTCGTTCGCGGCGTGGCCCGTGGCCATCGTCTGGTAGGCCCAGATCGCCAGGGCGGCCACGAGGCAGGCGGCCAGGGAAATCACGCACACGCGGTCGGTCTTGCTCTGCGCCAGGGTCTCGGGGGATTCGGTGTAGTCCATTCGTGCAGCTCCTCGGTTTGCTGTCTTCGTGACCTCGATCGATCACGGGCCCAGCCTGGGGCACGAGGGGGCACGCGGGCGTCGGGGAAATGCGACGACGCCATGCGGAGAATTCCGGGTTTCAGCCGTAACCGCGGGGAATGCGGCATCGCGCCTGTGCGGCGCCTCACAGGCGAAGAAAAACCCGCCCCGGAGGGCGGGCTCTTCGCGCCTGCCGCCTCGCTAGGCCGACCGCAGCCCGGCCAGCACCTTTACCTTCGTGAAGGGCACCGAGCGGAAGCGCACGCCGGTCGCGTCGAACACCGCGTTCGCGATCGCCGAAGGCACCACGGCCGCCGTCGGCTCGCCCGCGCCCCAGGGCTTCTCGTTCGGCCGGTCGATGAGGTCGATGGCGATGGCCGGGATGTCGGCGAAGCGCGTGGTCTTGTAGGTGATCCAGTCGAGGGAGGTGATCGAGGAGCGGGTGAACTTGATCTCCTCGTGCAGCACGCGGCCCAGGGTCTGCACCACGTTGCCCTCGATCTGGTTCCTCAGGCCGTCGGGATTGATGACCTGCCCGCAGTCGTGCGCCACGTAGCACTTGGTGACCTGCACGTGGCCGGTCTTCCGGTTCACCTCCACGTCCGCGACCATCCCGACGTAGGTGCGCACCAGCTCGTACTTCGTGAACGCGACCCCGCGGCCGCGCACGATGTCGCCCGTGTCGCGCGGGCCCTTTCGCGGGCTCCAGCCGGAGAGCTTCGCCAGGCGCTCGAGCAGCTCCACCCCGCGCGCGTCCTTGTGGTACTTGAGGCGGATCTGCATCGGGTCGATGCCCGCCTGCGCCGCGAGCTCGTCCAGGAAGCACTCGTTGGCGAAGGTGTTCTGCATGCGCCCGGGCGTGCGGATCCACGAGGGCTTGAAGGGCGTCTGCGCGAGCCAGTTGGCGGCGCAGCGGATGTTGGGCACCGCGTAGGGGATGGCGAGCGAGGCGTGGATGTTGCCCGGGTGCGCGTCCTCGCGCGGCAGGTTCGCCAGGTCCGCGGCCACCAGCGTCACCACGATGTCCTTCGGGCGGTCCGGGATGAACACCGCCGATTCCCACGCGACGATGTTGCCCTCCGCGTCGATCGCGGCCTTGTGGTCGAGGAGCGTGGGCGGGCCCTTCGGGTCCCAGCCGTGCTCGTCGTCGCGCATCCACTGCACGCGCACCGGCACGCCGACCTCCTTCGCGATGAGCGCCGCGTCCGCCGCCGCGTCCTCGTGGCCGTTGCGGCCGTAGCAGCCCGAGCCCTCGATGTAGAGGCAGCGCACGTCCTCGGGCTTGAGGCCCAGCATGTTGGCCATCTGCTTCCTCAGCAGGTGCGTCTGCTGCGAGGCGCTCCACGAAGTGAGCTTGCCGTCCTTGAAGTCGGCGACGGCGCAGGAGGGCCCGAGCGAGCCGTGGGTCTGCACCGGCCAGTCGTAGGAGGCGCTCATCACCTTGAGGCCGGGCGTCACGAAGGCGGCGGCCGGGTTGCCCACCTTCTGGAACTCCTCGTTCTTGTTCACCTTCACCGAGCGCACCCACTCGAAGAGCTTGTTCTGCTCCGGCAGCCCTTCCCAGGCCGACCACTTCGTCTCGAGCGCGCGCGAGGCCTTGATGGCGGCCCACTCGTTCTTCGCGAGCACGGCGAGGAAGTTGCCCTTGCGCACCACGCCCAGGTAGCCGGGGATCTTGCGGCACTCCCACTCGTTGTACGACTCGAGGTTCGCCTTCATCGCCTTGGGGCGCACCACGCGGGCGTGGATCATGCCCGGCAGCTTGAAGTCCTGCATGTACGTGAACTTGCCGGTCACCTTGTCGGGGATGTCCAGCCGCGCGACGCTCTTGCCGACGATCGTGTAGTCCTTCGGGTCCTTGAGCGGGGCCTTCGCGTCCACGCCCAGCTCGAAGTTGCGGCCGCCCACGAGCTCGGCATAGGCCACGCCCTTGCCGCCCGCCTTCGGCATCGCCACGCCATCCTTCACGGTGAGCGCGGCGCGGTCGACGCCCAGCTTGCCGGCCGCCTGCGCGAGCAGCGCCTCGCGCGCGGTGGCCGCGGCCTGGCGGATCTGCATGCCGCCGATCTGGATCGAGAGGCTGCCGTAGGTGACGCCCTGGTCGGGCGTGAGGAGCGTGTCGCCCTGGATCACCCTGACGTGCGCGAGCGGCACGGAAAGCTCTTCCGCCGCGATCTGCGTGAGGGCGGTCTTGATGCCCGTGCCCAGGTCCACCTTGCCGGAGTACACGGTGACCAGGCCCTTCGCATCGATGGCGAGGAAGCCGTCCACCTTGTCGAGGGCGACGGTCTTCGCCGCGGCGGCGCTGGCGGGCGCGGCCGCGTTCGCGGCACCGCCCAGGGAGAAGGTGACGACGAGCGCGCCGCCGGATTTCAGGAACTCGCGGCGGGCGGTGCTGGCGGGACGGCCGAGTGTCTTCGCGGTCATGGCGGCCCCCTTACGCGATCTCGCTCGCGCGCTTCACGGCCGCGACGATGCGTGTGTGGGTGCCGCAGCGGCAGATGTTGTTCGCGAGCGCCTCGCGGATCTGCTCCTCGGAGGGCTTCGGGTTCGCCTTCAGGAACGAGGCGGCCTGCATGATCATGCCGTTGATGCAGTAGCCGCACTGCACGGCCTGCAGGTCGGTGAAGGCCGTCTGGAGCGGATGGGGCTTCTTCTCGGTGCCCAGGCCCTCGAGCGTCGTGATTCTCTTCCCCGCCACCTCGCGCACGCTGGTCATGCAGGAGCGCACCGCCTTGCCTTCCACGTGCACCGTGCAGGCGCCGCACTGCCCCAGGCCGCAGCCGAAGCGCGGGCCGTGCAGGTCGAGGTCGTTGCGCAGGGCGTACAGCAGGGGCATCTCGGGGTCGTCGACGGTGAGCTTCGCCACCTTGCCGTTGACCGTGAGGGAAAAAGTCTTCGCCATCTTCTCTCCTCCGTTGTCGGTTTGTTGTCCGGGCAATCTACGCCGGGAGTGGGGCGGCGGCAACAAACGCAAGCCGGGATGGAAGCCGCCCGCCGAGAGGGCGCGCGCGAGGCGTTCCTTCAGGCGAAATGGCCTAGGGCTTCAGCCGGTAAGCCTCGTCGAAAAGCCGCTCGAGCTTCTCGTGCGTGCCGCGCAAGCCGGCGATGACGTCCTTCGCCCACTCGAAGTAGGCCTGGCGCCGCTCGAGGGGCCAGTGGGCGGGCGGCGAGCCGGCCACGTCGCGCAGGTTGCAGATCTTGTCGGCGAGCTTCACGAGCTTCGCCTCGCGCGAGGACTTGGGCGCCTTCACCACCTGCAGGCGCTTGCGCTCGGGCTTGGGCAGCGTCTTGTCGTCGGTGACCTCGGCGACGATGCCGGCGATCTTCGCGCCGAACTCCCGCGTGAGTTCCTCGAGGGTGGTCTGCGTGTCCTCGACCGTGTCGTGCAGGATCGCGGCGATGAGCACGTCCACCTCGTCCACGCCCGCCTCCACCTTCAGCACGTTGGCGAGGGCGAGCGGGTGGTTGATGTAGGGCGAGGCCTCGGCGTCCTTGCGGCGCTGCGCGCGGTGCTTGAAGGCGGCGAAGTCGGTGGCCTTGATGAAGCGGGCGAGGTCGTCCATGGGCTGTTCCCTGGTTGTCGTCCTGTCAGTTACACGGTACGTCCGGCGCGGCGAATGCGCGAGTGCCGTTCATTTCCCGCGGCGCGGCCGGTGCAG
The DNA here is from genome assembly GCA_044221765.1 of Usitatibacteraceae bacterium. GTDB lineage: Bacteria > Pseudomonadota > Gammaproteobacteria > Burkholderiales > Usitatibacteraceae > FEB-7. Next base: position 1,522 of record JBGAOO010000068.1, on the reverse strand, counting down.
CGCGGCCGCCTTCGCCGCCCACCGCGCCACCAGCTCGCGCAGCGCGGGCGGCTCGAGCACTTCCACCTCCGGGCCCAGGGACATCACGAGCCGCGCCGCCTGCTCGTGGCTCTCGATGGGCAGCGCGAGGCGGGCCCAGCCGGCCGGCTGCGCGGGTTGCGCCTGCTCGACCGCGCGCGCGGCATAGCTGCCCTGCTCGGCCAGCCGGCGCCGTGCCTCGGCGGAGGCGCGGATCACGGCGCGGTCGGGCCGCAGGTCGCGCTCGAAGCGTTGCAGCGAATCCTCCCACCACCGCGGCAGCTCGAAACCCGGCGGGCGCTCGAAGGGCTCGTCCTGCGGCGTCATCGCGCGGATCGCGGCCACCTTGAGCGTCATCGTGCGCGCGCCGGCGCGGACCACGGCGTACCAGGCGCCGGCCTTGAGCACCAGGCCGAGCGGATCGGCCACCCAGTGCCGCGTGCCCTTCCAGCTCTCGTAGTCGAGCGCGACGCGCCGGCCCTCGAGCATCGCGCGCAGCAGCTCCGGCAGGTGCCGCACGGGCACGCTCTCGAAGTACCAGCCCAGCGGGTCGATGTGGATGCACTCGTGCAGGCGGCCGGCCAGGGCCGCGGTCGCCGATCACCGGCACGCCCGCCGCCGACAGCTCGTCGATGTCGCGGTGGATGGTGCGCACGGAGACCTCGAACTCGCGCGCGAGCGCCTCGGCGGTGAGGCGGCTGCGAAGCTGCAGCAGGATCAGGATGGACAGCAGGCGGCTGGCGCGCATGGGGGCGGGTCCGGGGGAGGCCGCCGCGCCGGCGGCTCGGGACCGGTCGCGGCAGCCGTACGATACCCCGCGCGGCGAAATCATGACACTCCATGTCATTTGGCCCGGCGCACGATCCGGGCTACGTCGCCCACCGGGCTTCCCGTCGGAGGAACCATCCATGCTGCCCCCGCATCCCGATCGCCGCGCGCTGCTGCAGGCCATCGCCACCCTCACGCTTTCCACCCAGGCCGGCCGCACGTTCGCCCAGGCTCCCGGCGCGAAGCAGCCTTCGCCGATCCCGCTCCCCGGCCCCGCGATGACTTCGCCGCCGGTCCGCAAGCGCACCCCGGGCAAGGCCGGCGACTTCGACTTCCTGAACGGGCACTGGACCATCCGCCACCAGCGCAAGCGCGCGGAGCGCGACTGGGACTTCTTCGAGGGCGAGGCGAGCTGCTTCGGCATCCTGGGCGGGATCGCGAGCATCGAGGAGCTGCGAATCCCGGCGCGCAATTTCAGTGGAATGGGCCTGCGGCTGCTCGACGTGAAGCAGCAGCTCTGGAGCGACTTCTGGGTGAATGCCGCCTCGGGCGTGCTCCTCCCGCCGGGCACCACCGGCTCCTTCGAGGGCGGCGCGGGCCTCTTCGAATCCGACGACGAGGACAACGGCAAGCCGATCAAGGTGCGCGGCGTGTGGGACCTCATCACCCCGCGCTCGTGCCGCTGGCAGCAGGGCGTCTCGCGCGACGGCGGCAAGACCTGGGAAGTGAACTGGTC
>JBGAOO010000067.1:0-15147 GCA_044221765.1 Usitatibacteraceae bacterium | reverse complement strand
GGCAGGCCCTTGGGGTCCATGTTGATCGCGAAGCCGAAGAGCACGAGCTGCATGACCGGCACGCCCACCATCATCGCGAAGGTGAGGCGGTCGCGGCGCATCTGCACGAATTCCTTCACGAGCACGGCGATGAAGCGGTTCCAGGAGAAGAACATGCGCTAGCCTCCGCGGGCGGAGACGGCGGTGACCGGCTCGCCCTCCTTCATCAGGTGGATGAACACGTCCTCCAGGCCGGTGGGCACCCGCGCGAGGCGCACGCCGGGGCTCGAGCGCGCGGGGGCGAGGCTCGCCTCGAGCAGCGCGGGATCGGGGCCGCTCACGTGCAGGGCGTTGCCGAAGGGAACGACCATGTCGATGCCGGGGCGGCCCCGCAGTCGGGCGGCCAGCGCGGCAAGCCCTTCGCCCTCGATCGCCCAGGTGGCGAGGCCGGCGCCGGCGACCACCTCGTCCACGGTGCCGTGGGTGAGGAGCTTGCCGTAGGCGATGTAGGCGAGGGCGTGGCAGCGCTCGGCCTCGTCCATGTAGTGCGTGCTCACGAGGACCGTCATGCCGCCGGCGGCGAGCGCGTGCAGGTGCTCCCAGAAGTCGCGGCGCGCGCTGGGATCGACGCCGGCGGTGGGCTCGTCGAGCAGCAGCAGCTTCGGGTCGTGCAGCAGGCACGCGGCGAGGGCCACGCGCTGCTTCCAGCCGCCCGAGAGCGTGCCCGCGAGCTGCCCGCGCCGGCTGGTGAGGCCCAGGGTCTCGATCGCCTGCGCCACGCGCTCGTGGCGCCGGTCCATCCCGTAGACGCGCGCGATGAAGTCGAGGTTCTCGGCGATCGACAGGTCCTCGTAGAGGCTGAAGCGCTGCGTCATGTAGCCCACCTGGCGCTTGATCCGCGCCGACTGCGTGAGGATGTCCAGGCCCAGGCAGGTGCCGTGCCCCTCGTCGGGGGTGAGCAGGCCGCAGAGCATGCGGATCGTCGTCGTCTTGCCGCTGCCGTTGGGCCCCAGGAAGCCGTAGATCTGGCCGCGGCGCACCTGCATGGAGAAGCGGTCCACGACGGTCTTGCCGCCGAAGCGCTTGGTGAGCCCCTCGACGTCGATCACGATGGCCGGCGCGCTCATTGCAGCGTCACGTCCAGGGGCTGGCCCGGGTGCAGCTTCGCGGCGTCCTCCTTCGCCGGGCGCGCCTCGACCAGGAAGACGAGCTTGGCGCGGCTGTCCTTGCTGAAGATGACCGGCGGGGTGAACTCGGCCTGCGGCGCGATGTAGGTGACCTTCGCGGCGATCGGGGCGGCGCAGCCGTCGCAGCGCAGCTGCACGGCCTGCCCGATGCGCACGGCCCCCAGCCGGGTCTCGGGCACGAAGAAGCGCGCCTTCACGTTCTCCGGGGGGAGGATCGCGACCACCGGGGCGCCCGCGTTCACCCATTCGCCGGCCACGTAGAGCGTCTCCGTCACCAGCCCCGCGACGCTCGAGACGGCCTTCTTCTGGCGCAGGCGCCAGTCGGCCTGCGCGAGCGCCTGGCGCGCGGCGTTGGCCTCGGACTCGGCGGCCCGGATCTCGTCCGGCCGCGACGGCAGCTCGGCGGTGGCGAGCGAGGCCTTCAGCTCGGCCACCCGCGCGCGGTCGCGCTCGCTCGCCGCCTTCGCCTCGTCGAGCGTCTGGCGGCTCTGGAAATTGCGCCTCACGAGGTCCTCGGTCCGGGCGAGCTCGGCCGTGGACAGGCGCAAGGCGGCCTCGGCCTGCGCGAGCTGCGCGCGGACCGTGTCGAGCTCGGTCGGCCGGCGGCCCTTCCTCAGGTTGGCGAGGCGCGACTCGGCACCCTGCACGCGTTCCTCGGCCCGGTGGCGCGCGGCCCCTCGTTCTCGGCCTCGAGCGTGAACAGGGCGTGCCCGGCTGGACGGCCGTGCCGCGGGCCACCGGCAGGTCCACCAGGGTGCCGGCGATGGGGCCGGCGACACGACGATTTCCGTCTTCGGCGTAGCCCTGGAGGGGCACTTCCGCGGACGTGCAGGCGGCGGCGAGCAGCGCGATCGGCAGCAGGCGGGTCGGGTTCATGGGGTCACCTTCCTTTTTCGGGGCGCACGAGGCGCGGCCTTCGGCGGGGCGGCGAGCGCGTGCAGGATGAGCTCGATGCGCTCGTCGATCGCCTCGTCCGAGAGCACGGAGTCGGCGAGCGCCCGGGCGGCGGCCTTCGGGAGCGTGCCGCTCTCGGCGATGGCGCCGCCGGCGAGGATGGGCATGGCGAGCGCGCCGGCGATGGTGCCGATGGCCTGCGCGGGAGCGAGCGGGCGCATCGTCCTGCGGGCCGCGCCTTCGGCGACCAGGCCCGCGATCACCGTGGCGTGCCGCGGCAGGTTCTCGCGCGCGAACTCCCGCGCCACCGGCTCGCCCGCGAGCACGTCGGAGAGCAGGCGCGCGATGAACAGGCGGTTGTCGCGCACGAAGCGCCCGAGCACGCGCAGCGCCGCGCGCAGCAGCTCCTGCGGCACGGGCGCCGCCGGGCGGGCGGTGACGAGCGTGAAGCGCGCGAACATCTCCTCGTAGGCCTGCTGCATCACCGCGCGCAGGAACTTCTCGCGGGTGCCGAAGTGGTAGTTGAACATCCCCGTGTTCACCCCGGCGGCCTCGCAGACCTGGCGGATGGTGAGCCCCGCGCAGCCGGTGGCCGGATAGAGGGCGCGGCCGGCGGCGAGCAGGGCGCGGTCGAGGTTGCGGGAGGGTCGGGTCATGCGATTTCCGGGGATCAGGGGGTCGGTCGTAGTAACTATACGAACGAGTAATTACCTAGTCAAGTAGTTTTTTCGGCCCCGCCTTGCCTGCCGTCATTTGCCGCGCGAGGGGGCTTGCGGTAGCTTGTGGGCCAGCACGCAGGGGTCCGGGCCCGTCCAGGCCGGTGAGACAAACCCTTCGAACCTGATCCGGATCATGCCGGCGTAGGGAGCGTGGCGCGGCACCGCCGCCCGCTTCCCGCCATCACCGCCGAGGAGCGCTTCCATGAACGCCAACCCCACCTTCATCGCCGCCGCCGCCCACGTGGACTCGGCGGCCGTCCAGCCCCTGCCCCGCTCGCGGAAGGTGTACGCCGAGGGTTCGCGCCCCGACATCCGCGTGCCGATGCGCGAGGTCTCGCAGTCGGACACGCCCGCCTCCTTCGGGCCGGAAACCAACCCACCCGTGTTCGTCTACGACACGAGCGGCCCCTACACCGACCCCGCGGCGCGGATCGACATCCGCAAGGGCCTGCCCGAGCTTCGCGCGGCCTGGATCGAGGAGCGCGGCGACACCGAGCGCCTGCCCGGCCCCACCTCGCGCTTCGGGCGCGAGCGCCTGGCCGACCCGAAGCTCGCCGAAATGCGCTTCGACCTGAAGCGCGCGCCGCGCCGCGCGAAACCCGGCGCCAACGTGACGCAGATGCACTATGCGCGCCGGGGGCTCGTCACCCCGGAGATGGAATTCGTCGCGATCCGCGAGAACGGCCGGCGCCGCGAGTACCTCGCCTCCCTGCTCGCGGCCGGGCCCACCGGCAGGCGCATGGCCGAGCTCCTGGGCCGCCAGCACCCGGGCCAGTCCTTCGGCGCGAGCATCCCGGCCGAGGTGACGCCCGAGTTCGTCCGCGACGAGGTGGCGCGAGGCCGCGCGATCATCCCGGCCAACGTGAACCACCCCGAGATCGAGCCGATGGCGATCGGCCGCAACTTCCTGGTGAAGATCAACGCCAACATCGGCAACTCGGCGCTGGGCTCCTCGATCGCCGAGGAGGTCGACAAGATGACCTGGGCGATCCGCTGGGGCGGGGACACCGTGATGGACCTGTCCACCGGCAAGCACATCCACGAGACGCGCGAGTGGATCGTGAGGAACAGCCCCGTGCCCATCGGCACGGTGCCCATCTACCAGGCGCTCGAGAAGGTGGACGGCAGGGCCGAGGAGCTCACCTGGGAGATCTTCCGCGACACGCTCGTCGAGCAGGCCGAGCAGGGCGTGGACTACTTCACGATCCACGCGGGCGTGCGCCTGCCCTACATCCCGATGACCGCCAGCCGCCTGACGGGCATCGTCTCGCGCGGGGGCTCGATCATGGCCAAGTGGTGCCTCGCCCACCACCGCGAGAGCTTCCTCTACGAGCGCTTCGAGGACATCTGCGAGATCATGAAGGCCTACGACGTCTCGTTCTCGCTGGGCGACGGCCTGCGGCCCGGCTCGATCTACGACGCGAACGACGAGGCGCAGCTCGCCGAGCTGCGCACGCTGGGCGAGCTCACGGCGCTCGCCTGGCGGCACGACTGCCAGGTGATGATCGAGGGCCCCGGCCACGTGCCCATGCAGCTCATCAAGGAGAACATGGACCTGGAGCTCGAGCAGTGCCACGAGGCGCCGTTCTACACGCTCGGCCCCCTCACCACCGACATCGCGCCCGGCTACGACCACATCACCAGCGGCATCGGCGCCGCGCAGATCGGCTGGTACGGCACGGCGATGCTCTGCTACGTGACGCCCAAGGAGCACCTGGGCCTGCCGGACAAGGACGACGTGAAGGACGGCATCATCACGTACAAGATCGCCGCGCACGCCGCGGACCTCGCCAAGGGCCACCCCGGCGCGCAGATCCGCGACAACGCCCTGTCCAAGGCGCGCTTCGAGTTCCGGTGGGAGGACCAGTTCAACCTGGGCCTGGACCCGGACAAGGCCAAGCAGTTCCACGACGAGACGCTGCCGCAGGACGGCGCGAAGCTCGCGCACTTCTGCTCGATGTGCGGGCCGCATTTCTGCTCGATGAAGATCACGCAGGACGTGCGCGACTTCGCCGCGAAGCACGGCGTGTCGGACCAGGAAGCGCTCGCGAAGGGCATGCAGGCGAAGGCGATCGAGTTCGTGAAGCGCGGGGCCGAGGTCTACTCCAAGGCCTGAGCCGGGTGGGGCCGCGGGCCCTTCCGGGCGGCGGGCACAAGGGGCAAAAGCCGCGAATCCGGCCGGCAGGGGCGCGCGTATGATGCTTCGGCCGGCGGGAAGCCGGCACAACCCTGGGAGACCCCACACATGAAAAGTTCCCGCCTCGCCGCGCCCCTGGCCGCGGTCCTCGCCCTGGCCGCCCTCCCCGCCCTCGCCGGCGGCGAGAAGGTGGCCTTCCCCGCGAACTACGACAAGGGCGTGCTCTACGCCACCGTGGACCGCCACGACATCAAGCAGTACCGCGAGCTGTGGTCCACGCCCGAGGGCGTCGCCGCCGTGAAGGCGGGCAAGCCGGCCCCCAGCGGCACGGTGCTCACCCTCGTGCAGTACAAGGCGGTGGTCGACGCGCAGGGCGCGCCGGTGAAGGACGCGAAGGGCCGCTTCCGGAAGGGCGACCTCGTCGCCTACACCGTGATGGAGAAGCGCGCCGGCTGGGGCGCGGAGTATCCCCCGGAGCTGCGCAACGGCGAGTGGGAATACCAGGTGTTCGGCCCGAACAAGGCCGTGAACGACAAGGCGAACCTCAAGACCTGCTTCCAGTGCCACAAGCCGCACGCCGGGCAGGATTTCGTGATCTCCCTCGCGAGCCTCGCGGGCAAGGCGCCCGGCGCCGCGGCGACGGCGCAGGCCGGCCCCGACCGCGTCGCGATCTCGGGCTTCCTCTTCGGGCCGGAGAAGCTGGTCGTGAAGAACAACCAGTACGTCACCTGGACCAACACCGACGACTCGCCCCACCAGGTGACGATCGCCGGCGAGGGCGGCACGCGCACGCCGGTGCTGCTCAAGGGCCAGAGCCAGGCGCTCAAGTTCACCGCGCCGGGCACCTACGACTACATCTGCGGACTGCACCCGGGGATGAAGGGCCGGGTAGAGGTCCAGTAGGCGGCGCGCTCCACGGCAAACGGCGGCCGCGGCCGCCGTTTGCGCTCCTGGCGGATGCTAGACTCGCGCCGATGGAAATCGCCCCGCTCGTCAACGCGCTCGTCCTGGGCGTGGTGGAAGGACTCACCGAGTTCCTTCCCGTCTCCTCCACCGGCCACCTCATCATCGTCTCGGACCTGCTCGAGCTGAACGACGAGAAGGGAAAGGTCTTCGACATCGTGATCCAGCTCGGGGCGATCCTCGCCGTCTGCTGGGAATACCGCGCGCGCTTCGCCCGCGCCTTCTCGGGCCTCGCCCGCGAGCCGCTGCAGCAGCGCTTCGCCGCCAACCTGCTCGTCGCCTTCCTGCCCGCCGCCATCGTGGGCCTCGCCTTCCAGTCGCAGATCAAGGCGCTCCTGTTCAACCCGGTGAGCGTCGCGATCGCCCTCGTGGTGGGCGCCCTGGTGATCTTCGGGGTCGAGCGCTGGTACGCCCGCCACGGCGAGCCGCGCATCCACGCGGTGGACGAGATGGGCTGGCAGGATGCCCTGAAGGTCGGACTCGCCCAGTGCTTCTCGCTCATCCCGGGCACCTCGCGCTCGGGCGCCACCATCATCGGCGGGATGCTCTTCGGGCTCTCGCGCCAGGCGGCCACCGAGTTCTCGTTCTTCCTCTCGGTGCCCATCATGTTCGCGGCGAGCGGCTACCAGCTGGTGAAGTACCGCCACCTGCTCACGGCCGCGGACCTCGGGCCCTTCGCCGTCGGCTTCGTCGTGAGCTTCCTCGCGGCCCTCGCGGCGGTGCGCGGCCTCATCCGCTTCGTCGCCACGCACGATTTCCGGGCGTTCGCCTGGTACCGGCTCGCCCTGGGCGCGCTGGTGCTCGCCTGGTTCTACTGAGGGAAGGCGCGGCTAGAGGAGCGCGCCCTCGCGCGTGTAGCGCGAGATGAGCGCGAGCAGCTGCTCTTCCTGGTAGGGCTTGCCCATGTACTCGTTCACGCCGAGCTCGAGGGCCCGGTTGCGGTGCTTCTCCGCCGTGCGCGAGGTGATCATGATGATCGGGATCGAGCGCAGCGCCTCGTCGGCGCGCAGGTTGCGCGCGAACTCGAAGCCGTCCATGCGCGGCATCTCGACGTCGAGCAGGATGCAGTCCGGGCGCGTGTCCTGGAGCTGCTGCAGCGCGTCCACGCCGTCCTTGGCCGTCACGAACTCGTAGCCCTCGCGGGCGAGCATGCGGCTGGTGATCTTGCGCACGGTGAGCGAGTCGTCCACCACCATGACGAGCGGGGCGCCGCTGCGCGACTCGACGACCAGGGCCTCGGGCTCGGCGCGGCGCGTCTCGCCCGGCCCGACCGGCACCTCGCGGTGCACCAGGCTCACCGGGTTCAGGATGAGCACCACCTGGCCGTTGCCCAGCACCGTGGCGCCGGCGATGCCCGCGAGGCGCGCGAGCTGCGGGCCGATGGTCTTCACCACCACTTCGCGGTTGCCGACGATCTCGTCGACGCGGATCGCCGCGCGCTGCAGGCCGCTCTTGAGCAGCAGCACCGGGATCTGCCGCGGCGGCAGCGGCGTGTCGATCTCGCCCAGCAGCGTGAGCAGCGAGCGCAGCGGGTAGGCGTTGTCCTTCCAGGCGATCTCGCCCCGGGCCGCGATGTCGGCGAAGGCGGCGGCCTTGAACTCCTGCACCTGCTCGATCATCACCGAGGGCACCGCGTAGAGCGTCGTGCCCGAGCGGATCAGGACGGCCTGCGTCACCGCCAGGGTGAGCGGCAGCGTGATCGTGAAGGTGGTCCCGCGGCCGGGACTGGAGGCGAGCTCCACGCGACCGCCCAGGGACTGGATCTCGTTGCGCACCACGTCCATGCCGACCCCGCGGCCGGCGATCTGCGTCACCTCGCTCGCCGTCGAGAAGCCCGGCACGAAGATGAACTGGGCGACCTGGGCCTCGGTGAGCTCCGCGTGCGCCGTGGCGAGCCCGGCCTCGACGGCACGCTGGCGGATGCGCGCGTAGTCCAGGCCGGCGCCGTCGTCGACCACGGTGAGCACCACTTCGTTGCCGCGCTGCACGGCGTCGATCGATATCTCGCCGATCTCGTCCTTGCCGGCGGCCGCGCGCCCCTGCGGCGACTCGATGCCGTGCGCGACGGCATTGCGCAGCAGGTGCTCGAAGGGGGCGGTGATCTTCTCGAGCACGGAGCGGTCGAGCTCCACGCGCGCGCCCTTGAGCTCCAGGTTCGCCTTCTTGCCGATCTCCTTGGCCGTCTGGCGCACCACGCGGTAGAAGCGGTCGGCCAGGTTCGCCAGGGGCACCAGGCGAACGCCCATGAGCCCTTGCTGCAGTTCGCGGTTCAGGCGCCCCTGCTGCAGGAGCGCGAGCTCGGATTCGTCGATGTTCTTCTGCAGGCCCTGCTGGAGCGTGATCACGTCCGAGAGCGACTCCGCCAGGAAGCGGGTGAGCTCCTGCATGCGCGTGAACCGGTCGAACTCGAGCGGGTCGAACTTCGCGCCGTGCTCCTCCTGCTCCTTGATGCGGCTCTGCATCTGGCCCTCGGAGGCGATCTCGATCTCGCGGATCTGCGCGCGCATGCGCGAGACGTTCTCCGACAGGTCGCCCAGGGCGCGCTTGAAGGCCGCCATCTCCAGCTCGATGCGCGAGCGCGCGATCGACAGCTCGCCCGCCTCGTTCACGAACTCGTCGACGAGGTCCGCGTTCACGCGCAGCAGCGCCGAGCGCACCTCGCGCAGCTCCGGCGGCAGCGTCTCGCGCTCGACGACCGCCTGCGCGGCCGCCGCGATGACCGCGAGCGGCGTGGGCTTGTCCTTCTGCTGCTCGAACACGGCCGAGACCGGCACCTCGAGCGGGACGAGATCCTGCACGTCCTCGCCGCGCGAAAGGCGGTCCAGGGCCACGGAGAAGCGGTCGATGCGCTCCTCGATCTCGTCGAAGTCGGCGTCGCCGGGCATCGCCTGGGCATCCATCGCCACGATGCGCGTCTCGAGCACGTGGGCGAGCTCGCCCAGGCGCATGAGGCCCGTCATCCGCGCGCTGCCCTTGAGCGTGTGCAGGTGGCGGCGCAGCTCGCCCGCGGGCGCGTGGTCGGCGCGGCTCGCCCGCCACAGGCGCATGCCCTCGCTCACCGAAGGCACGAGCTCGCGCGCCTCCTCGAGGAAGATCGGGAGCAGGTCCCGGTCGACGTCGTCCTTGATCTTGCGCTGGTCCTTGCCGGCCTCGAAGGGGCGGACGGCCTCCTCGCCCGGCGGGGCTGCCACGGTCTCGGGCGCCGGCTCGGTCGCCGAAGGCATGCGCGGCGGCTCGAGGGGTTCCGCCGCGACGGGGACGGGCTCCGGCGGGGGCGGGGCGGGCACGGCCGGCGGCTCCCGTGCCACGACGGGTGCCGGCGGGACCTCCGGCACGAAGAGGGGCATCGGCTCGGGTGGGACCTCGATTGCCGGGCGGGTCTCGGCGGCGACAGGCTCGGGCGGCACCTCGATTGCCGGGTGGGTCTCGGCGGCGACAGGCTCGGGCGGCCTCGGCTCGACCGGCACCTCGAATGCGGGGGGAATCTCCGCGGTGTCCGCCTCGGGAGGCGCCTCGAGCACGGGGAGGAGCTCGGCGGCCGCGGGCTCGGCCTCCGGCGCGATCTCCGGCGGCGTGACCGGCGCCAGGGGCGGGGCGGCCATTCCCTTGTCCAGCGCCTCGCGAACGGAAGCCGGCATGCGCAGATGTGTGCCCTCGCCCGTGCGGCGCGACTCCTGCAGGCCCTCGCGCAAGCGGCGCAGGTCGGCGATCACGTCCTCGCGGCCCAGGGGGAGCGCGCGGCCCGCGATGGACCGGACCATCGCGACGACGGCATCCACCGCGCGCCGCGTGACGGAAAGCCGCTCGGCGTCGAACTCGGGCGGGTAGTCGATCGCCTCGGCGAGCCACTTCTCCAGCACGCTCGCCACGTCCGCCAGCACGTTGAAGCCGGTCGTGCGCGAGCTGCTGGTGAGCGTGTGCGCGGCGCGCATGAACTCGTGGCCCACCGGCAGCAGCGGGTTGGCCTCGAGGGCGGACATCTCGCGCTCGAGCGTGGCGGCATGCTGCTCCGCCTCGCCGATGTAGATCGTGTAGAGCGCCTGCGAAAGCGTGACGGTCCCGACCGAGACGTCCTCTTCCTCCGGCTCCGGGGCCGCCTGCGCCGGGGATTGCGCGGCGGTGACGAGGCCCAGGGAGGCAAAGTCGAGATCCGGCGGCGCGGCGGCAGGCACGGCATCCGCCGCCTGGGCCGGGGCGGGCGCCAGGTCCAGCGACTCGAAGGTGAAGGCCGGCGCTTCCTCGCGCGGCGGCGGGGGTTCGGGCTCGGGCATCGGGGCGAGCGGCTCGATCGCCGGTGCGGGCGTGGGCTCCTCGCCGCTCTTGAGCTGCTCGGCGCGGCGCGCGATCTGCGTGCCGTCGATGCGCGCGTCGGCGCCGGCCTTGAGCGTCTCGATCCAGCCGGAGAACGAGCGCTCGGCGAGCTCGATGAAGCCGAGCAGCCCGGCGGTGGCCGGCTTCTCGTCCTTCAGCCACTTGTTCATCACCTGCTCGCACTGCCAGGCGACCTCGCCCAGGTCGGTGAGCCCGACCATGCGACCGCTGCCCTTGAGCGTGTGGAAGCCGCGCCGGATGGTGGTGAGAGACTCCTTGTCGTGCGGGGCGCTGCGGCACATCGCCAGGTGCTGGGCGATGGTCGCGGCGACCTCGGTGGCCTCCTCGAGGAAGATCTCGAGCAGCTCCTTGTCGATCTCGGCGCCGGGCGCGTCCACCAGCTGCACGATCTGCGGGGCGGGCACCTCGGGCGCCTTCTCGGGGGCGAGCTCCTGGATCGCCCTGAACACGCCCGTCTGGCTGGGATCGACGTTGCCGTGCAGGGCCGCGAGCGCCTCGTCGCTTTGCCGGGCCACCTGCGTGTCGGCGATGACCACGGCGTCGCGCTTGAGGTCGTCGACGGCGCGCTCCAGGCGCTCCTTGACCTCCTCGCCGGGCTGGTCCTTCCAGTCCTCGTAGAGCGCCTGGACCTTCTGCTTGCGCACGTCCAGGTCGACCGGCGAGACCGTGCCCGTCCTGCGCAGCGCCTCCTCGGCGACCTTCTCGGGCGCGAGCGCGAGGCCGAAGCGCACGAGCGCGGGCTTGAGCACTTCCTCGGGCCGCGCGGCACCCTGCTGGATCGCCGTGACGTAAAGGCCCAGGGCGGACAGGCCGTCGGCCACCATCTCGGCCGCCTCGCCCGTGCCGTCGAGCGTGCCGTCGGCCATCTGCTGCACGCGCGCCGAGACGGCCGCGTTCAGGCTCGCCGCCTCGTCGAGCTCCATGATCATGAGCGCGCCCTGCACCTGCGCGAACTGGGCGGGCAGGCCCTTCAGCTCGGGGCGCTTCGCGCTGTCGCGGAAGAAGGCGTCGAGCGACTGCTCGATGCCCTGCAGGTTCACCTGCACCTCCTGGCCCACCTGGAAGACGAGCAGCTTCTCCTGCGCGCGCCGCGTCATCTCGTCGAGCATGCCGCCTTCGATGGTGTCCATCGGCGGCAGCGCCTCGCCCGCCATGGCGGCCTTCAGCCGCTCGGCGACCGAGCGCGCCTGGCGCTCGAAATCCGGACCGAGCCGCAGGTAGTTCTCGAGCGCGGACTCGATGAACAGCAGGCCGGTGGCCACCTCGAGCGCCTGCGCCTCCGAAGGCGGGATGGCGCGCGCCTTCAGCATCGGCGCCACGTCGGTGAGCCGCTGGAAGACGAGCTGGATGTCGCGGTGCGGCAGGCGCGAGGCCCGGTCCGCGAGCGCGAGCGCCTGCTTGCCGAAGGGCTCGAGCGCGGCGCGGTTGCCGGAGGTGAACTTGAGCCAGGTGTCCTTCTGCGCGGCGGTGAGCTCGCGCAGGTCGCGCACGAGCGCGGCGAGCGCCTCGTCGCCGGAGTCGCCGTGCGTGGCCTTGGGCTTGGCGAGCAGGTCCTCGAGGCGGTAGGCGGCCTTCAGCTCGCCGATGCGCGCGCTCACCGGCCGGCTGCGGCCCACCTGCAGCAGCAGGTCGCGGAAGAGCCGCTCGGGCACCTTGGAGGCGCCCTCGATCAGCTGCTTCACCTGCTGGTCGATCCTCGCGAAGAAGGGCTTCACCGACGGCTCGAGCGCCAGGCCGTCGAAGGCGAGCGCGTCGAAGAAGGCGGCCGCCGCCAGCCAGAAGGGGCGGTTGGGCGTGGCCGCCTGCAGCGACTCGACCGCGGAGACCGAGGCCTGCATGAGGCGCAGCGCCTCACCGGCCTCGTTGCCGCCGCGCAGCACCTTGAGCAGGCCCTGCTGGTACTGGGATCGCTGGTGCGCGAGCGCCTTGGCGAGGACCGCGTCGTCCACGCGCTCGGCCGGCGCGGCGGGCGCGGGCAGGTCGGCGCCCAGGTCGGGGTGGAAGAGATCGCCCTCGGTCGCGTCGTTCGCGCCGCGCGCGTGGTTCAGCTCGAGGTAGGCGTCGAGCAGGCGCATCGGCCGGTCGGGCTCGCCGCCGATGAGCGCGTCGAGGTACTCCGAGAGCACGGCGATGGCGCGCTTGGCGACCGGGATGCGCGCGGCCACCTCCGTCGCCCCGCACCCCTCGAGCGAGGAGACCACGCGCTCGAGCTCCTCGTTGAACCGCGTGGCCGCGCCCAGGCCCACCATCGCGAGGGCGCCGGTGGCCTGGTGCAGGTGGGTGAGGATGTACTTGACCGGCGCACGCTCGGAGGGCGCGATGCCGACCTTGTCGAGGTTCTCGCGCGCCTGCCCCAGCGAATGGTCGATCTCGGTCTTGACCCAGCTGAGGGGTCCGAGATCGAAGCCGGTGGCGGGGCGTGCGGCCATCGCGGTCGCTCTTAGAGCTTGAAGCCCGCGACGGAACTCTTGAGCTCCTGGGCCACCGCGGCGAGGTCCTTGATGGAGCCCGCGGTCTGCTGGGTGCCGCGCGTGGTCTGGCGCGTGATCTCCAGGATGTCCTGCATGTTCTGGGCCACCTTGTTCGTGGCCGCGGCCTGCGTGTGCGTGGCCGAGGAGATCTGCTGGATGAGCTGCGCGAGGTTCTTCGTCACCGAGTCGATCTCGGTGAGCGCCTGGCCCGCGGCGTCGGAGAGCTTCGCCCCTTCGACCACGCCCTGCGTCGACTTCTCCATGGCGGCCACCGCGTCCTGCGTGTCCGCCTGAATGGTCTTCACGATCGCGCCGATCTGCTTGGTCGCCTCGCCCGAGCGTTCGGCCAGCCGCTGCACTTCCTCCGCGACCACCGAGAAGCCGCGCCCGGCCTCGCCCGCCGAGGCGGCCTGGATGGCGGCGTTCAGCGCGAGCACGTTCGTCTGCTCCGTGATGTCCGAGATCAGTTCCACGATCTCGCCGATCTCCTGCGAGGACTCGCCCAGGCGCTTGATCCGCTTGGAGGTCTCCTGGATCTGCTCGCGGATATCGTTCATGCCCGAGATCGAGTTCTCCACCGCGGTGCGTCCCTTGTCGGCGGCGGCCAGCGAGCGCTGGGCCACGTTCGCGCCCTCGTCGGCGGTGCTGGACACCTCGGAAATCGATTTCGACACCTGCAGCACCTGGGACGTGGTCTCCTCGATCTCGCGCGACTGGCGCTCGGCGGCGCCCAGCAGTTCCGCGGAAATCGACTGCGCCTGCGCGGTCTTCTGGGTCACCGAGATGGCCGCGTTGTTCACGCCCGTCACCAGGTTCCTCAGCTCGTCGATCGTGTAGTTCATCGAGTCCGCGATGGCGCCCGTGATGTCCTCGGTCACCTGCGCCTTCACCGTGAGGTCGCCGTCGGCCAGGTCACCCATCTCGTTGAGCAGCCGGAGAATGGCCTCCTGGTTGCGCTTGTTCTCCTGTTCCGCCGCGGCCGCGCTCTTGCGGGAGTCCACCAGGAACACCAGGCCCATCAGCAGCAGCACGAGCACCAGCAAGGTGGCGAAGACGATGAGCACGACGAGCGTGGCCACCGGCTTCTCGTCCTGCAGAGCTTCCTGCAGCCGCTGCACGGCCGCCTGCAGCTGCTCGGAGCCTGCCACGAGCGCCGCGCCGGCCTGGCGGGCCGAGACGAGCTTCTGCAGCTCGCGCAGGATCGGGCCCACGTCCTTCTCGAACGCCGCGAACTGCTTCTTCAGCTCGGCGAGCTTCGCCCGGGCCTCGCCGTCGCGAACCGGGGCGATGGCGAGCGCCTCGCTCCCGCTCTCGAGCGCCTTGAGCAGGTCGCGCAGGTCGTTCGTGTCCTTGCCGATGAGGAACGGCACCTCGGGATCGATGATCTCCGCGCCCAGGATGAGCGCCGACCCGCGGCCGAGCCGCTCGGCGAGCAGGGTGAGGCGGTTGGCGCGCAGCACCTGGGCCGGCGCCGAGCCGGACTGCGACATGAGCGCCGTGAGTTCCTGGGAGAGGGTGGCCATCTCCTCGGAACCGACGCGGATCTGCGCGATGTTCTGCGCGAGCGCGATGAGGTCGGCGCGCGCCGCGAGGATCGCCGTGGCGGCGTCGGACGATTCGGGCCAGCGCTTGGCCAGCTCGGCCAGGCGCCCGCGCAGCTCGTCGTTGATCGCGGCCGAGGGAACCTCGTTGCCGAAGGCGAAGCCGCCCGACTGCAGCACCGTGAGGAAGTTGGCGAACTCGTCGCGGCTGTCCTGCACCTGCGGGAAGGCGAGGGGCTGGCCGCGGGCGGCGAGGCTGGCCGCCTTGGCGAGGCGCTGCGTGTGGTACTGCATCTGCGCCGCGACCGTGACGTACGTGGCGTTCTGCGAGCGCGAGCGGCCGTCGACGAGCACCATGAGGCCGGTGAGGCCCACCAGCAGCAGCGCGATGATGCCGAGCACCTGCATCTGCGTGGCGATGGGCTTCTCGCCGATGAGCGGAAGCCTCAGGTCCTGGAGGCGGTCCATGAAGCCGGCCGACGACGCCTTGCGGGCCGGCGCGCGGCTCATGGTGGCCGACGCGTTCCCCGTGCGCGTGTCGGGTCCGCCGGCCGACAGGTTCGTCATCGTGGAGGAACCGGCCGAGGCCGGGCGCGCGGCGCCCGCCTTGGGCTTGCCGGATCCGAGCTTGCGGAACCAGTCCGCGACGGACGACTTGGGCTTTGCCGACGGTGCTTTCGCCATGGTGTTCTCCGACTTCGTTCTTCGTTGTCTCGACGACCTTGCCTCGCGGCGACGTCGACTAGTTGATACCGACTTCCAGGAAGCGCCTTTCCCTGGCGAGCGCCGGCAGGTCCAGCTCCTGCCAGGGGGCGCCCGCGGCATCCGTGTAGACGGCGCCTTGCCACGGGAAGGCTTCCGCCGGTCGCGCCGCCGCCGTGAAATGCTCGGGGTTGCGCAGCCCGAGCATGCGCGAGACGAGCA
>JBGAOO010000066.1:0-15026 GCA_044221765.1 Usitatibacteraceae bacterium | reverse complement strand
CCGCGGTTCGTTGCCGGCGCCGCAGGCGCCCGAGCGCTTCGTTGACGCCGATGCGGACGAGCCAGGTGGAGAGCTTCGACTCGCCGCGGAAGTCGCCGATGCGGCGGAAGGCCTGCAGGTAGGCCTCCTGCACCGCGTCCTCGGCCTCGCCCTCGTCGCGCAGGATGCTGCGCGCGGCCCGGAACATCGCCTGGTTGTGCCGGCGCATCAGCAGGCGGAAGGCGGCGTGGTCGCCCTGGCCCTCGAGGACCGCGAGGCGGTCGTCGGGCATTGCCGGGTCGGGCTTGGGGGCGAGGGCGGGGTTCATGGCGTCTTCCGGGTCTCCTGCCCCATTGGATGCGGGACGCGTTCGCGGCGTTCCCGCATTCGGTCCAGAATGGCCGGCCGGCGGGATGAAACCGCCCTGGCGGCTGTTCACGACCGGAAGCGCCGCAACCCGAGACACGATACCCACAACCCGGGAGGAGAAAAGAAGATGAACCGCAAGCTGCTCGCCGCCGCCGTCGCGGCCCTGTTCACCGCGGCCACGGCGCAAGCCGAGATCGCCGTGTCCGCCAACGACAACAAGGCGTACCTCGACAACGGCGTCTCGAAGGTGGTCGCCAACCCGCCGCCCGACACGGTCACGGTGATCGACCTGGCGGCGAAGCCCCCGAGGGTGCGCGCCGAGATCGCCGTGCCCACGAGCCTGGTGGGCCCGCCGCAGAGCGTCGCCGTCACGGCCGACGAGTCCCTCGCCTTCGTCACCGCCGCGCAGCGCATCGATCCCTTCGATGCCGCGAAGTCCGTCGCGCACAACCGGCTCACGATGATCGACCTGAAGGACAACCCGCCGACCATCCTCGACACCGTGGAAGCGGGCGCGGGCGCCTCGGGCGTCGCGGTGAACCGCCAGGGCACGATGGTGCTCGTGGCCAACCGCAACGAGGGCACCGTCTCCGCCTTCAGGCTCGAGGGCCGCAAGCTCGCCCCGCTGGGCAAGGTCGCGCTGGGCGATGCGAAGTCCGGCCCCTCGGCGGTGCTGTTCACGCCCGACGGCAAGCGGGCGGTGGTGACACGCGACGGCGACCACACGCTCTCCATCCTGGCGATCGACGGCGACAAGGTCACGGACACCAAGCGCGACTTCGGCGGCGGCTACCGGCCCTACGGGCTGGACATCACGCCCGACGGCCGCTGGGCCGTGGTGGCCAACATCGGCCGCAACGTGGGCGACATGGACACGATGAGCCTCGTCGACCTCGCGGCCAATCCGCCCAGCACCGTCGAGACGGTATCCGTCGGCCACACGCCCGAGGGCATCGCGCTCTCGCCCGACGGCCGCACGGTCGCCCTCGTCACGCACAACGGCAGCGCCAAGCCGAAGAATTCCCCGCTCTACCGCCCCAACGGCAAGGTCGTGCTCTTTCGCCTCGACGGCGCGAAGATCACCCGCCTGGCCGAGGCGCCCATCGGCGTGTGGTCCCAGGGCGCCGCGTTCTCGAAGGACGGCAGGACGCTCCTCGTGCAGAACCTGGTGGAGAAGGAGATCCAGGTGTTCTCCTTCGACGGCGCGACCCTCAGGGACACCGGGCAGAGAATCAAGGTGGGCGGCGGCCCCTCGGCCATCAAGATCGCGGTGCCCAGGCCCTAGGCGCGGGCGGCGCGCGCGCCGCCTATTGCGTCGGCTCGAACCCGCGGCGGAACTCGTGGATCGCCACCGCGAACTCCGCGATGAACTCGCGGGCCACGGCCGAGAGGGTGCGCTGCGCCGGGAAGAGCGCGGTCACCTGGAATTCCACGACCGGCTCGAACCGGCGCGCCGCCACCCCGCGCGTGGCGAACTCGCTCGCCGTGAAGGGATCGACCACGGACACGCCGGCCCCGGAGGCGACCATCGCGCAGGCGATCTCCGACAGCGGCGTCTCGGCGCGGATCCTGCGCGGCACCGACTCGCGCGAGAACAGGTCGTCCATGCGGAACTTGGAAGGCGTGGTGGGGCCCAGCGCGATGTAGCTCTCGTCGGCGTAGTCCTTCGCGCGGATCACCTTGCGCCGCGCCAGGCGGTGCCCCTCGGGCACCACGGCCACGTAGCGCACCGCCGGCATCACCTCGCTGCGGGCCGCCGCGTGCTGGATGGGACCCGCGGCGAAGCCGAAGTCGCACTGGTCGCTCACCACCCAGTCGAGCACCAGGTGCGACATCAGGCCGAACATCGCGATGTCCACGCCGGGGCGCGCCGAGAGGAAGCGCCCGGCGAAGCGCGGCAGGAAGCCGTTGGCCAGGGCGGGCATGCCGGCGATGCGCAGCGTGCCCGCGCGCCGCTCGCGGATCTCCTGGGCGGCCTGCGCGATGCGCTCGAGCCCGACATAGGAGCGCTCCACCTCCGCGTAGAGCGCGAGCGCCTCGTTGGTGGGCGTGAGGCGCGTGCCCTCGCGCTCGAAGAGCGTGAGGGCGAGGCCCGCCTGCAGGTCCTTCACCAGCCGGCTCACCGCGGGCTGCGTGACGCTCATCATCCGCGCGGCCTTCGTCGTGCTCGCGGTCATCATGAGCGCGCGGAACGCCTCGATCTGCCGGGGATTCACTTTCGCCATGGGCCTCCTCCATAACATTCACGCATAGGTTAGCCCATTTAATGAATTTGACGCAGGTCAACCGCGCCGCGAATATGCCTTGACGCGCGTTCGGCGCGCTTTCTTTTTCGGGGGAGGTCCCATGGCGGTCGGCATCCAGGTGAAGGCGCTCGTCGCGGCGCTCGCGCTCGCGGGCGCGGTCTCGGCGCAGGCGCAGCAGAAGACGTTCTACGTGGCCGGCTACGGCGGCTCCTTCGAGCAGACGATGCGCAAGGAGATCATCCCGGCCTTCGAGAAGAAGCACGGCGTGAAGGTCGAGTACGTCGCCGGCAATTCCACGGACACCCTCGCCAAGCTCCAGGCGCAGAAGGCCAACCAGCAGATCGACGTGGCCATCGTCGACGACGGCCCGATGTACCAGGCCATCCAGCTCGGCTTCTGCGCGCCCATCCAGGGACTGCCCGCCGCGGACATCTACGACAGCGCGAAGTACAAGGGGGACAAGGCCGTGGGCATCGGCCTGGTCGCCACCGGCCTCATGTACAACACGAAGATCTTCAAGGAGAAGGGCTGGGCGCCGCCCACGTCCTGGAACGACCTGAAGGACCCGAAGTACAGGAAGCTGCTCGTGATCCCGCCCATCAACAATTCCTACGGCCTCTACACGCTGGTGATGTTCGCCCGCATGAACGGCGGCGGCGAGAAGAGCATCGACCCGGGCTTCAAGGTGATGAAGGAGCAGGTGAACGCCAACGTGCTCGCCTACGAGCCCTCGCCGGGCAAGATGACCGAGCTCTTCCAGAGCGGCCAGGCCGCCATCGCGGTCTGGGGCTCGGGCCGCGTGCACTCCTTCGCCGTCACCGGCTTCCCGGTCGACTTCGTCTACCCGAAGGAAGGCGCCGTGACGCTCCTCGCCTCCGCCTGCCCGATCGCGAAGCCCGGCGCCTCGCCCCTCGCGCAGGAATTCGTGAAGGCCATGGTGGAGCCCGCGTTCCAGCAGGTGCTCGCGCTCGAGTACGGCTACGGGCCGGTCAACAGGAAGGCCAAGGTCGACAACGAGAAGCTCAAGATCGCGCCCATCGGCGAACGCGCCGCGAAACTCGTCAACATGGACTGGGACACGATCAACGAGAAGCGCGACGACTGGACCAAGCGCTGGAACCGCGAGGTCGAGCGCTAGGACCGAGGGCGCGCCGGCCATGGCCTTCCTCGTCCTCGACCGGCTCACCAAGCGCTTCGGCGAGCAAGCCGCGGTCGACGGCCTGAGCCTCGCGGTCGAGCAGGGGGAGTTCGTCTCCCTGCTCGGCCCCTCGGGGTGCGGCAAGACCACGACCCTGCAGATGATCGCGGGGTTCGTCGAGGCGACCTCGGGCAGCGTGACCCTGGAGGGCCGCGACCTGCTCGCCATGAAGCCCGCGCAGCGCGGCCTGGGCCTCGTCTTCCAGAGCTACGCGCTCTTCCCGCACATGACGGCCGCGCAGAACGTGGCCTTCGGCCTGGAGATGCAGGGCGTGGCCGCCGGCGAGCGCGAGAGGCGGGTGAAGGAAGCGCTCGAGCTGGTGGGCCTGGCGGCCCTCGCCGGCCGCTACCCGCGCAAGATGTCCGGCGGGCAGCAGCAGCGCGTGGCCCTCGCGCGCGCCCTGGTCATCCGGCCGCGCATCCTGCTGCTGGACGAGCCGCTCTCCAACCTCGACGCCAAGCTGCGCGAGGAGATGCAGATCGAGCTGCGCCAGATCCAGCGCACGGTGGGCACCACCACGATCCTCGTCACCCACGACCAGGCCGAGGCGATGACGCTCTCGGACCGCATCGTGGTGATGAACGCCGGGCGCGCCGAGCAGGTCGCGCGGCCGCACGAGGCCTACGAGCGCCCGGCCACCGCCTTCGTCGCGAGCTTCCTGGGCAAGACCAACGTCCTCGCCGCCAGCGCGCGGCGCGAGGCGGGGGAGAGCTTCGCCGTGATCGGCGACGGCCGCTGGCCGGTGCCGGACCTCGCGGGCGAGCGCCTGCGCGTCACGGTGGCCGGAGAAGATCGGCTTCAGCGGGCCGGCCGCGCAGCATCGGCGGCCGCATCGCCACGCGCATCTTCCAGGGCAGCCACTGGCTCTACCAGGTGGACACGCCCTGCGGCACGGTCACGGTCACGCGCCAGAACACGGGCGAGCCGGTGCCCGAGGAGGGCGCGCAGGTGCGCCTCACCTGGCGCGCCGAGGACATGGCCATCGTCCCCGAGGCGCCGTGAGCGCCGCCGGCCACCTCCCGCGCCGTGCCCTGGCTGCTGAGCGGCCCGGCGCGCCGCTGCTCTACGTGGGCGTGCTCGTCATCCCGATCGCGATGACGGTGATGCTCTCCTTCCACGACTTCAGCACCTCGCGCGGCATCCAGGAGGTCTGGATCCTCAAGAACTGGAAGGAGGTGCTCCTCGACGAGTACTTCCACGAGATGTTCCTGCGCACGCTGCGCATCTCGGTGATCGTCACCGTCGCGTGCGCGGTGCTCGGCGCGCCCGAGGCCTACATCCTGAGCCGCATGGCGCCGCGCTGGCGCGGCGTGTTCCTGCTGGTGATCCTGGGCCCGCTGCTCATCTCGGTGGTGGCGCGCACGCTGGGCTGGGCGCTCCTGTTCGGCGGCGAGACGGGCCTCATCAACCACGCGCTCCTGAAGCTGGGCGTGATCGCCTCGCCCATCCCGTTCATGTTCACCGAGACGGGCGTCGCGATCGCGCTCACCCACGTGCTCGTGCCCTTCATGATCCTGGCGGTGTGGACGGCGCTGCAGCGCGTGGACCCGCAGACCGAGAACGCCGCGATGTCGCTGGGCGCCTCGCACTTCACCGTGCTGCGCCGCATCGTGTTCCCGCAGGTGCTGCCCGGCGTGCTCTCGGGCGCCATCATCGTGTTCGCCCTGGCCGCGAGCGCCTTCGCCACGCCCGCGATCATCGGCGGCCGGCGCCTGAAGGTGGCCGCGACGCTCGCCTACGACGAGTTCCTGAACACCCTGAACTGGCCCCTGGGCGCGGCGGTGGCGGTGCTGCTGCTCGCGGCGCTCGTGGCCATCATCGTGGGCAGCAACCGCCTGGTCGAGCGCCGCTACGCGCAGGTGTTCGAATGAGCCGCAACGGCCCCCTGGCGCTCGCCTTCCACGCGCTCTTCGTCACGTTCATCCTGGCGCCCATCCTCATCGTGTGCTGGGTGGCCTTCACGCCGGAGGGCTTCCTCTCCATCCCGACCACGGACTTCTCGCTGCGCTGGTTCAAGGCCATCGCGCGCTACCCGGAGTTCGTGCAGGGCTTCTGGAACAGCGTGGCCCTGGGCTGGGCGTCCTCGATCATCGCGGTGGCCTTCTCGGTGCCCGCCGCGCTCGCCCTCGCCCGCCACCAGTTCCCCGGCCGCGAGGCGATCACCGCCCTCTTCCTCTCCCCGCTCATGATCCCGCACGTGGTGCTGGGCATCGCCTTCCTGCGCTTCTTCACGCAGGTGGGGCTGGGCGGCTCCTTCACGGGCCTGGTCCTCTCGCACATCATCATCATCCTGCCCTTCGCGCTGCGCCTGGTGATGGCCTCGTGCGTGGGCATGGACCGGTCGATCGAGAACGCGGCCGTCTCGCTGGGGGCGGGCGAGTTCACGGTCTTCCGGCGCGTGACGCTGCCGCTCATCCTGCCCGGCGTGCTCTCCGGCGGCGCCCTCGCCTTCATCCAGAGCTTCGACGAGGTGACGATGACCGTCTTCGTCGCCGCCCCGGGCACGATGACGCTGCCGGTGCGCATGTTCCTCTACATCCAGGACAACATCGATCCGCTGGTGACCTCGGTCTCGGCGTGCGTCATCGCGATGACCGTCCTCTTCCTGCTCGCGATCGACCGGCTGTACGGGCTGGAGAAACTGCTCGCCGGCCACGGAAGGGACTGATGGAAGACCGGAAGGATTACGACGTGGCGGTGATCGGCGGCGGCCTGGTGGGCTCGGCCATCGCCTGGGGCCTCGCCCGGGCCGGCTCGCGTGTCGCGGTGCTCGACGAGGGCGACGTCGCCTTCCGCGCCTCCCGCGGCAACTTCGCGCTGGTGTGGGTGCAGAGCAAGGGCCTGGGGATGCCCGCCTACTCGCGCTGGACCGTGCGCTCCACGCAGGCCTGGGACGCCTTCGCGGCGGAGCTGAAGGCGCAGACGGGCCTCGACGTCTGCTACGAGCGCCCCGGCGGTTTCCACATGGCGCTCACCGCGCGCGAGTGGGAGCACCGCCAGTCGGTGATGAAGCGCCTGGTCGCGCAGCCTGGCATGCCCGATGTCGCGGTGGAGATGCTCGAGCACGCGCAGGTGGCGAAGCTGCTGCCCGGGCTCGGCCCGACGGTGGCGGGGGCGAGCTTCTGCGCGCTGGACGGGCACTGCAATTCGCTGCGCCTGCTGCGCGCGCTGAACCAGGGGATGCAGGCGTTCGGGGCGTCGTACCTCCCGAACCACATCGTCGAGCGCATCGAGCCGGCCGGCGGCGGCTTCCGCCTGCACTCGGCCGGCGGCGAGGTGCGCGCGGGCAAGGTGGTGCTCGCCGCGGGCATCGGCAACGCGCGCCTGGCGCCGATGGTGGGCCTCGCGATCCCCGTGCGCCCGCAGCGCGGGCAGGTGATCGTCACCGAGAAGACGAAGCCCTTCCTGCGCTACCCCGTCTCCACGATCCGGCAGACGGACGAGGGCGGCGTGCTGATCGGCGACTCGCAGGAGGAAGAGACCGTGCCGGTGGTGGGCACGCCCGTGCTCTCGGTGCTCGCCGACCGCGCGGCGCGCACCTTCCCGCTGCTCGCCTCGCTCAACGTGGTGCGCACCTGGGCCGCGCTGCGCGTGATGACGAAGGACGGCTTCCCGATCTACGACCAGTCCGCGGCGCACCCCGGTGCGTTCTCGGCGACCTGCCACAGTGGCGTGACGCTCGCCGCGAACCACGCGCTCGCGCTCGCCCCGCTCATCGCCGGGGGGACGCTTCCCCCGGATCCATTCGACGTGTTCAGTTCCCGGAGGTTCGATGTTCCGAAGGCTGCCTGAGTCGACGGGGGCGCCCGTGCGCCTCACGATCGACGGCGAAACCATCGAGGCCCGCGAGGGCGACACGGTCGCTGCCGCGCTCCTGGCGGCCGGCCGCCCGCATTGCCGCACCACGCCCGTGTCCGGCTCGCCGCGCGCGCCCTACTGCCTGATGGGCGTGTGCTTCGATTGCCTGGTCACGATCGACGGCGTGGGCAACCGCCAGGGTTGCCTGGTGCCCGTTCGCGAGGGCATGGCCGTCGCGACGCAGCAGGGCAAGCGGGAGGTCGGGCGATGAGCACGGGCTCCCTGAAGGCCTCCTACGACGTCGCCGTGATCGGCGCCGGCCCGGCGGGACTTGCCGCGGCCGCCGCCTGCGCGCAGGCCGGGCTGGACACCGTGCTCTTCGACGAGCAGGCCTCGCCCGGCGGCCAGGTGTACCGCTCGATCACGACGACGCCCCTCGCCGGCACGAAGGTGCTGGGCGAGGACTCCGGGAAGGGCGCGCTGCTCGCGAAGTCCTTCCTCGCGAGCAGCGCGCAGTACGTGCCCGGCGCGACGGTGTGGAGCCTCACGCCGCAACGCGAGATCGGCGTGTCGGTGGGCGGCGGTTCCGCGCTCGTCACCGCGCGGCGCGTGATCCTCGCCACGGGCGCGCTCGAGCGGCCCTTCCCGATCCCCGGCTGGACGCTGCCGGGCGTGATGACCGCGGGCGCGGGGCAGATCCTGCTCAAGTCCTCGGGCCTCGTGCCCGAGGGCCCCACCGTGCTCGCCGGCTGCGGGCCGCTGCTGTGGCTGCTCGCCTGGCAGTACCTGCAGGCGGGCAGGAAGATCGACGCCCTGCTCGACACCACGCCGGTGGAGAACCGCGCGCTCGCCCTGCCCCACGTCTTCTCCTTCCTCGTCTCCCCCTACCTCTTCAAGGGCCTCGCGCTCATGCGCGCGGTGAAGCGGGAGGTGCGCGTGATCGGCGGCGTGACCGCCCTGCGCGCGATCGGCACGGACCGCGTCGAGTCGATCGCCTGGCGGCGCCACGACGGCGCCGAGGAATCGATCCCGGTGCAGACGCTCCTGCTGCACCAGGGCGTCGTGCCAAACGTGAACCTCGCGATGTCGGTGGGCATCGAGCATCGCTGGGACGACGGCCAGCTGTGCTTCTCGCCCGTGCTCGACGCGGACGGCGGCACCTCGATCCCGGGCATCGCGATCGCCGGTGACGGCGCGGGCATCGCCGGGGCGCAGGCCGCGGCCTGGCGCGGCATGCTCGCGGCGCTCTCGGCCATCCGCGAGCTCGCGCCCCACGCCAAGCAGGCGCCGGTGGAGATCGCGCGCCGCGCGCTGGCGCGCTTCTGCCGGGGCCGGCGCTTCCTCGACCTGTACTACCGCCCGGCGAAGGCCTTCCGGATCCCCTCGGGCGACACGATCGTGTGCCGCTGCGAGGAGATCACGGCGAAGCAGGTCGCCGACACCGTGGCCCTGGGCTGCCCCGGCCCGAACCAGATGAAGAGCTTCCTGCGCTGCGGCATGGGCCCGTGCCAGGGTCGCTTCTGCGGGCTCACCGTCACCGAGCTCATCGCGCAGGAACGGGGCGTCGCGCCGCAGGAGGTGGGCCATTACCGCCTGCGCCCGCCCGTGAAGCCGATCACCGTGGGCGAGCTCGCGACGCTGCCGACCACCCCCGCGGCCGAGAAGGCCGTCGTGCGGATCTAGCCGGCACGATGCCCTCCGCGGATGCGCTCGTCATCGGCGGCGGCCTGCACGGCTGCTCGGCCGCGCTGCACCTGGCCCTCGCCGGGCGCACCGTCCTCGTCCTGGAGAAGGACCACGTCGCGCGCCACGCCTCGGGCGTGAACGCGGGCGGGGTGCGGCGGCTCGGGCGCCACCTGGCGGAGGTGCCCCTGTCGGTCGCCTCGATGCAGCTCTGGCACCGCATCGAGGAGCTGGTGGACGACCGCTGCGGCTTCGAGAGCCCCGGCCAGGTGAAGGTGGCCGAGAACGAGGCGGACCTCGCGAAGCTGCGCGATCGCGCGGCCCAAGTGCGCGCCATCGGCTTCGACCACGAGGAGATCGTCGATGCGCGGGAGCTGCGCGAGCTGCTGCCGGCAGCGGCGGCGCATTGCGTGGGCGGGATGGTGTCGCGGGCGGACGGGGCGGCGCTGCCCTTCCGCACGACGATGGCTTTCAAGCGCAAGGCGGAATCGCTCGGCGCGCGCTTCCACGAAGGCACGCGCGTGACGGGCCTCGCCCGCGAACGCGGCGTGTGGCGGGCGAGCACGGACCGCGGCGACTTCGAGGCGCCCGTCGTCGTGAACGCGGCCGGCGCCTGGGGCGGGGCGATCGCGGCGATGGCGGGCGAGCGCGCGCCGGTGGAGGCCGCCGCCTACATGCTCATGATCACGCAGCCGATGCCGCGCTTCGTGCACCCGGTGGTCGGGGCGACGAGCCGCACGCTTTCCTTCAAGCAGTACGCGAACGGCACGGTGATGATCGGCGGGGGGCACAAGGGCCGCGCGTTCCCGGACACGAACCGCACCGAGCTCGACTTCGCCAAGCTCTCGCTCAACGCGCGCATCGCGGCGGAGATCTTCCCGGTGATGCGCGAGGCGCGGATCAACCGCGCCTGGGCGGGCATCGAGGGACGCATGCCCGACGACATCCCGGTGCTGGGCCCGAGCGCCACGGCCGAGGGCCTGGTGCATTCGTTCGGGTACTCGGCCCACGGCTTCCAGCTCGGCCCCATCTGCGGGGCCATCGTCGCGGACCTGGTGACCGCCGGCGCCACGCGCTTCGACCTCGCGCCCTTCGACATCCGGCGCTTCGGCCCGCCGGCCGGCGCCTAGCCCCGCCGCGCCTCCCGCTCCAGCCGCAGCAGGCTCGCGGCCCGCGCGAAATCGTAGCGCTCGGCCGCGTGGCCGATGGCCTCGCGCGCCGGCGCGGGCCAGCCCACCGCTTCCATCGCCTGGCGGAATTCGCCCAGCCGCAGCGCCGCTTCCGAATCGCCCGTGGCGAGCAGTCGCTCGAACTGGGCCAGCGCGGCCTCGGCCCCGGCCCGGTCGCCGGGCACGGGCGCCGCCGGCTGCGCGACGGGATCGGGCACGATCGCCGCGAGTCCGGCCATCACGCACTCGAGGACGGGTGCGATCGCGGCTTCGAGCGCGTCGGCCTGCTCGGCCTCGCGCCGGTGGACCGCGCGCTCCAGGCTTTCGGCCTGCTCGCTCAGCGCCTTCGCCCCGATCATGCGCATCTGGCCTTTCAGGTTGTGCGCGAGCCGCGCGCGTGTCCCAGTCGCCGGCCAAGCGCGCGGCGCGGAAGGCCGTCGCGAAGGCCGCCCCTTGCTCGTCGCGAACGCGCACGAGCATCCGGCGATAGAGCGCCGCGTCGCCCCCCATGTAGGCGAGACCCGGCCCGCCTCGTGCGCGGCGGGGCGGGCAGCGCCTGCGGCACGGGTTGGACCGGCGCGACGCCGTGGCCGCTCCCCAGGCCTGCGGTGACCCGGCTCGTCGTGCCCTTCCCTTCGCGGCTCACGTGGCCGCCTCGCCAGCCATCGTCGGCGCCACCGCGCCGGCCCGCCGCGGCGAAGCCAGCACCTTCCAGCGGGAACGTTCGAGACTTGGGCGGTTCATGGCGCCGGGCGGCATCGCGGCAGGCGTGGGCATTCCGATGCCACCATCATGGGCGCACCGACCGCGCACGCCTTCATCTTCGTCAATGAAATCGCGCGTGGCAGGCGCCCGCCGGGCGCCCTTTCCCGCCACGGCGGCGTGACGGATACTGGGCGCGCCGCGCGGGCCCGCGCCGGCCGATCCCCGTTCTTCCGGAGCGCCGCCATGTCGCCCAGGTGCCGTGCCCGAATCCAGGCCTTCCTCCGGGCCGCCGCGCTCGCCGCCCTCCTCGGCCCCGCCTTCGCGCTCGCCGCGCCCGAGGCCGTCCGTCCCGACCCGGACCCGAGCCGCCTCGCGCCCCTGCCCGCGCCCCGGCCGCGCATCGCCCTGGTCCTGTCCGGCGGCGGCGCGCGCGGGCTGGCGCACATCGGCGTGCTCAAGGTGCTGCGCGACCTGCGCATCCCCGTGGACGCGATCGCCGCCACGAGCATGGGCTCGATCGTGGGCGGCGCCTACGCGGCCGGGCGCACGCCCGAGGAGATGGAGGCGATCCTGCGGGAGGCCGACTGGAGCACGATCTTCTCCGACCGGCCGCCGCGCAAGGACCTCTCGTTCCGGCGCAAGGAGGACGACCTGCGCTTCATCGGGCAGACCGAGTTCGGCGTCGGCCAGGACGGGCTCATCCTGCCGCGCGGGGCCTTCGGCACGCAGAACCTCGAGGAATTCCTGCGCCTGGTGGCGCGGCCCGGCAGCGAGGCGCGGCACCTGGACGCGCTGCCGATCCCGCTTCGCGCGGTGGCGACGGACCTGGTGAGCGGACGGCAGGTGGTGCTGCGCGACGTGCCCCTCTCGGTCGCGATGCGCGCCTCGATGTCGGTGCCCGGCGCGTTCGCGCCGCTGCGCATCGACGACCGGCTGCTGGGCGACGGCGGCCTCACGCGCAACCTGCCCGTCGAGGTCGGTCGCGACATGGGCGCGGACGTGATCGTCGCGGTGAACGTCGGCACGCCGCTCCTGCCGCGCGAGTCGCTCTCCTCGGCCTTCGGCGTCGCGCAGCAGATGATCAACATCCTCACCGAGCAGAACGTCGCCGCCTCGCTGCGGGAGCTGGGGCCGGCCGACATCCTGGTCTCGCCCGACCTGGCCGGCTTCACCTTCGTCGACTTCGACCGCGCCGGCGAGCTCATCGCCCGGGGCGAGGCGGCCGCGCGCGCCGTGGCCTCGCGCCTGGCGCCCCTCGCGCTCGACGAGGACGCTTTGGCGGCCGGGGCGGCGGGGCGGGGGCGCGCGGCGCCGCTCACCGACCAGGCCCTGCACGCGGTCGAGACGCGGGGCACGGCGCGCACCAACCCGCGGGCGCTCGAGAACGAGATCGCGGCGCGCACGGACGTGGCGCCGGGCAAGGTCGCGACGGCGCAGGACTTCGTGAACGCCTCGCGCCTGCTCTACGGCACCGGCGAGTTCGAGCGCGTGGACGTGCGCCCCGAGACGCGCGAGGGCCACACCGTCGCGGTGGTCGACGTCGACGAGAAGCCCTGGGGGCCGGACTACCTGCGCATCGGCGGCCGCGCCGTCTCGGACTTCCGCACCGACGGCCGCTTCTCCGTCACGCTGCAGCACACGCGGACCTGGATGAACGCCTGGGGCGCGGAGTGGCGCAACGAAGTGCAGGTGGGCGACCTGCGCCGGTTCGCCACCAGCTTCTACCAGCCGCTCGGGCCGGGCAGCGCGTGGTTCGTCGAGCCGGTGCTCGAGACGCTCCAGTCCGACCACGACATCTTCATGTCCGGCAACCGGCGCACCGACCGCGTGACGAGCGACGTGGCCGCCGCGTCGGTGTCGCTGGGACGGCGCATGGGCGGCACCGGCGTCGTGCGCCTCACCTGGGGCCACGAGCACCTGCGCGCCACGCCCGCCATCTCGAGCCGCGAGATCGGCACGCTCAAGGACAACGCGAGCTTCCTGCGGCTGGGCGCGACCTTCGACACGCTCGACGACGCGAACTTCCCCCGCCGGGGCTTCCTGCTGCAGGCCGACACGACCACGACGCAGTTCCTCGGCGCGGACAGCACGCGCGTGCACTCCCTGGCCGGGCAGCTGCTCCTGCCGGTGACCTTCGACCGGCTCACGTTGCTCGGGCTCCTGTCGGGCGGGCGCTCGCGCGAGGACCGCGACAGCTTCTTCCTGGGCGGGCTCTTCAACCTGAGCGGCACGCCGGTGGGCGCGCTCTCGGGCTCGCGCGTGGCGGCCTCGGCCCTGCTCGCCTACTACCGGCTGGGCGAGCTGCCGCGCGGCCTGGGCCGCGGCATCTACGCGGGCGCCTCGCTGGAAGCGGGCGACATCGGGTCGCAGGCGACGGGGCTCAAGTGGAACAAGCTGCGGAAGGCGGGCTCGGTGTTCCTCGGGCTCGACACGATCGTCGGCCCGTTCTACGCGGGCTGGGGCCAGACGCACCGCGGCGATTCCTCGTTCTACCTCTTCCTGGGGCGGCCCACGGACGTGCGCTGAGCCGGCCGCCTTGAGCGCCGGGGATGACTTCCGCGCCCCCGGGCATTAGCATCGATCCCTTCCCGCGACCCTCCCAAGGAAGTGCCCATGACTCCCGTTCCCAAAGTCGCCGTCGTCACCGGTGCCGGCACCGGCATCGGCAAGGCCTCCGCGCTCGCGCTGGCGGCCGCCGGCTACCAGGTCGCCTTCGCCGGCCGGCGCCAGGAGATCCTCGACCAGGCGCTCGCGCAGGCCGGCGGCCACGGCATCGCCGTGGCCACGAACGTGGGCGAGCCCGCCTCGGTGAAGGCGCTCTTCGCCGCGGTCGAGGCGAAGTGGGGCCGCATCGACGTGCTCTTCAACAACGCGGGCACGGGGGCACCGGCCATCCCGATGGACGAACTCTCCTGGGAGCAGTGGAAGGCGGTGGTCGACGCGAACCTGCACGGCTCCTTCCTGTGCGCGCAGGCGGCGATGGCCCTCATGAAGCGCCAGAGCCCGCGCGGGGGCCGCATCATCAACAACGGGTCCATCTCCGCGCACGCGCCGCGGCCCAACACGGCCGCCTACACCGCGACCAAGCACGCGATCACGGGGCTCACCAAGAGCATCTCGCTCGACGGGCGCGCCTTCGACATCGCCTGCGGCCAGATCGACATCGGCAATGCCGCCACCGAGATGACCGAGCGCATGACCAAGGGGGTGATGCAGGCCCACGGCGTGATGGGCGTCGAGCCGCGCATGGACGTGCAGGATGTCGCGCGCGCCGTGGCCTTCATGGCCGGCCTGCCGCTCGAGTCGAACGTGCAGTTCATGACCATCATGGCGACGAAGATGCCCTTCGTCGGCCGCGGCTAGCGCCCGCCGCCGGCTCGCGCCGGCGACGGGGCGGGCGCCGTCCTAGCGGCGGTAGGGGTTGTCGGGCCGGCGGTCGTACCGGTCGGGCACGCCGTCGCGGTCGCGGTCGTGGCTCCACGCGCCGGGGCGCATGTGCCAGCGGCCATCCACCTGCACCCACGTGTGCGGGTGGTAGTAGTAGCCGGGGCGCTCGCGCACCCAGGCGCCCCTCACCCAGTGGTGCTTGTGCCCGCGGTAGTCCCAGTAGCCGGGCACCCAGACGTAGCCCGCGCGCGGGGGCGGGACACGCTCCACGCGCGGCGGCGGCGGCGCCACGTTCACGATGATGTCGACATTGGTGCGCGCGAAGGCAGGCGCGGCGGCGCCAAGGGCCGTGGCGGCAGCGACGGCGAGGACGATGAGCAGTTTCCTGGGGGTCATGGGGTTTCCTCCTGGGGGCGCACCTTCGGCGGCGTGCCCGCGAGACGCGGGACGCCTGTCCGGCCGCCTTGTCCGTTACAACGCGCGGGCCGGCCC
>JBGAOO010000065.1:0-14823 GCA_044221765.1 Usitatibacteraceae bacterium | reverse complement strand
GCGGCCGCACGCTCGTCGTCGGCGCGGGAAAGGCGGCCGCGTCGATGGCATCGGCCGTCGAGGCCCACTGGCCGGCGGGCGCGCCGCTCGAGGGCCTCGTCATCACGCGCTACGCCCACGGCCTGCCTACCCGGCGCATCCGCGTCGTCGAGGCCGGCCACCCGGTACCGGACGACGCCGGCGAGCAGGCCGCCGCCGAGATCCTCGCGCGGGCGCGCTCGCTCGGCGAGGACGACCTGCTCCTCGTCCTCGTTTCCGGCGGAGGCTCGAGCCTGCTCTCGCTCCCGGTCGAGGGCATCTCGATGGCGGACCTCAAGGCCGTCACGCGCGAGCTGCTCGCGAGCGGCGCCCCGATCCAGGACATGAACACGATCCGCAAGCACCTGTCCGCGATCCAGGGCGGGCGCCTCGCGCTCGCCACCCGGGCTCAGGTCGTCGCGCTCGTGATCTCCGACGTGACCGGCGACGACCCGACCCACATCGCTTCGGGCCCCTGCTCGCCGGACCCCACCACCTACCGCGATGCGCTCGACATCCTCGGTCGGTTTCGCGTGAGCGCCCCCGCCTCCATCGCCAGGCACCTCGCCAAGGGTGTGGCCGGCGGGATCGAAGAGACGCCGAAGCCGGGGCACCCGCGCTTCGCGACGGTGGAGACGCGCGTGATCGCCACCGCGCATCGCAGCCTCCTGGCGGCCGCAGACTTCGCCAAGGTGAACGGCGTGACGCCGATGGTGCTGGGCGACAGCGTGACGGGCGAGGCGAGCGAAGTGGCCAAGGTCTATGCGGCGCTTGCCCGGCAGATCCGCTTGCACGAGCACCCGGCGAAGCCGCCGGTGGCGCTCATCTCCGGGGGAGAGACGACCGTCACGATCCGCGGCGACGGCAAGGGCGGGCGGTGCAGCGAATTCCTGCTTTCGCTGGCCGTGGAACTGGGCGGGCAGCGGGACACCTGGGCGCTGGCCGCCGACACCGATGGCATCGACGGCGCCGAGTCGAACGCGGGCGCGATCGCGGCGCCCGACAGCCTCGCGCGTGCCCGCGCGCTCGGCCTGGACGCCAAGGGGCTGCTCGCGAACAACGACGGCTACGGGTTCTTCTCGGCCCTGGGCGACCTGGTGATGACCGGCCCCACGCGGACCAACGTGAACGACTACCGGATCATCCTCGTCCGCTAGGCAACAAGAAAAAAGCCGGCCCGAGGGCTGACTTGCGCGGTCTGACCGAATCGCCGGTCAGGCCGCCTTTTCTTCCTTCGGCGCTTCTTCCTTCACCTCGGGGCGGTCCATCAGCTCCACGAGCGCCATCGGGGCGTTGTCGCCCACCCGGAAGCCCCACTTCAGGATGCGCAGGTAGCCGCCGTTGCGGTTCTTGTAGCGCGGGCCGAGCTCGTCGAACAGCTTCACGACCGTGTCGCGGTCGCGCAGGCGGTTGAAGGCGAGGCGCTTGTTGGCGAGCGTCGGGGTCTTGCCGAGGGTGATGATCGGCTCGGCGACGCGGCGCAACTCCTTGGCCTTCGGGAGCGTCGTGCGGATCGCCTCGTGCTTGAGCAGCGAGACGGTCATGTTGCGCAGCATCGCCAGGCGATGGCTGCTGGTGCGGTTGAGCTTGCGAAGTCCGTGACGGTGACGCATGGGTCTGTCCTTTACACTGTCTTGGCCTGTGCGGCCTTGTTATCGTTATGGTTTTCGAAACCCCGGCGTGCCGGGGCGGGAATTCGGCGCTACTTGGTGAGACCGGCCACCGGCCAGTTCTCGAGCTTCATCCCGAGGGTGAGGCCCTTGGAGGCGAGCACTTCCTTGATCTCGTTGAGCGACTTGCGGCCCAGGTTCGGCGTCTTGAGCAGCTCGTTCTCCGTGCGCTGGATGAGGTCGCCGATGTAGTAGATGTTCTCGGCCTTGAGGCAATTGGCCGAGCGCACCGTGAGCTCGAGATCGTCGACGGGCTGCAGCAGGATCGGGTCGACCTGCGGCTGCGCGCTCTCGATGCGCTCCTCGCTGGTGGACTGGAGCGAGGCGAAGACCGAGAGCTGGTCCACGAGCACGCTGGCGGCGTAGCGGACGGCCTCCTCGGGCTCGATGACGCCGTTGGTCTCGATGTCGATCACGAGCCGGTCGAGGTCCGTGCGCTGCTCGACGCGGGCGCTTTCCACCTGGTAGCTCACCCGGCGGATCGGGCTGAAGGAGGCGTCCAGGAGGATTGCGCCGATGGCGCGCGAATCCTCGGTGCGGCGCGAGGTCGCGGGCACGTAGCCGCGGCCCTTCTCGACCTTCACCGTCATGTCCAGCTTGCCGCCCTGCGTGATGTGCGCGATCACGTGGTCGGGGTTGATGATCTCCAAGTCGTGCGTCTGCTCGATGTCCGAGGCGGTGACGGGACCGGGCTTCTCCTTCTTGAGCTTGAGGCTCACCTCGCCGCGGCCGTGCAGCTTCATCACGATGCCCTTGAGGTTGAGCAGCACGTCGACCACGTCCTCCTGCACGCCCTCGATGGTCGAGTACTCGTGCAGGACGCCGGCGATCTTGACTTCGGTCGCGGCGTAGCCGGGCATGGAGGAAAGGAGGATTCGGCGAAGCGCGTTGCCGAGCGTGTGCCCGTAGCCGCGCTCGAACGGCTCCATCACCACCTTGGCGTGCGTGGGGGAGAGGTTCTGCACGTCGATGATGCGGGGCTTCAGGAAATTCGTGGCGTTGCTTTGCATGCGTGGGGCCTCTGCCAGTGTCGGTTGAGGGAGCGAGCCTTAACCCGGAGTTACTTCGAGTAGAGCTCGACCACCAGCTGTTCGTTCACGTCGGAGGCGATCTCCGAGCGGTCGGGCACGCTCTTGAACACACCCTTGAAGTTCTTGGCATCCACGTCGACCCAGCTCGGAAAGCCGTTCTGCTCGGCCAGGTCCAGCGAGCTCTTGATGCGAAGCTGTGCCCGGGACTTCTCGCGGATCGCGATGGTGTCGGAGGCGCGCACGAGGTAGGACGGGATGTTGACGGGCTTGCCGTTCACCTCGACCGCCTTGTGGGACACGAGCTGGCGGGCCTCGGCGCGCGTGGACGCGAAGCCCATGCGGTAAACCACGTTGTCCAGGCGGCTCTCGAGCAGCTGCAGGAGCGTCTCGCCCGTGGCGCCCTTCTTCTGGGCCGCCTTCTCGAAGTAGTTGCGGAACTGGCGCTCGAGGACGCCGTAGATGCGGCGGATCTTCTGCTTCTCGCGAAGCTGGTGGCCGTATTGCTGGCCGGGGCGGACGTCGAGCTTGCACTTCGTGTCGAGGCCACGGCGGGCGCTCTTCAGGAACAGGTCCGTGCCCTCGCGTCGGGCGAGCTTGCACTTGGGTCCGGTGTAGCGTGCCAAGGTGTTCTCCTGTGTACTCTGTCGGGCCCGCCGGTTACATCCGGCGGCGCTTCGGCGGACGGCAGCCGTTGTGCGGCACCGGCGTCACGTCGGCGATGGAAAGGATCTTGAGGCCCAGGGCGTTCAGGGCTCGGACCGCGGATTCGCGGCCGGGTCCCGGTCCCTTGATGCGCACCTCGAGGTTCTTGACGCCGCATTCCTGGGCGGCGCGGCCGGCGGCTTCCGCCGCGACCTGCGCCGCGAACGGCGTCGACTTGCGCGAGCCCTTGAAGCCCGCGCCACCGGAGGTGGCCCAGGAAAGGGCGTTGCCCTGACGATCGGTGATCGTCACGATGGTGTTGTTGAAGGAGGCGTGAATGTGCGCGATGCCTTCCGACACATTCTTCTTCGCCTTCTTGCGGACTCGCGTGGCGGCTGGTTTTGCCATGCTGTGTATTCCTCGACTCGTGAGTGGGTCAGGCCGCGGACTTGGTCAGGCGGACGGCCTTGCGCGGGCCCTTGCGGGTGCGCGCGTTGGTACGCGTGCGCTGCCCGCGGACGGGAAGCCCCTTCTTGTGGCGCACGCCCCGGTAGCATCCGAGGTCCATGAGCCGCTTGATGTTCATCGACGTCTCGCGGCGCAGGTCGCCTTCGACGCTGAAGCGCGTGACCTGCTCGCGCAGCTTGTCCATCTCGCCGTCGGTGAGATCCTTGATCTTCGCGGAGTGCTTGACTCCGGCGGTGTCGCAGATCAGGCGCGCGCGGGCGCGGCCGATGCCGTAGATCGCGGTCAGCGCGATCGCGGCGTGCTGGTGATTCGGGATGTTGATGCCGGCAATACGAGCCATGGCGTTCCTCTAGCCTTCTGTTGTCCTGGACGGGCGAAAAGCCGCTTCAGCCCTGGCGCTGCTTGTGGCGCGGGTCGGAGCAGATCACGCGAACCACGCCCTTGCGCCGCACGATCTTGCACTTGCGGCAGATCTTCTTCACCGAAGCTTGAACTCGCATCTTCTTCTCCTTACTTCGCCCGGAACGTGATCCGGGCCTTCGTCAAGTCGTACGGGGTGAGCTCCACGGTCACCTTGTCGCCCGGCAGGATCCGGATGTAGTGCATCCGCATCTTCCCGGAGATGTGCCCGAGGACCACGTGGCCGTTCTCGAGCTTCACCCGGAACATCGCGTTGGGGAGCGTCTCGACGACCTCCCCCTGCATCTGAATCGTCTCTTCCTTCGCCATCCTG
The DNA here is from genome assembly GCA_044221765.1 of Usitatibacteraceae bacterium. Lineage (GTDB taxonomy): Bacteria > Pseudomonadota > Gammaproteobacteria > Burkholderiales > Usitatibacteraceae > FEB-7. The sequence continues at coordinate 10,261 of JBGAOO010000065.1, read as the reverse complement.
TCGTCGCCTAGCGCACCGGGAAGCCGCCCGTGCCGCCCTTGAAGTTGGCCTTCTTGAGCAGGCTCTCGTACTGGTGCGACATGAGGTAGGCCTGCAGCTGCGCCATGAAGTCCATCGTCACCACCACCACGATCAGCAGGGAGGTGCCGCCGAAATAGAACGGCACGTTGTACTGCGTGTGCAGGAACTCGGGCAGCAGGCAGACCAGCGTGATGTAGATGGCGCCCACGAGCGTGAGCCGAGTGATGATCTTGTCGATGTAGCGCGCCGTCTGCTCGCCCGGCCGGATGCCCGGTACGAAGGCGCCGCTCTTCTTCAGGTTGTCCGCCGTCTCCTTCGAGTTGAACACCAGCGCCGTGTAGAAGAAGCAGAAGAAGACGATCGCCGAGGCGTAGAGCACGATGTACAGGGCCTGGCCCGGCGAGAGCGCCGCGGAGAGGTCCTTCAGCCAGGTCATCCGCTCGTTCGTGCCGAACCAGCTCGCGAGCGTGGCCGGGAACAGGATGATGGACGAGGCGAAGATCGGCGGGATCACGCCCGACATGTTGAGCTTGAGCGGCAGGAAGGAGCTCTGGCCGCCGTAGAGGCGGTTGCCCACCTGGCGCTTGGCGTAGTTCACCAGGATGCGGCGCTGCCCCTTCTCCACGAAGACCACGACGTACGTCACGCCGAAGACCAGGGCGAAGATGATGAGCGCCACGAAGATCGTCATCGCGCCGGTGCGCACGAGCTCCAGCGTGCCGCCGATCGCCGCGGGCAGGCCCGCCACGATGCCGGCGAAGATGATCATCGAGATGCCGTTGCCCAGGCCGCGCTCGGTGATCTGCTCGCCCAGCCACATGAGGAACATGGTGCCCGTCATGAGGGTGATCACCGTGACCAGGCGGAAGGAGAGGCCCACGTCGATGACCAGGCCGGGCTGGGCCTCGAGCGCCACCGAGATGCCGAGCGCCTGGAAGGCGGCGAGCACGACGGTGCCGTAGCGCGTGTATTGCGTGATCTTGCGCCGGCCCGCCTCGCCTTCCTTCTTGAGCGCCTCCAGCGAGGGCGCGACGACCGTCAGCAGCTGCATGATGATCGAGGCCGAGATGTACGGCATGATGCCCAGCGCGAAGATCGAGAACCGGGACAGCGCGCCGCCCGAGAACATGTTGAACATGTCCAGGATGCCGCCCTTGGTCTGCTGGAAGAGCTTCGCCAGTTCCGCCGGGTCGATGCCGGGCACGGGGATGAACGTCCCGATCCGGTAGACGACCAGGGCGCCCACGAGGAACCACAGCCGGCGCTTGAGGTCGCCGAGCTTTCCTAGGGTCGCGAAGGGATTGGCGGACAAGTGCGTTCTCTTTCCGTGTTCAGGCGACCGAGCCGCCAGCGGCCTCGATGGCGGCCTTGGCACCCTTGGTGACGCCCAGTCCCTGCACCTTCACGGCCTTCTCGACCTTGCCGGACAGGATGATCTTGGCGCGCTTCACCGAGCCGGCGAGCACGCCGGCCTTCTTGAGCGATGCCAGGTCGACCGTGTCGCCCTCGACCTTGCGCAGGTCGCCCAGGCGAACCTCGGCCGTGTCCTCGATGGTCACGGCGACGAAGCCGCGCTTGGGCAGGCGGCGCTGCAGCGGCATCTGGCCGCCCTCGAAGCCCACCTTGTGGAATCCGCCCGCACGGGACTTCTGCCCCTTGTGCCCGCGGCCGGCTGTCTTGCCCAGGCCCGAGCCGATGCCGCGGCCGACGCGGCGACGCGGCCGCTTGGAGCCCTCGCCGGGCTTGATGTCATTGAGTTCCATGTTTCTAGGCCTCGACTTTGACCAGGTAGCTCACCCGGTTGATCATGCCGCGGATCGCGGGCGTGTCCTCAAGCTCCACCGTGTGCCGGATGCGGCGCAGGCCCAGCCCGCGCACGCAGGCCTTGTGGTCGCTCAGCGCGCCGCGCAGGCCCTTCATCTGGGTGACCTTGATCTTCTTGGGGGACGTCATCTCGGAATCCTTCCTCAGCCGACGATTTCTTCGACCTTCTTGCCGCGCTTGGCCGCGATTTCCGACGGGCGATGCTGCTGCAGGAGCCCGTCGAGCGTGGCGCGCACGACGTTGTAGGGGTTGGTGGAGCCGTGGCACTTGGCCGAGATGTTGGTCACGCCCATCACCTCGAAGACCGCGCGCATGGCGCCGCCGGCCTTGATGCCGTTGCCCTCGGCCGCCGGCTGCATGAACACCCGCGTGGCGCCGTGGCGCCCGAGCACCTCGTGGTGGATGGTGCCGCTCTTCAGGTGCACCTTCACCATGTTGCGCCGGGCCTGTTCCATGGCCTTCTGCACGGCGACGGGCACTTCGCGGGACTTGCCCTTGCCCATGCCGATGGAGCCGTCCCCGTCGCCCACGACCGTGAGCGCGGCGAAGCCCAGGATGCGGCCGCCCTTCACGACCTTGGTCACCCGGTTCACCGAGATCATCTTCTCCCGGAGGCCGTCGCTGCGCTCGTCGTTCTGTTCGTATTTCGCCATGTCGGTTTCCTAGTCCTTTTCCCGGGAGCTCAGAACTTGAGCCCGCCTTCACGCGCGGCTTCGGCGAGCGCCTTCACGCGCCCGTGGTAGCTGAAGCCGGCGCGATCGAACGCGACCTCGGTGACGCCCGCGGCCATCGCCTTCTCGGCGATGCGCTTGCCGACGAGGGCCGCGGCCTCCTTGTTGCTGCCCTTGGGGCTCTGGGCGCGCACGTCCTTCTCGACCGTCGAGGCCGAGGCGAGGATCTTGCCGCCATCGGCCGCCACCACCTGCGCGTAGATGTGCTGGTTGGTGCGGTGGACCGTGAGCCGCACGGCCTCCTGGCGCTGGATGCGCACGCGCGTCTTCGCGGCGCGGCGCAGTCTCGAGGATTTCTTGTCGATCATGATGGAATTCTCCGTAGCTTCGCCGGGGCCGGTTACTTCTTCTTCGTTTCCTTGATGACCACGGTCTCGTCGCTGTATCGCACGCCCTTGCCCTTGTAGGGCTCCGGCGACTTGTACGCGCGGATTTCCGCGGCCACCTGGCCGACCTTCTGCCGGTCCACGCCCTTGATCAGGATCTCGGTCGGGGTGGGCGTCTCGGCCTTCACGCCTTCCGGGAGCTCGTGCACCACGGGATGCGAGAAGCCGAGCGCGAGGTTGAGCTTGTTGCCCTGGGCCTGCGCCTTGTAGCCCACGCCCACGAGCGTGAGCTTCTTCTGGAAGCCTTCCTTCACGCCCTGGACCATGTTCGCGACGAGCGCGCGCATGGTGCCGGACATGGCATTGGCCTGGAGCGAGTCGTTGGCCGCGGCGAAGGTCACCTTGCCGGCGTCGACGGTGACGACCACGTCCTTGGACACGGCCTGGCGCAGCGTGCCGAGCGGGCCCTTGACGGTGACATCGGAGGCGCCGACGCTCACTTCGACCTTGTCGGGGACGATGACGGGGTTCTTGGCGATTCGGGACATGGCGGGCCTCTCCTTACACCACGATGCAGAGGACTTCGCCGCCCACGCCCGTTTCGCGGGCGCGCCGGTCGGTCATCACGCCGCGCGAGGTCGAGACGATCGCGACGCCCAGCCCGTTCATCACGCGCGGGATGTCATCACGGCTCTTGTAGATGCGAAGGCCAGGGCGCGAGACGCGCTCGATCTTCTCGATCACGGGCTTGCCGGCGTAGTACTTCAGCCCGATCTCGAGGACATCCTTGCCTTCCACGGAACGCTGCGCGAAGTCCTCGATGTAGCCCTCGTCCTTCAGGACGCGGGCGATCGCCACTTTCACCTTCGAACAGGGAATCGCGACGCTCACCTTCTCGGTGGCCTGGGCGTTGCGGATGCGGGTCAGCATATCCGCGATGGGATCACTCATGCTCATCGTGGTCTCCTACCAGCTCGCCTTGATCATGCCGGGGATCTCGCCGCGCATCGCGATCTCGCGGATCTTGTTGCGCGCGAGGCCGAACTTGCGGAACGTGCCCCGGGGACGGCCGGTGATCGCGCAGCGATTGCGCAGCCGGACGGGCGAGGCGTTGCGCGGCAGGGCCTGGATCTTGGCCAGCGCCTCGTCGCGGGCGTCGTCGGTCGCCTTGGGGTCCTTGAAGATGGCGAAGAGTGCCTTGCGCTTTTCCGCGTACTTCTTCACGGTGGCGCGGCGCTTCGCCTCGCGGTTGATCAGTGCGAGCTTGGCCATTACGCCCTCTCAGTTCTGAACGGGAAACGGAACGCGGCAAGGAGTGCCCTCGCCTCGGCGTCCGTCTTCGCGGTCGTGGTGATGCAGATGTTCATCCCGCGCAGAGCGTCGACCTTGTCGTACTCGATCTCGGGGAAGATGATCTGTTCCTTGACGCCCATGCTGTAGCCGCCGCGGCCGTCGAACGCACGGCCCGAGATGCCCCGGAAGTCGCGCACGCGCGGCAGGGCGATCGTGACCAGGCGGTCGAGGAACTCGTACATGCGGTGCGCGCGCAGCGTCACCATGCAGCCCACCGGGTATCCGGCGCGGATCTTGAAGGTCGCGATCGACTTGCGCGACTTGGTGATCACCGGCTTCTGGCCGGCGATCTTCACGAGGTCGCCGGAGGCGTTCTCGAGGATCTTCTTGTCGGCGACGGCCTCGCCCACGCCCATGTTCAGCGTGATCTTCGAGATGCGCGGCACCTGCATGACGCTCTTGTAGCCGAACTGCTTCATGAGGGCGGGCACCACCGTCTCGCGGTAGAGCGTCTGGAGGCGGGGCGGCTGCGTCGGACCCTGCACCTTGCCGGTCTTCTCGGCCTTAGGGGCCTTCTCGGCCTTGTCGACCTTGGGGGCCTTCTCGGCCTTGGGGGCCTTCTCGACCTTAGCGGACTTCTGTTCGTTGGCCTTTGCCATGGAATCGTTCTCCGGTCTGTCAGGCGTCGGCGACGACTTCGCCGTTCGACTTGAAGAAACGGACCTTGCGGCCGTCGTCGAGCACGCGGAAGCCGATGCGGTCGCCCTTGCCCGTGGCGGGATTGAACAGCGCCACGTTGGAGGCCTGGATGGGCATCTCCTTCTCGACGATGCCGCCCGTCTGGCCCTTGACCGGGTTGGGGCGCGTGTGCCGCTTGACGCGGTTCACGCCCTCGACCACGACCTTGCCCGTGTCGAGCACGCGCAGCACCGTGCCGCGCTTGCCCTTGTCCTTGCCGATGTTGACGACCACCTGGTCGCCCTTGCGGATTTTTTTCATGTGGGAGCCCCTACAGCACTTCCGGCGCGAGCGAGACGATCTTCATGAAGCGCTCCGTGCGCAGCTCGCGCGTCACCGGCCCGAAGATGCGGGTGCCGATCGGCTCGAGCTTCGGGTTGAGGAGCACGGCGGCGTTCGTGTCGAACTTGATGACCGAGCCGTCGGGGCGGCGAACGCCGTGCGCGGTGCGGACCACCACCGCGCTGTAGACCTCGCCCTTCTTCACCCGGCCGCGCGGGGCGGCCGACTTGATGCTCACCTTGATGATGTCGCCGATGCCGGCATAGCGCCGCTTGGAGCCGCCCAGCACCTTGATACACATCACCGAACGCGCGCCGGTATTGTCGGCGACGTCGAGAATCGACTGCATCTGGATCATATTTGTCTTCTCTCCAACTTGTCCCGGCGAACGAAAGGCGCGTCCGGTCAGTCTTGGATCCGTCTTCCGCCGGTTTCGCCCCCGTGACGGGATCGACGCCGGCTGGCGTGAATTGTTTCTGGGCCCTTGCGCTTGGTTCGTCGGCTTCGGCTGACGCGCGGGCTGCCCCCGAAAATGCCGGGGTTTGGAGCTGGGCCCCTAGCCTACGAAGCCAAGGCTGGGGGCAGAAAAGTCCACGATATTAGCAGGGTTGGGCCTGCCAGGGCAAGTCCCTATTCCGCGCGGGCACGCTCGACCAGCTTGGCGACCTTCCAGGCCTTGGTCTTGGAGATCGGGCGGCACTCCTCGATGACGACGGTATCGCCCATCTTCGCGTCGTTGCCCTCGTTGTGGGCGTGGTACTTGCGGGTGCGGCGCACGACCTTGCCGATGATCGGATGCATCATCTGGCTCTCGACCAGGACCGTGACGGTCTTTTCCATCTTGTCGCTCACGACCTTGCCCGTGAGCTGGCGGTGGTTCTTGGCGGTCTCGCTCATTGCTTGCTCGCTTTCGCCTTCTCGGTGAGCACGGTGTGCACGCGCGCGATCTCGCGCTTCACGCGCTGGATCTCGCTGTTCTTGGTGAGGCTCTGCGTGGCCAGCTGCATGCGCAGGCCGAACTGGGCGCGGCGCAGCTCGAGCAGCTCCTTGTTCAGCTCCTCGACGCTCTTGGAACGGAGTTCATTCGCTTTCATGTCATTCCCCTCAACCGACGAGGCGGTGGACGAAGGTGGTGCGGATCGGGAGCTTGGCCGCCGCGAGGGCGAACGCTTCCCGGGCCAGCGCCTCTTCCACGCCGTCCATCTCGTAAAGCACCTTGCCCGGCACGATCTCGGCCACGAAATACTCGGGCGAGCCCTTGCCGTTGCCCATCCGGACTTCCGCGGGCTTCTTGGAGATCGGCTTGTCGGGGAAGATGCGGATCCAGATGCGCCCGCCGCGCTTGATGTGGCGGGTCATGGCGCGACGGGCGGCCTCGATCTGGCGCGCCGTGAGGCGCCCCCGGCCGACCGCCTTCAGGCCGAACTCGCCGAAGGACACCTTGGCGCCGTTCGTGGCGACGCCCTTGTTGCGGCCCTTCTGCTCCTTCCGGTACTTCCTTCTAGCTGGCTGCAGCATGTTTCACCCCCGGTTTCCTGGTCTTCTTCTCGGCCTCGGGCGCCGCGGCGGCGGGCTGCTCGCCCTTGCCGAGGATCTCACCCTTGAAGACGAGAACCTGCACGCCGATCGTGCCGTACGTCGTGCGCGCCTCGGAGAAGCCGTACTCGATGTCCGCGCGCAGCGTGTGCAGCGGCACCCGGCCCTCGCGGTACCACTCGGTGCGCGCGATCTCCGCCCCGTTGAGCCGCCCGGCGCTGGTGATCTTGATGCCCTGGGCACCCAGGCGCATCGCGTTCTGCATGGCGCGCTTCATCGCGCGGCGGAACATGACCCGCTTCTCGAGCTGGCCCGTGATGGAGTCGGCGATCAGCTGCGCGTCGAGCTCGGGCTTCCTGATCTCCTCGATGTTCACGTGGACCGGCACGCCCATGAGCTTCTGCAGCACGTGGCGCAGGCCCTCGATGTCCTCGCCCTTCTTGCCGATCACCACGCCGGGACGCGCGGAGTAGATGGTGATGCGCGCGTTCTTGGCAGGGCGCTCGATCACGACGCGGCCGACCGCGGCGTGGGAGAGCTTCTTCTTGAGGTACTCGCGCACCCGGATGTCCTCGATGAGCATGCCGGGGAAGTTCTTGCTGTTCGCGTACCACTTCGACATCCAGTTGCGGTTGACCGCAAGGCGGAAGCCGGTCGGGTTGATTTTCTGTCCCATGGTTCTCCCCTCAGTTCCTGCCGTCGCCGACGGACAGGAACACGTGGCAGGTGTGCTTGAGCACCCGGTTACCCCGACCCTTGGCGCGCGCGTGGAAGCGCTTGAGCACCGGGCCCTTCTCGACGTAGATGCTGGTGATCTTCAGCTCGTCGATGTCGGCGCCGTTGTTGTGCTCGGCGTTCGCGATCGCGCTTTCCAGGACCTTCTTGATGATCACGGCGCCCTTCTTCGGGGTGAACGCGAGGATGTTGAGCGCGCGGTCGACCTTCTGGCCGCGGACCATGTCGGCGACGAGCCGGCCCTTCTGGGCCGAGAGCTTCGCACCGTAGAGCTTGGCGTTGACTTGCATCGCGTCTCTCCTTACTTCTTGGCCGGCGCCGGCGACGAGACCTTCTTGTCGGCGGTGTGGCCCTTGAAGGTGCGCGTGAGCGCGAATTCGCCCAGCTTGTGGCCGACCATGTTCTCGGTCACGTAGACGGGGATGTGCTGCTTGCCGTTGTGGACCGCGATCGTGAGGCCGACGAAATCCGGCAGGACGGTGGAACGGCGCGACCACGTCTTGATGGGGCGCTTGTCCTTGGCCGCGACGGCGGTCTCGACCTTCTTCATGAGGTGCCCGTCGACGAACGGGCCTTTCTTGATTGAACGTGCCATGTCGGTAGCCCCTTAAGCCTTCTTGTGGCGGCTGCGCACGATCATCGTCTGCGTGCGCTTGTTGCTGCGCGTCTTCTTGCCCTTGGCGGGCTGGCCCCACGGCGACACCGGGTGCCGGTTGCCGCGGGTGCGGCCGCCGAGCGGGTGGTCCACCGGGTTCATCGTCTCGCCGCGCACCGTCGGTCGGATGCCACGCCAGCGGTTCGCGCCGGCCTTGCCGATCTGGCGCAGGTTGTGTTCCTCGTTGCCCACCTCGCCGATCGTGGCGCGGCAGTTCACGTGCACGCGGCGGATCTCGCCCGAGCGCATGCGGATCTGCGCGTAGTCGCCTTCGCGGGCGAGGAGCTGGACGCCGGCACCGGCCGACCGGGCGATCTGCGCGCCCTTGCCGGGCTGCATCTCGACGCAGTGCACCGTCGTGCCGACCGGGATGTTGCGCAGCGGCAGGCAGTTGCCCACCTTGATCGCGGCCTCGGGACCGCTCTCGACCTTCTGGCCGACGGCGATGCCGCGCGGGGCGATCATGTAGCGGCGCTCGCCGTCCGCGTAGCACAGCAGGACGATGTTGGCGCTGCGGTTCGGATCGTATTCCAGGCGCTCCACGGTGGCAGGCACGCCATCCTTGTTGCGGCGGAAGTCGATGATCCGGTAGTGCTGCTTGTGGCCGCCGCCCTGGTGGCGGGTGGTGATGTTGCCGAAGGAGTTGCGGCCCGCGCGCCTGGATTGCTTCTCCAGCAGCGGCGCGTGCGGCTTGCCCTTGTGGAGATCCGGGTTGACGACCTTCACCATCGACCGGCGGCCGGCCGAGGTGGGCTTGGTCTTGACGAGGGCCATGTTATGCCACTCCTTCCACGAAGTTGATGTCGCCGTCGCCCTTGAGGCTCACGTACGCCTTCTTGACGTCGCGGCGGCGGCCGACGAAGCGGCCGTGGCGCTTTTCCTTGCCCTTCACGTTCACCACGTTGACCGCGGCCACCTCGACCTTCTGTTCCTTGAACAGAAGCTCCACGGCGGCCTTGATCTCGGCCTTGGTCGCGTCGCCCAGGACCTCGAGGACGATCTGGCGGTTCTTCTCGCCAACCATCGTCGCCTTCTCCGAGATGATCGGGGCGCGGATGATCTTCATCAGTCGTTCGGTATTCATGCGAGCGCCTCCTCGAGGTGCTTGACCGCGCCCTTGGTGAGCAGGACCTTGGAGAACCGCACCAGGCTCACGGGGTCCGCGTGGCGGGCCTCGAGGACGAGCACGTTGGGCAGGTTGCGCGAGGACAGGTACAGATTGTCGTCGGGCGCGTCGGTGATGATCAGCACTTCCGTGAGGCCCATCGCCTTGAGCTTCTGCGCGAGGACCTTCGTCTTGGGCGTGTCGATCGTGAAGCCCTCGACCACGGCCAGGCGCTCCTCGCGCACAAGCTGCGAGAGGATGGAGGCCATGCCGGCGCGGTACATCTTCCGGTTGACCTTCTGCGAGAAGTTCTCGTCGGGCGAGTTCGGGAAGATCTTCCCGCCGCCGCGCCACAGCGGGCTGGAGGACATGCCCGCGCGCGCGCGGCCGGTGCCCTTCTGGCGCCACGGCTTCTTCGTCGTGTGCTTCACGTTGCCGCGGTCCTTCTGCGCACGCGTGCCGGAGCGGCCGTTCGCGTGGTAGGCGACCACGATCTGGTGGACGAGCGCCTCGTTGTACGAGCGCCCGAACAGGGCCTCCGAGGCAGCCACCGGGGCGAGTGCCTCGCCCTTGTCGTTGATGACCTTGAGTTCCATCACTTGCCTCCCTTCGGCGCCTTGGCCTTCACGCTGGGAAGCAGGACGATGCTGCCGTTCTTCGCGCCGGGCACGGAGCCCTTCACCATCACCAGGCCGCGCTCCGCGTCGACGCGGGCGACCTCGAGCAGCTGGACCGTGCGCTGCACGTTGCCCAGGTGGCCGGCCATGCGCTTGCCGGGGAACACGCGGCCCGGGTCCTGCGCCATGCCGATCGAGCCGGGGCTGTTGTGCGAACGCGAGTTGCCGTGCGATGCCCGGTTCGACGAGAAGTGGTAGCGCTTGATGACGCCGGCGTAGCCCTTGCCGATGGACGTCCCGGTGACGTCGACCTTCTGGCCGACCTGGAACATGTCCACCTTGAGCTCCGCGCCCACGGAGAACTGCGCGAGCGCCTCGGGGGCGACGCGGAATTCCTT
>JBGAOO010000064.1:0-14957 GCA_044221765.1 Usitatibacteraceae bacterium | reverse complement strand
CGGGGTGCTGGTGATGTCGGTGCGGCGCTGGGCCCGCGTGCGACACTGGATCGTGCGGGGGATTGGCGCGCTGGTGGCGCTGGTGGCGATGATCCGCATCGTCGGGGTGTCGGGGCCGTGGGGGGAGCGCATCGACTTCGCGCTGTTCCACCGACTGGTCGAGAAGAGCCATGAGATCCAGCCGTCGATGATGTCGGTTCCGGTGGCGGCGGAGCTGCTGCTGGTCGGGGCGATGCTGGTGCTGCTGACGATCCGGCTGGGGCGGTGGGACTCGCTGATGGCCCTGCCGTCGCTGGGCATTGCGATCGCGCCGATGCTCGTGGTGATCGGGCACCTCAACGGCGTGGCGTCGCTCTCGGGGATGGGCTCGCCGTCGCCGATGCCGCTGCTGGTCGCGCTCGGGTTGATCGGAATCTCTGGATCGCTGATCTCGATCGATAGCGGTTTGTACTGGATGCGGAAGGAGAGCGGCGGGTCGCTCGACCCGACGAGCGAATCGGGACACGCGATGGAGCGGAAGGTGAGCGTGGGATTCGCGGCCGCGCTGGTCGTGATGACGCTCATCGGTGCGGCGTCGTACAAGGCGCTGGAGCAGCTGCAGGAAGACTCGCGCTGGGACGCCCGGACGCGCGAGAACCTGACGATGATGGCGAACATCGAGGCGGCGCTGATGGAGGCGGATGTGAGCGCCCGCGGGTATGTGCTGTCGGGGGACGAGTCGTGGCGGAAGCGGTATGACGCGAGCGCGAGCTCGATCGGACCGATGGTCGCGCAGCTGCGCAAGCGGCTGGGCGACAACACCGCGCAGCAGGATCGACTGACGGGGCTGTGCCCGCTTGTGGGGCGGAAGCTCCAGGGGCTCCGCCGGGCGATCGAGCTTCGGAAGGCCGAGGGCGCGGAGCCGGCGAACAAGGCGATGAAGCGGGACGACGGGACGATCGCCGACGGCATTCACAAGCAGCTTGGCGAGATGAGCGAGGCGGAACGCTCGCTGCTGACGGCGCGGCTGAAGTCGGCGTCGTGGAGTGCGAAGATCACGATCGGGATCATCGCGGTGGGGAGCGGTGTTGGCCTGGGCCTGATCGGGTTCGCCGGATGGATGATCCATCGGGATATCGCTTCGCGGCGGCGGTCGGAGGATGAGCTTCGCGAGGCGAAGGCGACGGCGGAGGCGGCGAGCCGCGCCAAGAGCGAGTTTCTTGCGCACATGAGCCACGAGATCCGCACGCCGCTCAACGGCGTGCTGGGCATGACGGACCTGATCCTGAGCACGGAGCTCAACGAGCAGCAACGGCGGTATGGGCTGCTGGCCAAGTCGTCGGCGGAGTCGCTGACGTCGGTGATCAACGACATTCTCGACTTTTCGAAGATCGAGGCGGGCAAGCTGGAGATCGTGGCACACGAGTTCAATCTGCACTCGGCGGTGGGCGACGTGATGGATGTGATGGCGCAGACGGCGCGGCGCAAGGGGCTGGAACTGGCGTGCCACATCGGGTCGGGCGTGCCGTCGCTGGTGTGCGGCGACAGCGCACGCATGCGGCAGATCATGATCAACCTGGTGAACAACGCAATCAAGTTCACGAAGAAGGGCGGCGTGATCGTCCGACTGACGCTGGACACGAGCGCCGAGGACCATTCGGGGCGGCCGGAATCGCCGGTGGATGCGGTGATCGCGAAGCCCGTCGAGAACCTGAACGACAAGAACACGGTGACGGTGCGGTTCTCGGTGACGGACACGGGGATCGGCATCCCGCCGGACCGGATCGACCGCCTGTTCAAGGCGTTCTCGCAGGCGGACGCCTCGACGACGCGCGTGTACGGCGGCACGGGGCTGGGGCTTGTGATCACCAAGCAGCTTGCCGGCTTGCTGGGCGGGCAGGTGGGCGTGGAGAGCGAGCAGGACAAGGGCTCGACGTTCTGGTTCACGGCGCAGTTCGAGCTGACCGAGGACTCGGACGTGGCGCAGTCGCGGATGCGCGAGGCGATGTGGGCGTCGTCGCGATCGAGCAAGCGCGACCCTCGCGGCATTCGCGTGCTGATCGTGGACGAGAATCCGGTGCAGCGGGATGCGCTGCACGAGCAGGTGGAAGGCTGGGGCCTCTCGGCGACGTCGGCGACCGATGCGCAGCAGGGATTCACGCTGCTGGAGGGCGCGGTCGAGGAGCGAGCTCCGTACAACGTGGTCATCGTGGACTGCGACATGCCGGGCATGGAAGCGCCGGAGTTCGCGCGGGCCGTGCGGGCAAACGCGAAGATCGCGGACACCGTGCTGATGACGCTGCTCTCGGTGGACACGCGCGTGGACATGGAGAAGCTGCGGTCCAACGGATTCTCGGGGTATGTCAGCAAGCCGGTGCGTCAGGGCGACCTGTTCAAGGCGATCATGGAAGCGATCGCGCTGGGCAGGCAGGATGCGGGTCCTGCGCCGAGTGAGCCGATCCCGATGGGGACGTACTTTCCGTCACGCTCGGAGGAAGGGGCCGCGCCGCGGGTGCTTCTGGCCGAGGACAACGAGGTCAACCGAATCGTTGCATCGGAAATCCTGCGGAAGGCGGGGTACCGGTTTGAGACGGCGGTGAACGGCAAGGCCGCGCTGGACGCCGTGAAGAAGGAGTTCTTCGATCTGGTGCTGATGGACTGCCAGATGCCCGTGATGGACGGGTTCGAGGCCACGCGGCGCATCCGTGCCGTCGAGGGGCCCGGGCGGCGCCTGCCCATCATCGCGCTCACCGCGAGCGCCTTCTCCGAGGACCGCGAGCGCTGCCTCGCCGCGGGCATGGACGACTACCTTTCCAAGCCCGTGCAATGGAACACGCTCGAGCGGACGGTCGCGCAGTGGGCCGGCGGCCGCCGGGCCGGGACGGCACCCTCGCTCACCGCGGCGGTTGCCTCGCCGGAGACCTCGCCCGGGGGTGGCGTGCTGGCGCAGGGAGTCATCGACCGGCTCGTGGGCGCGATCGGCGCGAGCGCCGTCGGCCGCGTGATGCGCACCTACCTCCGCACCGGACCGGCCGAGATCGCCGCGATCGAGTCGTGCGCGGAAAGGCGGGACCTGCCGGGGCTGGGCGACCGGATGCACGCCCTGAAGTCGAGCAGCCGTTCGCTCGGCGGCGAGCGCCTGTCGGACCTCGCGCTGGCCGGCGAGCGCCTGGCGCGGGCGGGCGACGAATCGGCGCTGGGCATGATCCCGGCCATCGTCCAGGCGCAGGACGAATTCTGCCGCGCCCTCGCGGCGCATGCGCTCGCCCGCCAGGGCGACGAGCTTCCGGCCTCGCCCACCCCCTAGGCAAAGGGCCGGCGCCGAGGCGCCGGCCCTTCACGCACCGCCGCTTTCAGTCCCGCGAATCGCGCGATCCGTCGCCGTCCGGGTCGCCGCGCGAATCATCGTGGTCCGCGTCGCCATCGTCCGCATCGTCATCCTCGCCGGCGCCGCCCGACAGCACCACCGACGTGGCGATGAGCATTCCTTGCGCGGGATAGCCCGTGACACGCACCGACTGGCCCGCGCGCAGCGCGGCCTTCGTCACGCCGGTGAAGCGTGCGTTGAGCGCATCGACCGCCAGGCCCGCCACACGGAACCGGCCGGGCGCGGAGACCGACTGCACGTTGCCCGCGAGGACGCGCGGCGACACGAGCGCCGGCTCCGCCGCCGAGGCCGCCCGCAGCGCCGGATCGAGGAAGGTCTCGCGCGTGCACATCGCCACGCCCTCGGCGATCCAGCCGCGCGCCTCCATCGCGCTCATCACGTCCGCGCCGCCGATGATCCGGTGGTTCGCGTCGTCGAGCGGGGCGCGGTTGTTGTAGCTGCGGTAGACAGGCTCGAGCCCGGCCGCGCAGGCGCCGCCCGCCGGCACCTCGATGCGGAAGGCCGTGCCCTCGAGGATCCACTGCGCCCGGTCCGCGTTGGAGGGGTTGAGCGAGCGCAGCAGGGCGAGTTCCCCCGCATCGGCCGTGTAGAAGTGCGTGTTCCCCTTCGGCCAGTAGAAGCGGTACACCGGCAGCGCGGCGGCAGGCACGCCGGCTTCCGTCGGCGACCAGCCCGCGAAGGCGCGGCCGGTGCGTTCCCAGCCCGGACCCGCGGCGCCGCTTTCCACCAGCGCCATTTCGCCGGGCGAGGCCGTGAGGAAGTAGTGGCGCGTCTCGCGATTGAAGAACTCCACCACGACGAGGGACGCGGAAGAGGCGGGCGTGGTGCCAGTTCCGGTTCCGGTTCCGGTTCCGGTTCCGGTGCCAGTGCCCGCGGGCTTCGAGGCGGGATCGCTCGGATCGGTCGCGGGATTCGCTTCCAGTTCCGCGCCGTTCGAGACGCCGTCGCCATCGGTGTCCAGCGCGGCGAGGACGGCATCGAACAGGTGGCCGTTCGCGGCGAAGGCATCGGCGAAGGGCTTGAAGGTGTTCGCCGACGGGCCGTCGTGGCACGCCGTGCAGTTGGGCAGCGCGGCACGGGCGTTCGGGTACGCCGCGAAAAGCGCGGTCTGGTACCGGGAAACGGCCGAGGCCTCGCGCGGGGCGAATCCAATCGTCGCCAGGAAGACGACGGCGAGCGCGGCAAATCTCGGAAGGGCGTTCATCCGGGCATGTCCTCTAGGAAGGGGCGGGAGAGTCGACGGGAGCGATCGTGGCCGGCGCGCCTTAACCCTTCCTTAAAGCGCCGGTGCCGCGGAAGCAGCGCCTCGACGGGCGTTCATCAGGGCATGTCCTCGAAGAAGGGGCGGGAGGGTCGACGGGAGCGATCGTGGCCGGCGCGCCTTAACCCTTCCTTAAAGCGCCGGTGCCGCGGAAGCAGCGCCTCGACCGCCCGGGCCGGGACCCGCCGGCAGACGGCGGGCGCGAGGGCGGCCCCGCGGATCCTGGAAAGTCGCGATCGCGCGGCGTCCGCGCGTTTCGTTGATTCAGCGCAAGAAGCGGCATTTCCCCGCTCCTAGGATGAAACGAGGAGGCGCGCTGCGAAGGCGCCTCCCGGAACCAATGGCCGGCTACGCCTTGGTTGCCGGCCGCTCTCTCGGAAAGGCTCGCGATGAGAACGGTTCTTGGGGCACCCGGCACCTTCCTCCGCGGGGCGCTCTTCCTCCTGTTCCTGATCTGCCTCCTCGCCCCGCTCGCGCACGCCCTGTCGGAGGATTTCACGGCGCTGCAGCGCGAGGTCGACCAGGAGTACTTCCGGCCGCGCGGCCTCACCCTGCTCGCCGCGCAGGAGCGCGAACCCCTGCTGCTCTCGGGCGCGATGGGGCATGCGTTGCGGCACCAATACCTGCTCGCGCAGGGAAACCCGGCACGCCTGGACTACCTGAAGCGCACCGTCGAGCCGGAGACGGCCGGCTACATGGAATGGCTCGCCACGCGCTTCGGCACGCTGCCGGCCTACCGGGCGTCCGACGGCCACCTCCTGGGCGCGCAGGAACTGCTCGACAACTTCGGCGGTGCGCTCGGCGGCAAGGACGACGACTACTTCGCCCGGCAGTTCGGCATCGTGCACGCCTCTCCCGCGACACCCGCGCCGTCGATGCGTGCCGCGCCTGCCGTCCCGCCCGTGCCGTCATCGCCGGGCCTGTTCTTCCCGAGAACGCAGAACGCGCCGGCGCAGGGCAATGCCATCGACTTGCTCGGGCAGGTGGCACCGCGCATGAACCAGCCACCGCCGCTCGTGCAGGGCAGCCCGCCGGGCATGCCGCGACCGGCCGCGACACCCCGGCCCGCCAAGGAAGCCGGCACGGCCTGGGAATGCCGCTCGCCGGGCACCTACGAGAGGAAGACGGTCTGGTGGAAGGTGACGCGGCCCGACGTGACCCGGCCGGCCATCTGCCATCGCCCAGGTGCCTTCGCGCCCTACGCGGGCGGCTGCACCGCGAAGGGGCAGTACCTCTGCTGCGACGCCTGGCCGGGCGGGGTGTACTTCGCCGAGGGCGCGGGTCGCCATTGCACTTGCGTCTCCGAGGGGCAGTTCACGAAGGCCGGCTGCACGGGATGAAGCGGGAGGCCCCATGAAGATCCATGCGATGGCGAAGCTGAGCGCGGCGATCGCGTTGCTGTTCCTGCTCGTCGTGCCCGAGGTGTGCGCGTTCGAATGCGTGCCCGGCGAAGGGCGCGTGCGGATCGAAGGCCTCTGGCGCGACCGCAACGATGGCGGGGAGATCCGGGTCGCGTGCCGAGGCGGGCTCGCTACCGACGCGAGCGGCCCGAGACCCTGGCGCAATTGCCTGGGCGTCTGGCATTCCGTGCGCGGGGCCGCGGGCTATCGGCCGGGCGAGGTGCTCTTCTTCGTCCACGACACGAATCCGGCTGTCCAGTGGGACGGCTGCAAGCTCTTCACCGGCACCGAGATCCGCCCCGGCCATCGCGCGCCGCCGCCCGGCCAGGTGTTCCCGCGGCCCGGCCACATCATCGCCGGCGAGATCACGATCCTGCTCGCGCGCAAGAGCGAGCCTCCCGCGTCCGCGATCCTGAGCTATGCCGTGAAGGGGCGCCCGGGCGAGCACACCGTCTTCACGCTCGTCGCGCCCGAGGGCTGGCAGCCGTAGCGGGCGGCTTGCCCTGCGCGCGGTCGAAGACCTTCTTCACGATCCCGTAGCAGGAGCAGGAGGCCGCCTTGAGCCCGTTCAGGTCCAGCACCTCGATGCTGCCGCGGGAATAGCGGATCAGGCCGAGGTCCCGGAGCGCGCTCGCGGCCAGCGTGACCCCCTCGCGCCGCAGGCCGAGCATGTGGGCCAGGAACTCGTGGGTGAGGAGGAATTCGTCCGACCCCACGCGGTCGCGCGTCATGAGCAGCCAGCGCGCGAGCCGCTGCTCCGCCTCGTGGAAGCGGTTGCAGGCCGCGGTCTGGGAGATCTGCGCCATCAGGGCGTAGGTGTACCGGTACAGCGCCTCCTGGAGCGGCCTGTTGCGGTCGAACTCGATGCGGAAGGCATCCGAGTCCATGCGCAGCGCCTGGCCCGCGCCCTGCACGATGGCCTGCACGCCCGAGACGCCGATGCCCAGGATGAACGGCATCCCGGCCATCCCTTCGTTGCCGACCATGCCGACCTCGAGCGTGCGGCGCTTGTCGACCGCCGTGAGCAGCGAGATGAGGCAGTCGAGGGGAAAGTAGACGTAGCGGATCGCCTTGCCCGGCTCGTAGAGCACCTGGCCGAACTCGAGCGCCACGGGGATGAGGGCGGCTTCCAGGCGGACAAAGTCCTTCGCCGGGATGCTGCCCAGCACTCGGTTCGCGTTTCGCGCGTGGATCGCCATCGTGTTCGCCTCGGGTTGCCTGGCGGGCCTGGCCGGTTGCCGGGCCCGGTACGACGAAAGCCGAAAGTCCGGCGCGGGGGAGCGTCCGGCCTGGCCGGAAGTTCGTCCGTGGAGGGAGGATGCTCGTGCGGGAGGCGCCTGTATGTACGCCAACGAACGGTCCGGACGGCCGGCCGGGCCTCGCGTCCAGCCCGGGACCCAGGCGGGCAGGCTCTGCGCAATGCAAAGGGGCCGATCCCGGGACCGGCCCCTTCGACTTGCGCAGTGCCTGCCCCGGGGGCTATTCGTTCATGCCGAGGACCCGGTGCCCCTGCTGGCGCAACTCCTGGCCCACGAGGACGACGAGGTAGTCGCGCTGGGCCTCGGCCTGGGCGAGGGAGTGTTCGGTGACGGTGCGGATGACGCTGGCGATCGGCGCGTCCGGCGTCGCATTCACGATGACGTCGAAATCCCGGGCGCCGACGAGGGCAATGCGGGATTCGAGGCGATAGGTGGCCATGGCTGCAGCGTATGCCGGCGACGCGCGGCGGGCCTGAGCTTGGTCAAGCGCCACGCACTTTTCGCGGCCGGCCTTGCCCTTTCGTCCCATGGACCGCGCGGTGCGTAGGCCCGCGCAGGTGCCCGGTGGGACTTCGGGCCCAGGATGGGCCGCCGCCGCGCGTGACAATCCGTGACCCGCCAGGGGTCGCCGGGAACCTACCATCACCGGCATCGGACCTGCGTCCTGCCCCGAGGAGGATCCATGCATCTCGCCCTCCCCTTCCTCCTGGCGATGGTGCTCGCCAGCCCCTGCCTCGCCGCGCCGGCGACGGCCGACGAACTCGCCGAGCGCATGCTCGCCGCCCTGGGCGGGCGCGCGGCCTGGGCACAGGCGCGCAGCACGCTGAACGATTCCCAGCAGAACTGGGACGGCGAGCCGCCCGTGCTTCGCGTGGTGATCACCCTCGATTTCGAGCGGCCGCGCTTTCGCATCGACACGCGGGGCGAGGGCCTCCACCTGGTCCGCGTGGTCGATGGCGAGAAGCACTGGCGCCTCACCCGCGAGGGGAAGATCGCGCCGGTGTCCGAGGCGACGCTCGCCGAGGATCGCCGCTGGTACGCGGCGCACGTGTATCGCACGATCCACCGCATCGCCAGGCGCGACCCGGCGCTGCGCCTGGCGGTCGGCCAGGACGGGCGGCTCGAGGTCCACGAAGGGACGGCGCGCCTGGCCTGGTACCAGCTCGACCGGCAGGGGCAACCCTATCGCTACGGGACGTACGCGAACGACGTGGGGTCCCTGTTCGGGCCCTGGGACCACGAGCAAGGCGGCCTGCGCCACCCGGCGTGGGTCTCCAGCGCGGATGGCACCTGGCGCGCCATGCTCAAGCGGCTCGAGGTCAATCCGGCGCTGGACGAAGCACTGTTCGCCACGCCGCCATGAAGCCGGGCCGCTCTCGGGCGCGCCACCGCGCCAGGGCCGCGCGCTAGGCCGCGAGGGCGATCCGGCCGCCCAGCGAATCGGCCAGCTCGCGCAGCAATCGCGCGCCGTCCCCGTGCCACGCGCTGCCGTGCATGCACGCGAGGGTGCGCGGCTGCTCGCGCGCCAGGCGCTCGAGCGTCGCGCGCGTGGCCGGCGAATGCGCGTAGTAGTCCATCTGCCGGCGGAAGGCCTCGCTCGGCCCCAGGATGTCGCCCTCGGTGAGGGGCACCTCGCCCGCGCCCGCCTGGGTGAACAGGTCGCCGCAGAGCAGCGTGCGCGTCGAGGTCTCCATCAGCAGGCCGCTTTCCCAGCCATGGGGCACGTGGGGCGTGTCGATCCAGCGGACCTCGTGCCGCCCGAGGCGCAGCGATTCGCCATCGGCCAGCGCGCGCGCCGGCCGGTCGGCGAAATCGTTCACCGACACCATCGCGGCGACCTGGCTGCAGACCGGGACCGCGTTGGGCGCCGCGGCGAGGAACGCGTTCATCGCGCCGCACTCGTCCGCCTCGAAGTGCGACAGCCCGACGTAGCGCAGCCGGTCGAGCGGCAGGAGGCGGCCGATCGCCTCGCTCACGAGGGGAAACAGGCCCTTCGGTCCGGTGTGGAACAGCAGGGGTTCGTCGTCCACGACGAGGTACTGGTTGAAGTTGAACGGCGTGCCGCCGGGGATCGGCACGGGCGTGTTGATGCGGTAGATCCCGGGGGCGATCTCGTGCAGGTTGGTGCCGGACTGCGGGTTGGTGACCATGGGACTCCTTTCGTGGGGGGTGTGCAGGAGGTGTAACGAGGCGCCGGCCCGTTACACCTCCTCGAGGGCGGGCACGCGGCGCTATCATCGGCCCGATGGAGGAAGAGCCGATCCCCCTTGCGGCCGAGGCCGAGCTCGCCCGGCGCATCGCCAGCGCGGCCCCGGGCATCGACGGGGAAGCGGAGGCGAGGTTCTGCCGCCTGCTCGCCCCGAGGATCAGGCGGTACGGGCTGCGCCATCTTCGGGATGCCGACGAGGCGGCGGATCTCATGCAGCATGTCCTGTTGAAGGTGCTCGAGAAGCTGCGGGCCGGCGAGCTGCGCGACCCGGCGCAGGTGGTCTCGTTCGTGTTCGGCACCTGCCGCCTGGTCGTGCTCGACCAGCGCCGCGGGGCCCTGCGTCGCGACCGGCTGCTGGAGACCTATGGCGAGGACCTGCCCTTCGCCGACATCGCGCTCGCGCCGCGGGTCGACCACGAGCGCATCGAGCGCTGCCTGGAGACGCTCGCCGAGCGCGAGCGCTCCGTGCTCGTGATGACCTTCCACGAGGACCGCGACGCGGGCGAGGTGGCGGGCCAGCTCGGCCTCACGGCCGGCAACGTGCGCGTGATCCGGCACCGGGCCCTCGGGCGACTGCGCGATTGCGTCATGGCCGGGGGCGGCGCCGCATGACCGCCCGTGCGCACGCCGACGTCGAGACGCTGGTGCGCTACTGGCTGGGCGAGCTGGACGGCCCCGCCGAGGCCGACCTGGACGAGCACCTGCTGGGCTGCGACCGCTGCGGCCACGCGCTGGACGAGCTGGTGGCGCTTGCCGGCGGGATCCGCGAGGCCTTCGCGCGCGGCACCCTGCATGCGTTCGTGACCGAGGGATTCGTGCGGCGGCTGGGCGAGCAGGGCACGCGGCTGCGCGAGTACCGCGTGCCGCGCGGCGGCAGCGTGAACTGCACGATCCTCCCGGAGGACCGGTTCGTCGTCGCGCACCTGCAGGCGCCGCTCGAGGGCGTGGCGCGCGTGGACGCGTTCGTGGACGCGGTGGGCGAGTCGCACGCGTTCCACGACGTGCCGTTCGACGCGGCGCACGGCACCGTGGTCCTGGTCTCGCGCACCGCGACGCTGCGCGAGATGCCCTCCCACCTGGCGCGCATCCGCCTGGTCGCGGCGGAAGGCCGGGGCGAGCGCGAGCTCGGGACCTACGCCTTCCACCACACGCGGCACGGGGACTGAACTCGGCCTGTCCCGCGGGCCGGGCCCCGCTGGCGGGATGCGCGGTCCAAGCCGAAACGGCGGCCTTCGCCCCCGGCGCGGCGCCCCGCTATGTTGCATAGCGCACGGAAGGCCTGGACGCCACTGCGTAGGATCCCGGCTACCCATGTCGACCCGTGCGCAGGCGCCCGCCGCGGCGGATGAAGCGCGAGGCGAACCGCCAGAACAGGACCCATGCGTACCAAGCCCCCCCGGAAGCCATCCATAGCCCTCACGCATGTCCTGGACCAGAGCGAGCACGTCAAGGAAATCGTCGAGGAATGCGCCGAGGAACTCACCTCGGTCAACCGGGAGATCAAGCGGGAATTCTCCTCCCCTTCGAAGCTGCCGAGCATCACGCGGGCCCTGGAAAGGAGCGAGGCGGTCGAGAGCAAGGTGCAGGATGCCGCCGAGAAGCTCGCCGTGGTGAATGACGCGCTCGAGGCCGAGGTCCGGTCGCGGCACGAACTGGAGCTGAGCCTTGCAAAGGCGACGACCCGGGAGGAAGCCTCGCGGCACGCCGCGCTCCACGACTCCCTGACCGGCCTGCCGAACCGCACGCTTTTCGACGACCGGCTCCGGAATGCGCTCGCCCTGGCCAGCCGGCACGGGGGCACGCTCGCGGTGATCTTCATCGACCTGGACGACTTCAAGGAAATCAACGACGCCCATGGCCACGAAGCGGGCGATGAGGTGCTCCGGACGATCGCGAACCGGCTGCGGGATGGCTCGCGCGAGGCCGACACCGTCAGCCGCCACGGCGGCGACGAGTTCCTCTGCCTGCTGACGGAAATGGGCGATCGCGAGGCGATGGATGCGATCGCGAGCAAGATCGGGTCCGCGATACGCGCTCCCTGCAGGACGGGCGGGCGCGAACTCACCGTCGAGGCGAGCCTGGGCATCGCGGTCTTCCCCCGGGACGGCGACAGCGTGGAAGCCCTCCTCGACAGCGCCGACCGGGCGATGTACGAGGCGAAGCGGAACGGATCCGGCCATGCCTTCGCGCAGTAAGGCCAAGGCAGGCGCCCGGCCCGCCCCCTCCGCCAAGGCGGGCAAGGCCCCCGTTCGCGACCCGACGCAGAACCGGATCCTGGCGGCCCTCCCGTCCTCGGACTATGCGCGCCTGCTGCCGCAACTGGAGTACGTGCCGCTGCCGCTGGGCTGGACGATGTCCGAATCCGGCGACCACGTGAATTTCCTGCATTTCCCGGTGACCGGGATCGTCTCGCTGATCTACGACCTCGAGGACGGCTCCTCGAGCGAGGTGGCGCTGGTGGGCAACGAGGGCATGGTGGGCATCTCCATCTTCATGGGCGGGGAGAGCATGCCCAGCAACACGAAGGTGCAGAGCGCGGGCGCGGCCTACCGGCTCGCGCGCAAGACGATGAAGACCGAGTTCGCGCTCGGTGGCCAGCTGCAGCACCTGGCCCTGCTGTACACGCAGGCGCTCATCGCCCAGACCTCGCAGACCGCCGTGTGCAACCAGCACCACGCGCTCGACCAGCAGCTGTGCCGCTGGCTCCTCATGAGCATCGACCGGCTGCATGCGAACGAGCTGGTCATCACGCAGGAACTCATCTCGAACCTGCTCGGCGTGCGCCGCGAGAGCGTGACGGCGACGGCGGGGAAGCTGCAGAAGGAGGGGCTGATCTCCTACGCGCGAGGCCGCATCAAGGTCCTCGATCGCCCGGGGCTGGAGGCTCGCGCCTGCGAATGCTACGAGACGGTCAAGCTCGAGTACGACCGCCTGCTGCCCCACCCGATCCACTCGCTCTGAGCGTTTCGCGGCGCCCGCGCGCCGCGCGGGCGGGAAAAACAAAGGGGCCAGTCTCTCGACTGGCCCCTTCTCACATCTGGCGCGCCCGGCAGGATTCGAACCCACGACCCCCTGGTTCGTAGCCAGGTACTCTATCCAACTGAGCTACGGGCGCAAAGAGCCGCGAATTATAGCGAAAATCGGCCGGCAGTGCGACCCAGGGCCCGTGGGCCCTACTTGGCGGCGGCCAGCTCCACCGGCAGGATCGAATCGCCGATGAAGCGCGTCCACACGTAGTCGTTCTCGCCCAGGGCGTCGTGGTTCTCCGGCGTGAAGGGCTTCACGTAGCTCTTGATCAGCCCGTCGTACTTGTCGATCTTGTAGAAGCCCTGCCGGATCGCGTCGCCGCCCGTGCTGCCCGCCTTCTCGATGGCGAGCGCGGCCAGGTGCATGGCGTCGTACGCGTTCGCCACGCCCACGGCGGGCGTCACGTCGCCCGGGCCCTTGATGTCGGGGTACTTCTTCTTGAGCGCCGCGAGCACGCGCTCGCCGTTGGGCGAGAGCTTGCCGAAGAAGCTGTAGGTCTGCACGAACACCACGTCCTTCGCGCTCGGCCCCGCCAGCTCCGTGAAGCGCCCGCCGGCCGGCCCCCAGTGCGAGACGATCGGCACCTTCCAGCCCATGCGGTCCAGGCTCTTCACCACCTGCGAGGACGGGCCCACGTTGCCCACCATGAGCAGCGTGTCGGCGCCGGCGGCCTTCAGGCGCGACAGGTGCGGGGTCACGTCGACGTCGTTGGCCTCGAACTTCTCCACGCCCGCGGGCGTCACGCCCTTGGCCTGCATCGCGGCGGTGAGGCCCTTCTGGTTCGACTCGCCCCAGGGGTTGTTCACCACGATCACGCCGGGCTTCGCGGACTTGTAGGTCTTCTGCGCGTACTGGAGCATCGCCTTGTCGACGATCTCGTCCACGGCCGAGACGCGGAAGACGAAGTTCGGGTTCGCGCCGTTCCTCGTGATCGGGGTGCCGGCCGCCCACGGGCCCATGAAGATCACCTTCTCCGAGTTGGCGATGGGCACGATGGCGAGCGAGACCGGCGTGTCGAGCCCGCCGAAGAGCACGGTGACCTTCTCCTTGAAGATCAGCTCGCGCGCGGCGATCTGGCCCTTCGCGGGCACCGCCTCGTCGTCGCGGCGGATGAGCTCGAGCTTGCGCCCGCCCAGCAGCCCGCCCTTGGCGTTGATCTCGTCGATCGCCACCGTGAGGCCGCGCGTGATCGCCTCGCCCGCCTTCGCGGACTGGCCCGAGAGCGCGGTGACGAGGCCGATCTTGATGGGGTCGGCGGCGCTCGCCACGCCCGCCAGGGCGAAGCCGAGGGCGGCGACCATCGAGCGCAGGATCATGCGGCGGGAGCCGCTGGGGGAACGGGTCACGGGGAACCTCCTTGGGGAGTGGGGCGATGGCGAAAAGGCGATGCCGAGACGATAAGCAACGCGGGCATTGGCGTCCACTCTAGCACCATCAATTCTTGTCATTCATCAAATGAATGATCGGCGCACCGAAGCGGGGCGAGGCGCCCCGTTTTGTGGCGCGCGAAGGGGCCAAGTGCTGCTAGCATCGGCCCATGGCGAACCACGCGGGAGAGAAGCAGATGGTCCAGGCAGCGGAAGGCAGTCAGCAGGCGGCAGGCGGCACGTCCTTCGAGGCGCAGGCGCGCCGCATCGTCGAGGAATTCCTCGAGGCCTCGATGATCCCCGACCCGGTGAAGGCCCGCACGTACATGGCCCCCGAGGTCGCGATCACCTTCACGGGCGGGCGCCGGTTCACCGACCCGAAGGACACCGCGGCCTTCAACGCCGCGCGCTACAAGTGGGTGAAGAAGAAGTTCGAGCGCACCGACGTGGTGGCCGGCGGCACCGCCGAGGAGTCGATCGTCTACAACACGGGCACGCTCTACGGCGAATGGCCCGACGGCGAGCCCTTCTCGGGCAACCGCTACCTGGACCGCTTCGTCGTGCGGCACGGCAAGATCGTGAAGATGGACGTGTGGAACGACAGCGCCGAGATCCTGCTGCGCCGCGCGGGCCTCGCGAAGGACTGAAGGGGACTGTCCCCTTCGTACGCGAGAAGCACCCGCTACTCGAGGAAGAGCTCGGCCATCAGGGAGCGCATCCAGCGGCTGCCGGGGTCGTGGTGGTAGCGCTCGTGCCAGTGCTGCCGGATCTCGAACGGCGGGATCGCGATGGGCGGCTCGAGGATCGCGATGTGCGGGTAGTCGGCCACCGCCATCGCCAGGCGCCGCGGCACCGTCACCACGTAGTGCGTGCGCGCGATGATCGTGGGCATCGCCATGAAGTGCGGGATGTCGAGCGCCACGCGCCGGCGGATGCGCGCCTCGGCGAAGGCCTTCTCCACCGTGGCCTCGTGGCCCGTGCCCGCCATCGTCGCCACCGCGTGGCGCAGGGCCGCGAACTTGCGCGGGTGGCCCATGTCCGCGAGCTGCGGGTGGGTCGCGCGCGCC
>JBGAOO010000063.1:0-15296 GCA_044221765.1 Usitatibacteraceae bacterium | reverse complement strand
GCCGTCCTGGTCCGAGGGCACGGGCAGGCCGTGCCAGTGCACCGTCGAGTCGATCGGCAGGCGGTTCTCGAGCGCGAGGCGCACGTGGTCGCCCTCGCGCACCTCCACCATCGGGCCGGGGAAGGCGCCGTTGTAGAGCCAGAGCGCGGTCGATCGCCCGGCGACGAGGCTCGCCGGGGCCGGGGCCGCCGCGAGCGTCGCGGCGAACTGCCCGGGCGCCGTCGCGGCATTGGCGAGCGTGGAGAGCAGCGGGAGCGGCCGGCCTTCGGGCAGCAGCGTGCCGCCCGCGACGGGCGGGGACATCATCGGCGAGCCGCCGCCACCGCCGCCGCCGCAGCCGGCGAGCACGGCGCCCGTTCCCGCGAGGGTCATGCCGAGGAAATCGCGTCTTCTCATGGGAGTCCCTTGCGCCAGGCGCCCGCGACGGGGCGCTCAGCTCGCCTTCTCGATCGCGGTCACGACGTAGTCGCCGGACTGCTCCTGCACCTGGAAGCGCACCTTGTCGCCCACGGCGAGCTTGCCGAGCATCGCCGGGTCCTTCACGCGGAAGACCATCGTCATGGGGGCCATGCCGATGCTCCGGATCTCGCCGTGCCGCAGCGTGACCCGGCCGCCGGCCGCGTCGAGCTTGCGCACCTCGCCGTCGGCGAAGTCCTTCGCGGCGGCGGATGGCGCCACGGCAGGGGCGGCCGGGGCGTGGTGCGCATGCTGCGCGTGAATGGCGAAAGCCAGGGTGGAGAGGGCGAGGGCAAGGGCGATTCGCTTCATGGGTCGACTCCTGTCGGGGTTCGGAAAGGGGTTAGCGGCCCGCGGCGCGGGCGAGCCGGCGCGCCTCGCGCTTCCTGAGCAGCAGCCACGCGGCGGGCACGATGAGCATGGAGATGAGCGGGGCGGTCACCATGCCGCCCACCATCGGGGCGGCGATGCGGCTCATGATCTCGGAGCCGGTGCCCGTCTCCCACAGGATGGGCGTGAGGCCGATCACCGTGGTGGCGACCGTCATGGCCTTGGGCCGCACGCGCAGGACGGCGCCCTCGCGGATCGCCTCCAGCAGCGTCATCTCGCTCGCGGTGCCCGCCTCGATGCGCGCCTCCCACGCCTGCTTGAGGTAGACCAGCATCACGATGCCGAACTCGGCGGTGACCCCGGCCAGGCCGATGAAGCCCACCGCGGTCGCGATCGACACCTCGTGCCCCAGCGCGTAGAGCAGCCACACCCCGCCGATCAGCGAGAAGGGCAGCGTCGCCATGATGAGCACGGCCTCGTCCAGCCGCCGGAACGTGAGGTAGAGCATCACGAAGATGATCATGAGCATGGCCGGCACCACGAGCGCCAGGCGCTTCTGCGCGCGCTCGAGGTACTCGAACTGCCCGCTCCAGGCGATGGAGTAGCCCGGCGGCAGCGTGACCTCGCGGCCCACCACGTCCTGCATCTCGTGCACCACCGAGCGCAGGTCGCGGCCGCGGATGTCCACGTACACCCAGCCCGAGGGGCGGGCGTTCTCGCTCCGGATCATCGGCGCGCCGTCGGTCACGTGCACGCGGGCCACGTCCGACAGGCGGATCTGTGCGCCGCGCTCGGTGAGCACCGGCAGGCTGCGCAGGCCCTCGAGCGAGTCGCGCATCTCGCGCGGGTAGCGCACGTTGATCGGGAAGCGCTGCAGGCCCTCGATCGTCTCGCCCACGTTCTCGCCGCCGATGGCCGCGGAGACGAGCGACTGCACGTCCGCCACGTTGAGGCCGTAGCGCGCCGCGCGGTCGCGGTCGATGTCGATGTCGATGTAGCGCCCGCCGGTGAGCCGCTCGGCCAGGGCCGAGCTCACGCCGGGCAGGTCCTTCACCACGCGCTCGATGTCGCCCGCGATGCGCTCGATCTCGACGAGGCTCTCGCCCGAGACCTTGATGCCCACCGGGCTCTTGATGCCCGTGGCGAGCATGTCGATGCGGTTGCGGATGGGCGGCACCCAGATGTTGGCGAGGCCCGGGACGCGGACCGTGCGGTCGAGCTCCTCGACGATCTTCTCGGTGGTCATGCCCGGGCGCCACTGCTCCCGCGGCTTGAACTGGATGGTCGTCTCGAACATCTCGAGCGGGGCGGGATCGGTCGCCGTCTCGGCGCGGCCGGCCTTGCCGAACACGCGCGCCACCTCCGGCACGCTCTTGATGAGGCGGTCGGTCTGCTGCAGCAGCTCCGAGGCCTTGCCCGCGGACAGGCCCGGCAGCGCCGAGGGCATGTAGAGCAGGTCGCCTTCATCCAGGGGCGGCATGAACTCCCCGCCCAGGCGCGAGATGGGCCAGGCCGTGAGGAGCGCGGCCACCACCGCGACGGCGATGGAGAGCACCGGCCGGGAGATCGCGGCCTCGAGCACCGGCCGGTAGACGGCGATGAGGAAGCGGTTCACCGGGTTGTTCTCCTCGCGCGGGATGCGGCCGCGGATGAAGTAGCCCATCAGCACGGGCACCAGCGTCACCGCGAGCGCGGCGGCGGCGGCCATCGCGTAGGTCTTGGTGAAGGCGAGCGGCGAGAAGAGCCGGCCCTCCTGCGCCTGCAGCGCGAACACCGGGATGAAGGACACCGTCACGATGAGCAGCGAGGAGAAGAGCGCCGGGCCCACCTCCACCGAGGCCTCGCCGATGAGCTGCCAGCGCTCGTCGCCCTCGATCTCGCGGCCGGGGTTCGCGGCCTGCCACACCTCGAGCTTGCGGTGCGCGTTCTCCACCATCACGACCGCCGCGTCCACCATCTCGCCGATGGCGATGGCGATGCCGCCCAGCGACACGATGTTGGCGGTGATGCCCTGGTAGTGCATCACGATGAACGCCGTGGTGATGCCCAGCGGCAGCGAGATGACCGACACGAGCGCCGAGCGCCAGTGGAAGAGGAACACGATGCAGATGATCGCGACCACCGCGAACTGCTCGACGAGCGTGTCGCCCACCGTCGCCACCGAGCGCTTGATGAGGTCCGAGCGGTCGTAGACGGGCACGATCTCCACGCCCGGCGGCAGGCTCTTCTTCAGGCTCTCGAGCTTCGCCTTCACCAGGTTGATCGTCTCCAGCGCGTTCTTGCCCGAGCGCATCACGATGATGCCGCCGGCGACCTCGCCCTCGCCGTCGAGCTCGGAGATGCCGCGGCGCATCTCCGGGCCCACCTGCACGCGCGCGACGTCCGCCAGGCGCACGGAGACGCCGCCCTCGGTCGTGAGCAGGGGGATGCGCCGGAAGTCGTCCAGGGTCTTGAGGTAGCCCGTGGCGCGCACCATGTACTCGGCCTCGCCCAGCTCGAGCACCGAGCCGCCGGCCTCCTGGTTGGCGCGGCCGATGGCCTCGATCACCTTCGCGTGCGTGATGCCCAGGGCGCGCAGGCGGTCCGGGTCGAGCACGATCTGGTACTGGCGCACCATGCCGCCGACGGTGGCCACCTCGGCCACGTTGGGCACGCTCTTCAGCTCGAACTTGAGCAGCCAGTCCTGGATCGCGCGCATCTGCGCGAGGTCCGTGCGGCCGGTGCGGTCCACGAGCGCGTACTGGTAGATCCAGCCCACGCCGGTCGCGTCGGGCCCGAGCGCGGACTTCGCCGCGGCCGGCAGCCGGCCCTGCACCTGGTTCAGGTACTCGAGCACGCGCGAGCGGGCCCAGTAGAGGTCGGTGCCGTCCTCGAAGATGATGTAGACGAAGGAATCGCCGAAGAAGGAGAAGCCGCGCACCACCTTCGCGCCCGGCACGGACATCATCGTCGTGGTGAGCGGGTAGGTGACCTGGTTCTCGACGATCTGCGGCGCCTGCCCCGGGTAGGTCGTGCGGATGATGACCTGCGTGTCGGAGAGGTCGGGGATCGCGTCGAGCGGGGTCTGGCTCGTCGCCCACACGCCCCAGGCCGCGAGCCCCACCGAGGCGAGCATCACGAGGAAGCGGTTGGCGATCGACCAGAGGATGAGCCTCGCGATCATTTCGCCGCTCCCCGGGGGGCGATCCGCGCGACCACCGGCATGCCGTCCTTGTCGAGCGTGAAGGTGAGGCGCACCTCGTCGCCGGGCTTCGCGCCCGCGGGCACCCCGCCCGCCATCGGCAGGAACTCCATGGTCATCGCGCCCCACTTGAGCTCGGGCACCGGCCCGTGCGAGATGGTCCAGGTGTCCTTGCCGAACTTCTCGAGCTTCGCCTCGGCCGTGTACTCCTTCGCGCCGGCCGCCTCCCCCATGCGCGTGGTGGTGGCCTTCAGGCTCGCCTCCGAGTCGATGAGGAACTGGCCGGAGACGACCACGCGCGTGCCCGCCTCGATGCCCTTCAGGATCTCCGTGCGCCCGCCCTGCTCGCGCCCGGCCTCGACCTCCACCGGCTCGAACTTGCTCTCGCCGCGGTCGACGACGAGGACCGTGCGCTTGCCGGTCGGGATGAGCGCCTCGCTCGGCACGAGCACCGCCTCGCGCGAGCTGGCGGGCGCGATGGCGAGCGTCACGTACATGCCGGGCTTGAGCCTCGCGCCCGGGTTGGCGAGCTCGACCCGCGCGCGCATGGTGCGGCTCGCGGCGGCCACGTCCGGCAGCACGGCGTTGATGCGCCCGGCGAACTTCTCGCCCGGATAGGCGGGCACCGTGGCGCTGATCACGGCGCCGGGCACGACGCTCGCGGCCTGCGCCTCGGGAACGTCGACGTTCACCCAGACCGTGGAGAGCCCGTTCAGGCGAAAGAGCATGCCGCCGGGCATGAGGGTCATGCCCTCGCGCGCGCCGAGCTCGCCCACCACGCCGTCCACCGGCGAGACGATCGTCACGCGCGGCTGGGGCTTGCCGGCCTGCTCGACCTCCCGCACCTGCGCCTCGCTCATGTTGGCGAGCAGCAGCCGGTTGCGGGCCGCGGCGGCCAGCTCCTGCGCGCCCGGCGCGGTGCTGCGCCGCAGGGCGAGGAATTCCTCCTGCGCGCCGGCCCAGTCGGGCACGAAGAGCACGGCGAGCGGCTGCCCCTTGTGCACCGCCTCGAGCGGGGCGCGCACGAGCAGCTTCTCGATGTAGCCGGGGGTGCGCGATTGCACCAGCGTCACGGCGCGCTCGTCGAAGGCGACCGTGCCCACGGCCTGCACCGCGATCTCCAGCCGGCCCTTCTCGGCCACTGCCGTGCGCACGCCCAGGTTCTGCACCACGCGCGGGTTCACCTTCACGCCGCCGGCGTCCGCGCCGTCCTCGGCATAGACGGGCACCAGGTCCATGTCCATGAAGGGGGAGCGACCGGGCTTGTCGAACTTCTGCGCCGGGTACATCGGGTCGTGCCAGTAGAGGACCTTGCGGCCGTCCTTGCCCGCGGCGGGCGCGGCGGCGGACGCGGCCGGGCCGGCGGCCGACTGCTTCGCCCACCAGTAGCCGCCTGCGAGGCCGGCGGCGAGGGCGAGGGCGACGGCGGCGGACACGAGGGTGCGGTTCATTTCGGGCTCCTTTCGGGAATCAGGTAGGCGAGCTGCGCCCAGGCACGGGCGGCTTCGGCGCGCATCGCGAGGGCATTGAGGCGCGCCTCGAGCAGCAGGCGGCGCGACTCGAGCACGGCGCCCAGGTCGGCGCGGCCGCCTTCGTACGCGGCGTGGGCGGCGCCGGCGCGCGCCTGGGCGAGCGGCACGATCTCC
Source organism: Usitatibacteraceae bacterium (assembly GCA_044221765.1). Taxonomy (GTDB): domain Bacteria; phylum Pseudomonadota; class Gammaproteobacteria; order Burkholderiales; family Usitatibacteraceae; genus FEB-7. Next base: position 9,683 of record JBGAOO010000063.1, on the reverse strand, counting down.
TGCTCGGTGCGCACGAGCCGCTCCCGGGCGATGTCGTAGTCGACGAGGAAGGCGCGCACGTCCGACTCGTGGCGCCGGCGCGCTTCCTCCGCGTTCTGCCTCGCCTGCTCGGCCTGCTTCGCCTTGGCGAGCGCGGCGGGCTCCTGGCGCGAGCCGGCGAACACCGGCAGGTCCATCCGCACCATGAGCGAGACCATGTTCGTGTAGGCGCTGCCGCGCGCCCCGTACGAGAGCTCGAGGCTCCAGTCGGGCTTCGTGGCGATCGCGGCGAGGTTCGCCTCGGCCTGCGCCGCCTCCGTCATGGGCTGGAGCATCGCGAGCTGCGGGTGGCGCTCGAGGTCCGTGGTGAGCGCGGCGATGCTCGCGGGCAGCGTCGCGAAGTCGGGCTCGCCCTCGGCACGCGCTGCGCGTCCTCGCCGAGCCAGCGCGCCAGGCGCGCCTGCGCGCCGCGCCATGCGCTCGAACTCCTGGCGCCGGTCGGCGAGCATCGCGAGGTTCGCGCGGGCCATCACCGGCTCGATGGCCCCGGCCTTGCCCGCGGCCAGTTGCGCGGTGGTGGCCGGCCACCTGCAGGCCGGCCTCGGCCGAGAGGAGCAGCCGACGAGGCCGAGCGAGCGCTCGGCGTAGTAGCGATCGAGCCAGGCCATCGCGACGTCCTTGCGCAGCTCGCTCGCCTGCATGTCGACGAGCGCGCGCTCGCGCCGGGCCTCGGCCTGGGCGCGCGCGGCCATGAGCTCGCGCTTCTCGCCGCGCACGAACTCCTGCATCACGCCGACCTTGCGCATGGTCATGCCGTCGGCGGTGAGGCTCCAGCGGTCGGCGCCCTCGACGGGCGTGTTCTCGATGCCGAAGAAGAGCTTCGGGTCGGGGTTCTCGCCGGCCGCGAGGGCCAGGGCGTCGCTCGCGTCGGCGGCGGCGCGCTGCCCGGCGAGCTGCGCCGAGCGCGATTGCGCCAGGCGAAGCGCCTCGGCGAGCGTGAGCGGCGGGGCCGCGAGCGCGGGGGCGAGGGCGGCGGCGAGCGCCGTGACGGCGAGGCAGGCACGGGCGAGGCGGGCGGGACGGGCGAACGGGTGCATGGGACCTCCGGCAAGCGAGTGAACGCCCGGCCGCGAATGCCGCGGCCGGGTTGCTTCAACCGGGAATCAGATGCGAAGGACGCCGAAGAGGATGGCGGGTGGCGGGGGTGCTACGACCGGCGAGAGGCGCTGCTGGCGGCGGACGACGCTTGCCGCATCCAGCGGGGGCAGCTCGAGGCGAAGCGCCGGCAGGTCGCCGACGAAGGCGTTCGGCGCGGACGCGCCGCTGTCGACCGAGGCATCGCCGTACTGGCAATGCTGGCTGCAGATGTTCCCGTTGTCGGCCGGCGCCGGGGACTCGGGCGGGCAGCACTCGTGGCCGGGCACCGCTTCCGGGGCGGGGGCCGCCGCGGCCATCGCCGGTGCCTTCGCCGCGGCCATCGCGCAGGCGTGCGCCGCCGTCGCGAGTTGCGCGAAGACGAGCGCGAACGCGAGAACGAAGGACAGCAGGCTGCGGTGACGACGGGTCATGGGGGAGGATTATGCGCCGCCCCCGCGCGGGGGGCTATTGACGCATCGCAACAGACCGGCCGGCCCGGGCGGGGTTCCCGGCGCGCGGATGACCTTATGAATTGCGCGGGTTCGCCGCCAGCCAGTCCAGGGCGAGGGCCGAGAGCGTCTTCACGCCGAGCTTCAGGCAGTTCTCGTCCACGTAGAAGCGCGGGCTGTGGTTGGGCGCGGCGGTGCGGTGGTCCCGGTCGGGCGGCGTGCAGCCCATGAAGTAGAAGAAGCCGGGCACGACCTTCTGGTAGCAGGAGAAGTCCTCCGCGCCGCACACCTTGTCCACCACGCCCACGTTGGCCTCGCCCGCGATGCGCCGGAGCGTGGGCACCGACCACTCGGTGAGGCCGGGGTGGTTCACCGTGACGTCGTAGCCCTTGTGGATGTGCACGTGCGCCTTCGCCCCGCCCGTCTCGGCGATCAGCTCGCTGATGCGCCTCACGTGCGCGTGGATCTCCTCGCGCTGGCCCTCGTCGAAGGTGCGGATGGTGCCCTCGAGCCGCGCCTCGTCGGGGATGATGTTGTTGCGCACGCCCGCCTGGAAGATGCCCACCGTGACGACCGAGGGCTCCTTGGTGATGTTCATGCGGCGCGAGACGATGGTCTGCAGGCCCGTCACCACCTGCGCGCCCACGACGATCGGGTCGGCGCCGCGCCAGGGCTGGGCCGCGTGCGTCTGCGTGCCGCGGATGAAGATGCGGAAGTGGTCCGCCGAGGCCATGAGCGGGCCGGAGCGGTAGCCGATCTTCCCGGTGGGATGGATGGAGGTGATGTGCAGGCCGAAGACGGCGTCGACCTTCGGGCTTTCCAGGCACCCCTGCTCGACCATGAGCTTGGCGCCGCCCTCCTCGCCCAGCGGCGGGGTCTCCTCGGCGGGCTGGAAGAGGAACTTCACCGTGCCGGGGATCTGCTCGCGCAGGCCCGCGAGCACCTCGGCCACGCCCATCAGCATGGCGGTGTGCGCGTCGTGGCCGCAGGCGTGCATCACGCCGCATTCCTGCCCGTTCCAGTGCGCGCTCGCCTTGCTCGCGAAGGGGACGTCCACCTCCTCCGTGACCGGGAGCGCGTCCATGTCGGCGCGCAGGGCCACGACGGGCCCGGGCCTGCCGCCCTTGAGCAGGCCGACGACGCCGGTGACGGCGAACTGCTCGCGCACCTCGTCGAAGCCGAGGGAGCGCAGGTGATTGGCGACGATCGCGGCGGTGCGCACCTCGCGGTTGCCGAGCTCCGGATGCTCGTGCAGGTCGCGCCGCCAGGCGATGACGCGGGACTCGATGCGATCGGCCGCGGCGGCGATGGCGGCATCGAAGCGGAAGGGCGATTCGGGAGCGTTCATGGCGGGCGATTCCGGCAGCGCGACGGGAAGGCCATTGTACGACGGGCCCCGCGCACCGGCGTCTATAATCGGCCCTTCGTGCCACGAGCCAGGCGCCGACCGCGGGCGCCGCAACAGAACGGGCGGACCATGGAACATCTCGAACCGAGGGAAGCGCACCGCTTCCTCAAGCAGAACCCCGACGCGGTCTTCATCGACTGCCGCAGCGAGATGGAATACATGTTCGTCGGCCACCCCGTGGGCGCGATGATGGTGCCCTGGTACGACGGCGCGGAGTGGGAGCTCAACCCGCACTTCGTCGGCCAGGTGAAGAAGATCGCGGGGGCGAACTTCGAGCACCGGCCGGTCGTGCTCATCTGCCGGAGCGGGAACCGCACGCTCGAGGCGGGCGAGGCGCTCGAGAAGCACGGCTTCCGGCGCGTGATCAACGTGCTGCACGGCTTCGAGGGCGAGCTCGACGAGCACCACCACCGCAACTCGAGGAGCGGCTGGCGCCGCCCGCCTCCCTCTCCTGGCTCGTCTGGGGACTGGGCGCCTCGCTCTACCTCATCGCCTTCTACCAGCGGGTGGCGCCCGCGGTGATCACGCAGGAGCTGCAGCGCGATTTCGCCCTCTCCGGCGCGGCGCTGGGCAACCTCTCGGCCTTCTACTTCTACAGCTACGTGGCGATGCAGATCCCGACCGGGCTCATCGCCGACCGCTGGGGGCCGCGCAGGCTGCTCACCGCGGGCGCGGCGCTCACCGCCGCCGGCACGCTCCTCTTCGCGATGGCGCAGACGGCCGCGGCGGCGAACGCCGGGCGCCTGGCGATCGGGGCGGCGGCGGGCGTCGCCTTCGTCGCGATGCTCAAGCTCGCGAGCCACTGGATGCCCTCGCGGCAGTTCGCGCTCTCGAGCGCCATCGCGCTCTTCGTGGGCGTGATGGGCGCCACGCTCGCCGGCGCGCCGCTGCGCCTGGCGGTCGATGCCTTCGGCTGGCGCCCGGTGATGGTCGCGAGCGCCGCCGCCACCGCCGCCGTCGCGGTCGCGATCTGGCTCGTGGCGCGCGACGACCCGCGCGAGCGCGGCTACGACTCCTACTTCCCGCACGAGGCGAGCGCGACCACGGGCGGCACCATGCTCGCGGACCTGCGCGCGGTCCTGTCCTACCGCAACGCCTGGCTGCTCTACTTCATCCCCGGCGCGATCTCGGGGATCATCCTCATGTTCGCGGGCCTGTGGGGCGTGCCCTTCCTCACCACGCACTACGGCTACAGCACGGCCGAGGCGGCTTCGCTCGCCTCCCTAACGCTCGTCTCCTGGAGCGCCGCGAGCATCTTCTACGCGGCCCTCACCGGGCGGCTGGGCCGGCGCAAGCCCGCCTATGCCGCGGGCATCGTCGCCTCGATGGCGATCTGGGCCCTCCTCGTGTGGGTGCCGGGCTGGAGCCGGCCCGCGCTCGCCGCGCTGCTCGTGCTGCTGGGCATCGCGGCCTCGGCGTTCATCCTGAACTTCGCCTTCGCGAAGGAGTCGGTGCCCGCGCGCTTCGCCGGCACGGTGTCGGGCATCGCCAACATGGGCGTCATGACCGGCGGCATGGTGATGCAGCCGGTGGTGGGCTGGGTGCTCGACCGCCACTGGACCGGCGCCACCGCCGCGAGCGGGGCGCGCCTGTACGACCTGGGCGCCTACCGGTCCGCGTTCTCGCTGCTCTTCGCCTGGGGCGCGCTCTCGCTCGTGCTGCTCGCCTTCACGCGCGAGACGCACTGCAAGCCGATGAAGTGAGGGCCTCGCCCGCCCTCAGGCCCGGCGCTTGTGGCCGCGGTAGTAGAGGCGCCAGGAGGCGAAGCCCGCGAGCATCATCGCGGCCATCGCCACCGCCATCCAGCGCGGGTCGTGGAACACCGCCGGCGCGATCACCCCGGCCGTCACGGTGTTCACCATGCCGCCCACGAAGCCCTGCAGCGAGGCGGCCATGCCCCGGCGCGTGGGGAAGAGATCGAGCGTGGTGAGCGAGATCGAGGGCATCGCCATCGCCGAGCCGATCGCGTAGAAGAAGATCGGCATCACCGCCCAGGGCAGCGAGGGCGGCAGCAGCAGCGCGTAGAGCAGGTTCGCGCCCGCGGCGGCGCCCATGAAGGTGTAGGCGCGGCGCAGCGTCTGCGCGCGGGTGAGCCGGCCGGCCGCGCGGCCCGAGAGCTGCGAGCCGACGAGGATGCCCGCGATCGAGGGGATGAAGAGCCACGAGTATTCCTGCGGCCCGAGCTTCAGGTGCTCGCCCAGGAAGACGGGCGCGGAGAGGATGTAGAGGAAGAACGCGTTGAAGTTGAAGCCGACCGCGAGCGAGAGCAGCAGGAAGGGCCGGCTCGCGCCCACCTCGCGGTAGCCCTGCATCAGCGCCCTCGGGTGGAAGGCGTGCCGGCGGTCCGCGGGCAGCGTCTCGCGCAGCAGCAGCGTGCCCGCGGCGGTGAGCAGCAGCCCCACGCCGGCCAGGAACCAGAAGATCGCCTGCCAGCCCAGCAGCGCGAAGAGCGTGCCGCCGATGAGCGGCGCGATGACCGGGGCCAGGCCGAAGAAGAGCGTCACCATCGACATGAGGCGCTGCGCGTCCTCGTCGTTGTACAGGTCGCGGATCATCGCCCGGCCGACCACGATGCCCGCCCCGGTGGACACGCCCTGCACGATCCGCCAGCCGATGAGCGCGTGCACGCTCGTCGCGAGCGCGGCGCCGGCCGAGGCGAAGGTGAAGAGCGCGAGCGAGACCAGGATCACCGGGCGCCGGCCGAAGCTGTCGGAGAGCGCCCCGTGGAAGAGGAACATGACGCCGAAGGACAGCAGGTAGGCCGAGAGCGTCTGCTGCATCTCGACGGGCGTGGCGCCCAGCGCCCGCTGCATGCCGCCGAAGGCGGGCAGGTAGGTGTCCACCGCGAACGGGCCCAGGGTGGCGAGCGCCCCCAGCATCGCGGCGAAGGCGATGCGGAAGGAGCGGGCGTGCTTGTCCGGGGTCGTCACGGGGCCGGCCGCGCGTTCCTCCACCACGCGATGCGCCAGCGCGTGTCCTCGTACCGGAACTCGTCCCGCCCCTCGACCGGCATGGCCGCGAGCGGCGGCTCGACGACCTCCGAGAGCGGCTCGAAGTAGGTCACCAGGCACGAGCGGCCCAGGGTGGACATCGTGCGCAGCAGGCGCGGGATGTCCTTCACGTAGTAGAGGACCTCGCAGGCGGTGACGACGTCGTAGCGGTCGAGCTCTCCCGCCCAGGGCTGCGCGAGCAGGTCGCCGGCCACCAGGTCGGCGCCGGGCAGGCGCTCGCGCGCCCGGGCCACCGCGGTGGCCGACACGTCGATCCCGGCGAGGCGCTCGCACAGCGGCGCGAGGTACTCGCCCTGGTGCCCCTCGCCGCAGCCGATCTCCAGGATCGACCCCGCGCGCGGCGCGGGAGCGATGAGCTTCTCGTGGAGGATGCGGCTCGTCTCGACGAAGCGATGGCGCTCGCGGTCCGTGTCCATGCCCCACGGGTCGCGGATCCGGTAGAGCAGGTCGAGGCGGACGTGGGCGTCGGCCTGGCCCACGCCGCGCAGGTTGAGCCGGCGCCAGCGCCGGCGCAGGGAGGCCCGCACGCGCTCCATCAGGCCCGGGGGGAGTTCGCGATCGCTCATGGTTCCCGCGATGATACCGGCGCGGTCACCAGCGGCGGTTCAGCCAGGCGCGCACCGGGTTCTCGAAGAGGTAGAAGGAGGCCGCGCCGGTGGCGAGCGCGCCCACCAGCGCGAGGCCCGGCGGGAAATGCGCCTTGAACAGGTAGAACGGCTGCTGCCACAGGTAGACCGAGTACGAGCAGATGCCCAGCAGCCGCAGGGGCGCCACCGCCAGCGCCCGGCGCGCGGGCTCGGCCAGCTGCCCGAGGTGGTTCACGGCGAAGGCGAGCAGGAAGGGCGTCGAGGACTCGGCCAGCCCGCCGCCGAAGCCGTGCCAGTAGAAGGGCAGCGCGAGCGCGAAGGCGGCGAGCGGCATCCACGGCCGCACCAGCGGCACGAAGCGATCGCGCACGAGGAAGTAGCCCGCCGAGGTGAGCAGGAAAGCCGCCGCGGTCTCCGTGCGGATCTCGTAGTCCTTCGGCGCGATGTCCGGGCGGTGGTCGTAGAAGATCTGCACGAGCACGGCCGCCAGGCCCAGCAGCACGAGCAGCCAGCCCGCGCGCTTGCGCACCGCCGCGAAGACCGTGAGCAGGCTGAGCAGGACGTAGCAGTGCTCCTCCACGTTGAGCGACCACAGGTGGCCGATGGGCAGGTGCGATTGCCAGATGCCCGTCTCGGCGGGCAGGTAGGTGCGCAGGAACGCGAGCGTCGCCGCGAACTCGCCCCAGGTGCCGGGCCGGCCGGCGGCGAGCGCGATGCCGTACACGAGCAGGACGAAGAGCAGGAACACCGGCAGGATGCGGCTGATGCGCCGCTTGTAGAAGGTGGCGAGCGGCACCTGCTGCACGAACAGGATGCGGCTCATCAGGAACCCGGACAGGCAGAAGAAGATGTCGACCCCGAGGCGTCCGCTGTCGAAGCCCTTCACGTTGAAGAAATGCTCCTGCAGCACGAACAGGATCGCGAGCCCGCGCCAGCCGTCGAGGTAGTCGACGCGCTCGAGCTCGCTCGCGCCGTGGCGCGTGGCGTCGTCGGCCAGGCGCGCGAGGGCCGAGCTCATGCGCGGGCTCCTGGGCGGGCGGTCGATCGGGCGGGCTTCGTGAGAATCATGGCTCGTCTCTGGGGACGCTTGGGCGTGTTCGGGCAGGCCTCGGGGCGGCAGGCGTCAGGCAAGCTAGCAGGGTTTCGCGCCGGGCGGCAATGCGCTGCGTCGCATCGCCGCACCCCTGTGCTACCGATGCAATGCGGCGGTCCGCCCTAGCGGGCACGCCCGGTGAGCCCGTCGCGCAGGCGCGCGAGCAGGCGGCGCAGGGCGAGCGCCGAGAGGGCGAGCGCCTCGCGGCGCACCGCCGGGTCCGGCGCGAGGCGCACCGCCCGCCAGGTGAGGCCGGCGGCATCGCCCCAGCGGCCCGCGAAGAGCAGGCCACGCGCATTGCGCAGGCACGCGTGCGCGATGCCCGCGTCGAGGTCCGCGTCGGGCACCTGGCCGCGGCAGCCGGCGGCGAAGGTCTCGACCACCCGCTGGTAGTCGTCGTAGGTCTGCGCCAGGGCGGACAGGCCGTCGTGGCCGCGCATCGCGCGCACCAGGATCTCGTCGACCACGCCGATCGGCCACTGCCGGGCGATGCGCAGGTGGTATTCGATGTCCTCCGCGGTGCGCAGCGCCGTGTCGAAGCCGCCCACCGTCTCGAAGACCTCGCGGCGCATCAGCACGGACACCGGCGTGAGCGAGGGGTTGCGCAGGACCCACTTGAGGATCCGGCCGTCCTCGGGGAAGAACTCGCGGCGGCGGAAGACGTCGATGCGCCGGCCCCGGGCGTCGACGCGATCGACGTCGCACACCACCATGCCGAATTCCGGGTGCGCCTCGAGCCAGCGCACCTGGCGCTCGGTCTTCTCCGGCAGCCACTCGTCGTCGCTGTCGAGCAGCGCGAGGAACTCGCCCCGCGCCATCGCGAGGCCCCGGTTGCGCGCCGCCGACACGCCGGCGTTCGCCTGGCGCACGACCGTGACCCGCTCGCCGAACTCGTCCGCGAGCGCCTCGTGCGTGCCGTCGGTGGAGCCGTCGTCCACCACGAGGATCTCCTCGACGGGCATCGTCTGCGCGAGCACCGTGCGGATCGCGACGGGCACCAGGGCCCGGCGATTGTAGGTTGGTATGATGACCGAGACTCGGGGGCGCGCCATGGGGCCGTTCTGGGACGAGTTCTTGTGGGGCGAAGAATACCAAATGCTCATCGACGCACTGAAGCGCGCGCTCTACGGGTCGGGCCTGCTCGGCGCCTACCACCGGCTGCGCAACCGCCATGTGCTCACGGTCGTCATGTACCACCGCGTGCTGAGCCCCTCGGACCCGCGCTGGGCCTCGTGCGACCCCGACTACACCATCAGCGACGAGCTCTTCGCGCACACGGTGCGCTTCCTCAAGCGCCACTACCACGTCGTGGGCATCGAGCAGGTGCTCGCCGCCCGGCGCGGCGGCGTGCCCCTGCCCCCGCGCGCGCTGCTCATCACCTTCGACGACGGCTGGGCCGACAACGCCGACTACGCGCTGCCGGTGCTGCAGCGCGAGCAGGTGCCGGCGCTGCTCTTCGCCGTGGCCGACGCCGTGGGCCGCAGCCGCCCCTTCTTCCAGGAAGAGCTCGTCGCGGCCTTGCGCGCCGGCCGGCTTTCGCCCCGCAACGTGCAGGCGCTCGCGCGCGAGGCGGGCTGCGCGTCGGCGCCGGCGGAAGGCCTGCCGGGCCTGCGCACCGTCATCGCCGCGCTCGAGGCCATGCCCGCCCCGGAGCGCGGCCGGCTCCTCGAGGCCTACGCCGGGCGCCTCGACGACGGCCTGCGCCACATGGTGACGGCGCAGGAGCTCGTGCGCCTGCACCAGGGGCGCGTGGCGATCGGGCTGCACGGCAAGACGCACACGCCGATGACGCGCGCCGAGGACCTCGACGCCGAGCAGCTCGGCGCCCGCGAGGCGGTGGCGGCGCTCACGGGCCTCGCGCCCGCGCAGCTGGCGACGATGTCCTTTCCGCACGGGCGCTGGACGCCGGAGATCGTCGAGCGAGCGCGCGCGCACGGCTACGAGCTCGTGTTCACCAGCGTGCCCTCGGTGAACCGCCTCGCGCCCGGCTGTCCCGGCGTGCTCGGGCGCCTGGGCACC
>JBGAOO010000062.1:0-15705 GCA_044221765.1 Usitatibacteraceae bacterium | reverse complement strand
GAAGCCGAACCACACGCTCACCTCGTAGCCGGGCACGCCGGCCTCGGCGACCGACGGCAGGTCGGGCACGTGCGCCGAGCGGCCGGGCGTGGTGACGGCCAGGGCCTTCAGCTTGCCCGCCTTCACCTGGTTGATGATGTTGGGCACGTTGTCGAACATGAGGCCCACCTGCCCGCCGATGAGGTCGGTCACCGCCGGCCCGCTGCCCTTGTAGGGCACGTGCGTGATGTCCACGCCGGCCATCTGCTTGAACATCTCCATCGACAGGTGGTTGGAGGACCCGGTGCCCGTGGAGGCGTAGTTGAGCGCGCCGGGCTTCGACTTCGCCAGCGCGACGAGTTCCTTCACGGAGTTGATGCCGAGCCCCGGGTGCACCACCAGCACGTTGGGCGTGGTCGCCGCGAGCGTGATGGGCGCGAAGTCCTTCACCGGGTCGTAGGGCAGCTTCCGGAAGATGTGCTGGTTCACGGCGAAGGCGAAGGGCGTCACCATGATCGTGTAGCCGTCGGGGGCGGATTTCGCCGTCGCCTCGGTGCCGATCAGCGTGCCGCCGCCGGGGCGGTTGTCCACCACCACGGGCTGGCCCCACGCCGCCTGGAGCTTCGCGCCGATCGTGCGCGCGAGCGTGTCGTTGAAGCCGCCGGGCGGGTACGGGACGATGATCTTGATGGGGCGCGAGGGATAGGCCGCCTCCTGCGCGAGGACGGGAAAGGCCTGCGCGAGCAGCAGGCCGGCGAGGGCGAGGAACGAGCGTTTCTTCACGGGATCTCCGTCGGTGGGGTCGGGGCGGGGTCAGAACTGGACGACGTAGCCGGGGCCGTCGATGGGCGGGAACTGCGCGAAGAGGCCCTCGTCGATCTCCAGGCCGATGCCCGGCCGGTCGAGCGGCTCCACGCAGCCGTCGGCGCCGATCTCGAAGGTGCGCCCGAACAGGTCGCGCAGCGGGTTCAGCTTCGAGACGCAGGCCTCGTAGTAGCCGCCGTTGTCGAGCGCGGCCAGGAAATGCAGCGTGGCCGCGTGGTTGATGCCTGTGGCGGAACTGTGCGGGTGCAGCGGGATGCCGAAGCTCGAGGCCATCGCCGCGATGCGCAGCGCCTCGGTGATGCCGCCGGTCTTGGACAGGTCGGGCTGCCAGATCGTGACGGCCTTGTCCTCCAGCAGGCGCGCGAAGTCCCAGCGCGTGTAGTGGTTCTCGCCGGCGGCGATGGGCACGAGCGGCGAGATGGCGGCCGCGGCGCGGTAGGAGCCGAAATCCAGGCTGCTGAAGGGCTCCTCGAGCCAGCCCACGCGCGCCTCGGCCAGCGCGGGAATGACGCGCCGCGCATCCGAGAGCCTGTAGTTGGTGTTGGCGTCGGTGAGGATCTCGATGTCCGGGCCGAGCCCCTTGCGCACCGCCTGCACGCGCAGCACGTCGTCGCGCGCGTTGTCGCCCAGGCGCAGCTTCACCGCCTTGTAGCCGGCCGCGACGTACTCGCGCGCCTCCTCCACCAGCGACTCCGGTGCCTGGAATCCCAGGGAAATGCCGCCGGCATAGGCGGGCATGCGCTTCCTGCTGCCGCCCAGCAGCCGGTAGAGCGGCATGTTCGCCGCCTTGCCTCGGATGTCCCACAGGGCCATGTCGATGCCCGAGAGCGCGAGCGCGGCCCCCGCGCCCAGGCCGTGGCTGGAGAGCTGCATGCGGTTCACGCGCGCCCACACGCCCACCACGTCGCACGGGTCCATGCCCGCGAGCATGGGGTCGAGCGTCTTGTTGACGAGGCTCGTCACGGCCCCGGGGCTGCGCCCCGGGTGCGCCTCGCCGTAGCCCTTGAGGCCCTCGTCGGTCTCCACGCGCACGATGATCGTGTCGCGCTTGGTGGTGGCGCCGATGCCCATCTTCACCGTCTTGCCCTCGGGCAGGCATAGGAAAGCGGGATGGCGGTGATGCGGGTGATCTTCATGGCGGGCACGCGGGTCCGGTGGGGCGAATCGGGGCGCCGGCGGTCGCCCGCGCCAAGGCCGCCACTATACCGAGGCGCGGCGGGCGCCGTCAGGGTGCGAGCACGAGCCGGTCGCGCCCGGCTTCCTTCGCCGCGTAGAGCGCCTTGTCGGCCCGCTCGATGGCCTCGAGCGCGCTCTCCCCGGCGCGCAGCTGCGCGAGCCCGGCGGAGACGGTGAGCCGCAGCGTCGACAGGGGCGCAGGCCACGCCTGCCGCGAAAGGTCGGCCCGCAGGCGCTCCACGACGAGGGCGCCTTCCTGCGCGGTCGTGGACGGCATGAGCAGCAGGAATTCCTCGCCGCCGTAGCGGGCCACCCGGTCCGCCGGCCGCAGGCCCGCCACGACGGTCCGCACGATCACGCGAAGGACGTCGTCGCCGGCGAGGTGCCCGAAACGGTCGTTGATCGCCTTGAAGTGGTCCACGTCGAGCATCGCGATGGCGCAGGGGGCGCCGTGCCGGTACGCGAGGCTCGCCTGAGCCTCGAGCAGCGGCAGCACGCCCCGGCGATTGAGCGCACCCGTGAGCCCGTCGCGCTCGGCCCGCGCGCGCTCCTCGCGCACCTGCGCCGACAGGTCCGTGGTCCGCTTGGCGAAGAGCTGGCGCAAGGTGGTCGCGTAGTGGTTGAGCAGCAGGCAGCGCAGCAGCACCGAGGCGTAGCTGCCGCCCGCGATGAGCGCATCGCCGGGGGTCGCCGAGCCCACCACGGGCACGATCGACCCGGCCGGGAAGGCGAGGAAGACGGCGCCGATCCCCACGCACGCGCCGAGCCACAGCGCGAGCAGCTTGCGAAGCGACAGCCGCAGCGAGGCGAAGGAGAAGACGATGAAGATGACGCCGAGGAAGTAGGCGCGGATGGCGGGCACGAAGGCGAGCGCGCCCAGCTGGATGGCCAGGCCGAAGACCATCTGCCCGAGCGTCAGGTGCGGATCGCGCGTCCGGTCGCTGGCCCCGGACGCGTGCAGCGTCGCGAAGAACGCCACGTGCACCATGCCGGCGAGCCCGTAGGCCGCGGGCACTTCCGGGCCGAAGCGCTGGACCAGGCAATACAGCGAGAGGACGACGACGTCGATGCCGTAGCTCGCGCCGATCGCGAGCACCATCGCGACGCGGTAGCGCCGGCCCTGGTTGACGAGTTCCTCCATCGCTTTGCGATCGGCTGCCGATCGCGCATCGATGTCGGCCGCGCGGGACTTCATGTCGGTGTTCGCTCCGCCTGGCGCGAGGCCTGCCTTTCGACCCACTGAGGATTCTCGGGCGAAATCCCGGCGGGCTTGAGGCCGCGCGGGGTGGCCCAAGGTCCTATCCCCGCCTCATTTGATCCAGATCAAGCGCGCGGCGCCTGCGCGGCTCAAGTCCGCATTCCGGCATACGAAATACAGCAATGCACCGAAGCCGGCCCGCCGGCCTGCGGCGTCCATCCACCGAAACCAGGGAGCCACCCCCATGAGCAAGCATCTCGCCGCCTTCGCCTTCGCCGCCCTCGCCTGCCTCGCCTCGCCCTTCGCGGGCGCCAACGAGTTCACCGACCTGCGCGCCCAGCTGAGCGCGGCCCGCGAGTCGCTGGTCACGATGCTGGTCAACAAGGACAAGCGCGGCCCGGATCACCAGAAGGTCGTGAAGGACACCGCCGACGCCGTGAGCGCGAGCCTCGCGAAGATGAAGGCGCCCGCCGGCAAGGAAGCGCAGTTCAAGGCCCTCGTCGAGAGCTGGAACGCGTTCAAGAAGACGCGCGAGACCGAGCTCGTGCCGGCCATCCTCGCCGGCAAGGAAGAGGAAGCCAAGAAGATCGCCACCGGGATCCAGAAGGAGCGCATCACCAAGTGCCAGCAGCTCGTCGGCGAGCTCGGCGGCTGAGCTCCCCTCCTCCGCGCCGCCGCGGCCCGGCCCCACGCCCATGAGATTGCCCGACCTGAGGATCGGCCCGCGGGTCGCCCTCGCCTTCGGCGCGGTGGTGGCGACGATCGTCCTGCTGGTGGCCCTCACGCAGGCGGGCCTGTCGCGCAGCGCCGCCAATTCCGCCGACATGGGCGCGGGCGTGAAGCGCCAGGCGCAGGCCTCGGAGATCCACCTGCTCGCCAAGGACAACGCCATCGCGGGCATGGTGGTCCTCGTTTCCTCCAGCGGCGAGCAGCAGAAGCGCCTGCAGCAGGAGATCCAGGCGCGCGATGCGCGCATCGTCGAGGGCCTCGCCACGCTGGAGAAGGCGCTCGCGGGCTCGCCCGAGGACGCCGCGCTCATCGCCGACATCGTGAAGCGCCACGCCACCTACCGCGCCGGCGTCGCGCACATCCTGTCGCTGGTCGGCCAGGGCAAGCAGGCCGAGGCGGCCTTCGCGGCCGACGAGGAGATGATCCCGATGCTCGCGCCCTTCCTGGACGGCCTGGCGAAGCTCGACGCGCGCCAGGTGGCCAAGGTGGGCGAGACGGAGCAGGCCAACGCCCGCCTCATCGCCCTCACGCAGGGGCAGTCCCTCGTCGCCGGGCTCGTGGCCGTGCTGATCGCGAGCGCCGCGGGCGCCTGGATCGTGCTGAGCCTCACGCGGCCGCTGGCGCGCGCCGTCGCCTTCGCCTCGCGCGTCGCCTCGGGCGACCTGACCGGCCGCATCGAGGCCACCGGCCGGGACGAGGTGGCGCAGCTGCTGCGAGAGCTCGGGCGCATGAGCGAGAGCCTCGCCCGCGTCGTGACCGAGGTGCGCGAGGCCTCCGACACGATCGTGACCGGCTCGACGCAGATCGCCGCGGGAAACCAGGACCTCTCGGCGCGCACCGAGGAGCAGGCCTCCAACCTGCAGGAGACCGCCGCCTCCATGGAGGAGCTCACCGCCACCGTGAAGCAGGGCGCCGATTCCGCCGCGCAGGCCAACCGGCTCGCCACCAGCGCGAGCGCGGAGGCCGCCCGCGGGGGCGACGTGGTCGAGCAGGTGGTGAAGACCATGGAGCACATCACGGCGCAGAGCCGCCGGATCGCGGAGATCATCACGGTGATCGACGGCATCGCCTTCCAGACCAACATCCTCGCGCTCAACGCGAGCGTGGAGGCCGCGCGCGCCGGCGAGCAGGGCCGCGGCTTCGCGGTCGTGGCGGGCGAGGTGCGCAACCTCGCGCAGCGGGCGGCGCAGGCCGCGCGGGAGATCAAGGCGCTCATCGGCGAGAGCGTCGCGCAGATCGAGTCCGGCGGCACCCTGGTGCACGAGGCCGGCCAGACCATGCACGAGATCGTCGCGCACGTGAAGCAGGTGAGCGACCTGATCGGCGAGGTGACCGCCGCCAGCCGCGAGGAAGGCGCCGGCATCACCCAGATCAACGACGCCGTCACGCAGCTGGACGACGTGACGCAGAAGAACGCGGCGCTCGTGGAGCAAAGCGCCGCGGCCGCCGAGAGCCTGAAGCACGAGGCCGCGCGCCTGGCGCGGGCCGTCGCGGTCTTCCGGGTCTAGTCAGCGCGCCTTCGCGGGAAAGAGCCCGAGGTCGATCGACATCCCCATCGCCTGGTAGCCCAGGCGGTTCGGGTGCAGCTTGTCGCCCTTGCCGCCCACCGTGTTGTCGGGCACGAACTCGGGCTTCAGCTCGCCGCTTTGCGGGTCGATGGTCGCGCGGTCGAATTCGGCCACGGCGTCGAAGACCCCGCCGACGCGGATGAACTCGTTGAGCTTGCGACGCTTCTGGTCCTGCAGCTCGAAGCCGTGCGCCGCGCTCGTGCTGCCCAGCGCCGAGGTGACGGTCGCGCCGATCACCTTCACGCCCGGGAGGCGCGCGCGGATGCGGGCGACGCCCTCCTTCATCCCGGCGATCACCGCATCGGCTTCCGCGTTGCCGTTCTTGCTGAAGTCGTTCGTCCCCTCCAGCCAGATGACCGCCTTCACGCCCGAGAGCGTGAGCACGTCGCGCTCGAGCCGCATGAGCGCCGAGGGGCCGCCGGGGAAGGGCTTGGCCGCCGAGTACTCCTTCGGCCCGACCACCTGGTTGCCGCCGATGCCCGCGTTCACCACCAGCCAGCCCGGTCCCAGCCGGCGCTGCAGCACGTCGGGCCAGCGGTCGTCGCCGTTCAGCGTGGAGGCCGTGCCGTCGGTGATCGAGTCCCCGAAGGCGACGATGACGCCCGTGTCCTTCGGCGCGGCCATGTCGACCGCGTCGAGGAAGTACCAGGAGGCCGTGGCGAAGGGGAAGGCGGCCTCGGACACGTCCGCGCCCTTCGAGCCCGCGCCCGGCGCCGTCACGTACGACGACTGCAGCGCCTTCGCGTGCCAGGTCATCGGGCCGCTCGTGCCGGCCACGTGGAAGCTCACCGCGAGCTTGCGCCCGCGCAGCTCGTGCGAGCGGTAGGCGAAGGGAAGCGGCACGGCATCGCTCCAGGCCGACTCGCCCGGGGCCACCGTCACCGAGTGCTTGCCGCCGAAGGTGACCGCGTGGTTGGTGCCCGGCACGATGGCCGAGCCCGACCATTGCAGGCCGGCATGCACGCCGTCGAAGGTGACCGGCCGGGTGCCCAGCGCATTGGACAGGCGAAGCCGCGCCTTCGAGCCCCAGTAGGCGGGCATCACGACCAGGCGGAAGGACTGGTCGTTCGCGCCCGTCTCGGGCTGCGGGAAGACGCGCGAGAGGTCCGGCTGCGCGGACGGGTTGCCCACCGGATACGGCCCCTGCACGGAACCGGTCCAGCTGGTGACCCAGTTCGTGGGCTCCGCGGCCCCCGCGGCCAGCGCGGCCAAAGCCGCCAGCCCCGCGAACGCGAGCCCCGCCATCCTCCCCCGGAACGACTTCATCGTCTTCTCCCCTGTGTGTTGTCGAACCGCTATTCTCGCCCGGGCCAGCCCGCCTTCGCCATGATGCTTTGGGTATGCTCACCCAGCCGCGGCGCGGGATGCCGGAGCCCGCCCGGCGTGAGGCTCAGCTTGGGCACCACGCCCGGCACGCGAAGGCCCGCGCCGTCCGCGGTGCGCGTCTCGAGGATCATGTCGCGCGCGAGGTAGTGCGGGTCGGCCGCGATGTCCGCCACCGAGTAGATGCGGCCGGCGGGCACCCGCGCCGCCTCCAGCGCGGCGAGCACGTCGCCGGGTTCGCGCACGCCCGTCCACGCCTCGATCGCGGCATCGAGCTCCGCGCTGCGCGCCGCGCGGCCGTCGTTGTGCTCGAGGCCCGGGTCCTCCCCGAGGTCCGCGCGCCCGATGAGCTGCATGAGGCGCTTGAAGATGCTGTCGCCGTTGCCGCCGATGAGGATGTAGGAGCCGTCGGCGCAGCGGTAGGCGTTGGAAGGCGCGATGCCCGGCAGCGCGCTGCCCGCGCGCTCGCGCACCACGCCGAAGGCGTCGTACTCGGGCAGCAGGCTCTCCATCACGTTGAACACCGACTCGTAGAGCGCCACGTCGATGAACTGCCCCTCGCCGCCGTGCGCGGCGCGGTGGTAGAGCGCCATCATCACGCCGATCACCCCGTGCAGCGCGGCGAGGGTGTCGCCCAGCGACACGCCCACGCGCACCGGCACGCGCCCGGGCTCGCCCGTGAGGTGGCGGATGCCGCCCATCGCCTCGCCGATCACGCCGAAGCCGGGACGGTCCTTGTAGGGACCGCTCTGGCCGTAGCCCGAGATGCGCAGCATGATGAGCCCGGGGTTCAGCGCGTGCAGCGCCTCCCACCCCAGGCCCCAGCCCTCCAGCGTGCCGGGCTTGAAGTTCTCGATGAGGACGTCGGCCTCCTTCGCCAGGCGGCGCACCAGCGCCTGGCCGTCGGGCTCGCGCAGGTCCGCGCACACCGAGCGCTTGTTGCGCGACTGCACCTCCCACCACACCGAGGTGCCCTCGCGCAGCAGGCGCCACTTGCGCAGCGGGTCGCCCACCCCGGGCGGCTCCACCTTGATCACGTCCGCGCCGAAGTCGGCCAGCGTCTTGCCCGCGAAGGGCCCGGCGATCAGCTGGCCGAGCTCGAGTACCTTGAGTCCCTGCAATGCCTGCATGCGTGTTTCTCCGACGGTCGAGGCGCGGGCCGGCCCCCGTGGACCCCCTGCCGGCGGACAGTATCGTCCGCCCGGGGCCTCAAGGCGAGACGCGGTAGATGTAGGTGCAGCGGCTCGCCGAGAAATGCCCCTCGCCGCCGGGCCCGGGGTCCGACTGGCCGCGCACCTCGTAGAGCGCCCCGGGCGTGCGCGCGAGCGCCGTGAGCCGGGGCATCGCCTCCGGCTCCAGGAACATCGCGGGCACGACCACGTGCTTCACCCCGTCGGCCGACTGGAGCACGAAGCCGTCGCCGGTGGCGATGTCGTCCAGGAACCGGCCGCGCGCGACGAAGGGCTTCGTGGGGCGGTTGCGCGGCGCGGCCACTTCGTCGAGGGCCGGCGGAACGATGCCCATCAGCGGCATCGCCTTCGGCAGGTCGACGTCGCGAAGCCTCGACGCGCCCGGCTGCACGCCGTCGAGCACGGCGAGGCGCTCGAGATACTCGCGCTTCAGGCAGGCGGCGTCCTTGCACGCATCTCGCGTGCCGCGGATCCAGGCCCGCTGGTCGGCCGCGAGGCACGCCTCGCCCTTCCCCAGCGCGCCGCGGGCAGCCGCGTAGTAGCGTCCCAGGGCGTCGTCCAGGACGGACAGGTCCTTCTGCGCGCAGATCGTCTTCTCGACGGCCGTCGAGGCCTTGTCGCACGGGAAGGAGGCGGCCGTGGCCACCGGGCCGCCGAGCACGAGCGCCGCCACCAGTCCCGGGAACCGGTGGCCTCGAGAGAACATCTGGCGAAAGTCGAGCATGTCGGGTCGGGTCTCCGGCGCGCGGCGCCATGCCGCGAAAGGGAGTTCGAGGAGGGCGAGGCTCGCCGGCGCGATCGCCTAGGACTTCGCCTTCTTCGACGATTTCGCCTTGCCCGCGGAATTGAGTGCCACGGCCTTGCGCACGAGCGCCTTGAAGGCGGCCGCGTCGACCTCGTCGCCTTCATGGATGTCGATCGCCCGGCGCACGTTGCCCTCGAGGCTCGCGTTGAAGAGCCGGGCCGGGTCCGCGAGCGCGGCGCCCTTGGCGAAGGTGAGCTTCACGACGCTCTTGTAGGACTCGCCCGTGCAGAGGATGCCGTCGTGCGACCAGACCGGCGTGCCCATCCACTTCCACTCCTCGACGACGTCCGGGTCGGCCTCGTGGATGAGCTTTCGCATCCGGGCGAGCGTCTTCCCGCGCCAGTCCCCGAGCTCGGCGATCCGGCCCGTGATGAGCGTCGAGGCGGGCGGGCCCGCGTCCGTGTCCGTCTTCCTCATGTCTTCCCCCGGGTGGAGAGCCAGTGGATCACCCGCCCCGCGTCCGCGTCGGACGGGAAGACGGGATAGAACACCTCCTCGATCTTCCCCGCGCGGGCGATGATCGTGAGGCGCTTGATGAGCTCGAGCCCGGCGAAGGCGAAGGTCGGCAGCCGCAGGGCCCGCGCGAAGTGGAGCCCCGCATCGCTCAGGAGGGGAAAGGGCAGGTGCAGCCGCTGGACGGCTTCCGACTGGTATTCCGTGTCCTGCGTGCTCAGGCCATACACCGACGCGCCCAGGGCCGCGAGTTCCGCGTGGTGGTCCCGGTAGGCGCAGGACTGCGGCGTGCAGCCGCGTGCGCCCGGGATGGCGTTCCACGCCGCCGTCCCGCCCGGCAGTTCCTGGTCCGGCCGGCCGGTTCGCGGATAGCAGTAGGCGACGAGCCAGGGGCGGCCTTCCCGGGATAGATCGACCGTCCCTCCCGAGGTGGACCTCAAGGCGATCGACGGCAGCCGCGCCTGGTGCAGGTGATCGCAGGCCCCGTCGTTATCCGGCGCAGGCAGGTTCCCGGGAAGGGCGTGCAGGTCGTCCGTTCGCATGGCGCGCGGGGTCGGTGGGCAGGCCGCGACTATCGCACGGCCGCCGATCGCCCCGCAACGCCGGGGACGGCTCAGAAGCCCTCGACCTCCAGCAACGCCTTCACCCGCGGATAGGGATAGATCGGGCCGTCCTTGCAGATGAAGGTCGAGCCGAACTGGCAGTGGCCGCAATGGCCCACGCCGCACTGCATGTTGCGTTCGGTGGCGAGGTAGATCGACCCCTCGGGCACGCCCTTCGCCACCAGGTGCGTGGCCGCCGAGCCCATGAAGCCGCCCGGCCCGCAGAGCATCGCCACCGTGCGCTCGCTGTGCACCACCACGTCGTCGAGCACCTTCAGGCGGCTGCTCACCTGCCAGCGCCAGTTGGCCGCGCGCTCGGTGGAGGAGACGAGCACGGTCGTGTCGGGCACCTGCTGCCACAGCTCGTAGCGCTTGGGCCAGATGAGCTCGTCGACCTTCTTCACCTTCTGCACGATCGTGAAGTGCCCGAAGCGCTCGCGCCGGCGGATCATGTGGTTGATCACCGAGACGACGGGCGCGCAGCCCAGGCCCCCGGAGACGATGATGATGTCGTGGCCCTCGGCCTCGCGCAGCGGCCAGCCGCGGCCGAACGGGCCGCGGATGCCCAGCCGCTCGCCTTCGCGCAGCTTCTCCAGCCCGCGCGTGACGCGCCCCACGGCGTTGATCGTGTGCACGAGCAGGTCCTCGTGCTCCGGGTCGGACACGATGGAGATCGCGACCTCGCCCACGCCGTGCAGGTACAGCATGTTGAACTGGCCGGGGTCGTAGGTGTAGCTCGCGTGCGCCACGGGGTCGGTGAAGCGCAGGAAGAGCGTGAAGATCGTCGACGATTCCTGCACGCGGCGCACGATCTCGACCTCGCGCGGCAGGTACGCGTTGGGCTGGGCCTGCGTGAAGCTATGACCGCGCATCGGTTTGCTCCGGGCCGCCCGCGAGGGCCGCCGCTTCCTCGGTGATGTCGATGCCCACCGGGCACCAGGTGATGCACCGGCCGCAGCCGACGCAGCCGCTGCGGCCGTACTGCTCGTGCCAGCTGCCGAGCTTGTGGGTGAGCCACTGCCGGTAGCGCAGGTCGGTGGAGCCGCGGATCACCCAGCCGTGGATGTAGCTGTGGCCGGCGCCGAAGCACGAATCCCACTGGCGCGTGTGCTGCGCGCCGGCGCCGTCGGCGGTGACCAGGTCGTGCTCGCTGTGGCAGAAGCACGTGGGGCACACGGCCGTGCAGTTGCCGCAGGCGAGGCACCGCTCGCCCACGTCCTTCCAGTGCGGGTCGTCCAGGCGCGCGAAGAGCGCGTCCCGGAGGTTCCGGCCCGGCATCGCGCGTTGCTGCCCCCGCGCCGCGGCCTGGCGCTCGGCCTCGGCCTGCGCGAGCTGCGCCGGGGTGGCCGGCACGAGCGGCAGTTCCTCGGCCACCGTGCGCCCGGCCTCGCTGCGCGCGGCGACGAGGAAGCCCTCGTCCAGCTCGGTGAGGGCCAGGTCGAAGCCGCTGGTGGCGCGCGGGCCGTCGCCGGTGCTCGCGCAGAAGCACGTGGCGGCCGGGTGGGCGCAGTCGACCGCGACGATGAAGAGCGCGCGGCGGCGGCGGTTGTAGTAGGCGTCGGCGTAGGTGCCGAAGGCGAAGTGCTGGTCCTGCAGGTGCAGCGCGGCCAGGTCGCAGGCGCGCACCCCGATCACCGCGAGCGTGGGCGCCTCGTGGGGCGGCTCGATGAAGCGCAGGTCGCCGCGCGAGTTGCGCTCGGCGCGCCAGAGCTCCTCGCGCGGGGCGAACGTGATCGGCTTGAGCGCCTGCGCGCCCACCGCCCAGGCGAAGCAGCGCGGCGTGTCCGATGGCACGAGCCGGTAGCGGCCCGGCGCCTGCTCGTCGCGCCAGCCCGTGGGCAGCTGGGAGGCGCGCTCGATGGCGTCGTACACGATGGCGCCGTCGCGCACGACCGGCCCCACCACCTTGCTGTGCGAGGTGGAGAGCACGTCGAAGAGCCGCTGCAGCTGGGCGCGCGGCAGGAATCCGTCGGTCATGGCGTGGCCCTCGGGGTGGCGGCGTGCAGCACCCGCTCCACGAGCGCGGGCAGCGCGGCGAGGACGGGCGGGGAAAGGTCTTCGCCCATCGGGCGGGCGGCCGGGTCGATGCTCACGCCGAGCAGCGTGACCCGCGAAGGCAGCCGGCCGAGCGCGGCGGCGAGCGCGAGCACGCTGTCCACGCCGACGCCGTGGCTGCCCGGCGCGTCGCGCCTCGCGGCCAGTTCGCCGGGAACGCAGCCCAGCACGCGCCCGGGCGCGCCGCCATCGACCATGGCATCGACCAGGATCGCGTGCGAGGCGCCCTCGAGCAGCCCCAGCAACTCGGTCGCCGGGTTCGCGCAGGCATGCAGTTCGCAGCCGGCCGGCACGCCCAGCCCCGCGAGCGCCTCGAGCGCGGCGAAGCCCACGCGGTCGTCGCCGTGGCCGCTGCCCAGCCCCACGATGCGCACGGTCATGGCGCGCTCCCCGCGCGCCGCACGTTCAGCTTCAGGAAGTGCGTCGCGCACGAGATGCAGGGGTCGTAGTTGCGGATCACCTGCTCGCAGCGCTCGCGCAGTTCCTCCTCCGGGCTTTCCAGGCCCGCGGCGAGGACCGCCTGGCGCAGGTCGTCCTCGATGCGCTGCTGGTTCTGGCTCGTGGGCGGGACGATGCGCGAGTCGCGCACCAGGCCCTCGTCATCCAGGGTCCAGCGTTGCCACAGCAGCCCGCGCGGGGCCTCGGTGGCCCCGAAGCCCGTGCCGGCGCGCGGAGCCGCCACGACCGAGGCGGCCTCGGGGACGCGGTACGCATCGAGGATGCGAAGCGCCTCCAGGATCGCGAAATGGACCTCCACCGCGCGCGCCACGATGCCGTGGAACGGATTGGCGCTGGGGAAAGGCACCCCGGTCGCCTCGAGCGTGCGGCGCACGGCGTGCGGCAGCAGGTCGCGGTTCAGGTTCAGGCGCGCGAGCGGCCCCACCAGGTACGGGCCGCCGTGGTACGCCGCGAAGAGCGCGGTGGAATGCGCGACCTGGCGCTCCTGGAAGTGCGCGTCGAATTCCTCGATCGGGATGTCGAGCCCGTCCGAGGAGACGATGCGGCCCTCGTTGAGCGGGTACTCGCCGGGATGGCGCAGCGCGACGCTCACGAAGTCCTGGCGCGAATGCGGCAGCGCGAGGGAAGCCGTCCAGCCGACCAGGTCCTCGGCCAGGTGCACGGCGTCGTGAAGCTTCGCGCGCAGGGCCGAGACCGCTTCCATCGCCGGCGCGCGCCAGAAGCCGCCGATCCGGGTGCCCACCGGGTGCACCGACCGTCCGCCCAGCAGCTTCATGATGTCGTTGCCCAGGGCCTGCAGGCGCATGCCCCGGCCGACCTCGTCCGGGTACTCCTGCGCGAGCGCGGCGGCGTTCGGGAAGCCCAGGAAATCGGGCGCGGCGAGCAGGTGGATGTGCAGGCAGTGGCTCTGGATCCACTCGCCGCAATAGAGCAGGCGGCGGATCTCGCGCACCCACGGGCCGGGATCGGCGCCGAGGACCGACTCGATCGCGTGCACCGCGCTCATCTGGTAGGCCACCGGGCAGATGCCGCAGATGCGCGCGACGAGGTCGGGCACCTCCTCGGCGCGACGGCCCTCGACCAGCTTCTCGAAGAAGCGCGGCGGCTCGAAGATGCGCAGGTGGACCGAGCGCAGTTCGCCGTCCGCGATGTCCAGGTCCAGCGCGCCCTCGCCCTCCACCCGGGCGAGCAGCGGCACGCGCAGCTCCAGGGTGCGTCCCTCATTCATCGCGAAGCCCCTTCGCGAGCGGGGCGAACTCCTTGGCCGCGCTGTGGATCGCGCCGAAGCGCCGGGCGATGTCCGCCTCGTCCAGCCCCAGTTCCCTGAAGCGGCCGGCGAGCGCGGCGCCGTTGGCGGTTTCCGCGGGGCCGAAGCAGCCATAGCAGTCGCGGCCGATGGCCGGGCACAGCACGCCGCAGCCGGTCTGCGTCACCGGGCCCAGGCAGGGCATCCCCTTGGCCACCACGACGCAGGTCATGCCGGCGCGCTTGCATTCCTGGCAGAGCTTGTCGCGGCTCATCACCGGCGCCACGCCCGCGAGCAGGTCGCGCAGCACCGAGAGCACCTGGCGCGCGTTCACCGGGCAGCCCCAGACCTCGAGGTCCACGTGCGCGTGCGCGGAGAGCGCGCTCACCTTGTCCAGGGACTGGATGTGCCCGGGGCTCGCGTAGATCGCGCGCGTCCAGGCCGGCGCATCGTGCAGGTTGCGCAGCGCCTGGATCCCGCCGCTCGTCGCGCACGCGCCCAGGGCGATGAGGTAGCTGCTGCGCGTGCGGATGGCGCGGATGCGCTCCACCTCGTGCGGCGTCGAGACGCTGCCCTCGACGATGGCGATGTCGGCCTCGGCCTCCTCGTCCAGCACGCCGAACTCGGCGAAGTGCACGAACTCGAAGCGGCGCGCCAGGTCGAGCAGGCCGGGGCCGAGGTTCAGGAGGGAGAGCTGGCAGCCGTCGCAGGAACTGAACTTGTGGATCGCCACGCGCGGGCGGCGGCGGTCGAATCGGGGAGCGGGGATCATGGAGCGCGCGGTGTCGGCATGCCCCGATTATCGAGGCGCACCGGCCCCTCCATTTTGCGGCAGCGCAACACGGCGCGCGATGCGATTCGCCGCCTGCGCCCCATCGCGGTGCGCGACGCCGAAGCGGGCCTCGCGCGTCAATTGGCCTTCCGTCCCCACCAGGCGCTGCACGAGGCGCCGCGTGAGGGGTGCCGCGACGAGCACGATCGGGAACGCGAGGGCCCAGGCGGCCGGCCACGCGCCCTCCCCGCGATGAACGCGGCACTCACTTCCGGAGTACTTTTTCCAGGGCCTTGCCCCTGGCGAGTTCGTCGACGAGCTTGTCCAGCTGGCGGATCTTCCTCATCAGGGGATCCTCGACTTCCTCGACACGGACGCCGCAGACCACGCCGGTGATGAGGGCGCTGTTCGGATGCATGCCCGGTGCCCGGCCGAAGAAGGCCGAGAAGTCGGCCTTCAGGTCGATCTGTTCCTGCAGCCCGGCGAGGTCATAGCCCGTCAGCCAGCAGATCACCCGGTCGACTTCCTCCTTCGTGCGCCCCTTGCGCGTGGCCTTCTGCACGTACAGGGGATAGACCGCCGCGAAGGGCGTCGCGAAGATTCGATGGCCGGGCATCTCGGGATCTCCCTTCGTGTCGGCGAGCGTCGCCGGGTCAAGGAAAGGACGGCTCAGTACAGCCGGATCGCCATGTCGAAATGCCAGATGCGGCGGATCTCGACCACATCGTAGTCGCGGGCGAGGCCCGGCGGGAACGGCGGGTAGTGCTCCTGGCTCTGCACGACGCGCCGGATCGCCTCGTCGAGGGCCGCCACGCCGCTGGAGACGACGAAGGTGACCGACTCGACCGAGCCGTCGCTGCGGATGGCCACCTTCACCATGGGATTGGTGTGCGGCTGCTTCGCCGCCTCGCGGACCATGTCGAAGGTCATGTTCATCTGGATCTTGCGTTCCCAGGCTTCCGCGTAGCGCACGAGGTCGGCGTTGGGGTCGGTGCGGCCGAAGAGCCTGCCGCGGCGCACGCCGCTCGAGGTGGGCAACTGGCGGGCCGAGGCCTCGCGACGCGCGGCCTCCTCGTCGAGCTGCCGCCCGAGCGCGCGCAGCACGGCTTCGCGCTTCGCCTCCGCTTCCTGCGCCGCGGCCAGTCGCGCCGCTTCCTGCCCGGTCGCCGCTTGCCTCGCGGCCTCTTGCTTCGCTGCCGCCTGCCTTGCTGCTTCCTGTCGTGCTGATTCCTGACGCGCTGCTTCCTGTCGTGCTGATTCCTGACGCGCTGCTTCCTGTCTTGCGGCTTCCTGTCGCGCGCCTTCCTGCCGTGCCGCTTCCTGCC
>JBGAOO010000061.1:0-15812 GCA_044221765.1 Usitatibacteraceae bacterium | reverse complement strand
TTCACCGGGCTCGGCGGCGCGATCGCACGCGCGCGAGGCGGGGCAGGACGCCAATTCGTCCTTCTGCCGCGCCTGGCGACCGGCGTCCGCAGTCCGCGCTGGGCCGGGCCCGGCGCCGGGACGAGCGTGACCGTGTGCCATTCGAAGGGGTTCCCTTCGCCGCGGCGGGGAAAAGCCATGCGATGCGCCATGGCCGCGATCCTGTTCGTGCTCTTGGCGGGCGGATGTTCGGCGATCCAACCGGCGGAAGCGCCGATGGTATGCCAACGCACGAAATGCGACCTGCCCAGGATCGCCTCGGAAATCGTGAACGCCGACTATCATGGGAAGGTCGACTACCTGCAATTCCTGGCGGCGGAGCTGTTGGGCTATTCGTCGGAGCATCCGCAGCGTCACGCCGCACTCTATTGGCGAGCCTTCGCCTTCTGGCGCCAGGCCCTGAACGCGATGAATGACGGCGCGCGGCCGTCTCAGGTGGACGCGCCGCTTGCCGCCTGCGTTGCGGGGTTTGAAGCCTTGCTGGGGAGCGACCCGACGGACGTCGAAGCTCAGGTCGGCTACGTCGGTTGCACGGGTGCCCGGTTCTACCTGTGGCCCGACAGGGCTGCCGCGCTTGTCGATCAGAGGGTCGATCTGGTGACGATGGTGAGTGGATTGAAGGCGGCCGGTGCGACGAATCCAAGGGCGGCCTGGGTTGCCGCCCTGACCGTGTACCGCTGGCCCGAATCCCGCGGCGGCGGGTTGGAGCAGACCATGGCCTACATGGAAAGCGTCCTGGACGCCGGGCAACCGACACCCGGCGGACCCGCTGCAGCCAACGTGGGGACGGCCGGAACTCTATGCATCCCTCGGCTGGATGCAGAGCGAGTTTCTAGGTCGCGGCGAGCGGCCCCAGGCTACAGTGGCCGGCTGCTCGCGATCCGCCGACGGACGGAAATACGCGCGGGAATTCCTGCTGCCTCAAGTTCGCTCACCTTGATCCTGGCGGGCTCTTTGCGGCATCGGGAGCGCCCTTGGCCCACTGGCCGAACAAGGCGACGCTTCCGCAACCTTCGCCCTACCACGGGCATCGTCGCCCGCCCTGCCGCCCAACACCTGCAGGAAGTCACCAAGCAGCCCCACGAGCTTCGCGAAGTACGTCGCACCTACCCCGCCACCGCGATAATCGTCGTGCACCCGTTGGGCCACAACGCACTGCGCCCGATGACGGTGGGCATGGAGCGCCGCGCCGCCACGCCGCGGGAGATCCAGGCGTTGGCGGGCCTGCCGGAGTCGCTCGCGGCCAGCGTGCTCGGCCTTTCCTCCGGGCTCTTCACCGCGCCCGGGGCGAACGCGCCGCCCGATGCGATACCATCTCCCCGACTTGCCGGGGAGACGACATGAGACATCCGACGCGACTTGCGGGCCTGCTTGCCCTCCTGCTGCCTCTCGCGACCCAGGCGTGGGCCCAGGCGCCTTCCGCCGAGGTGCGAAAATTCCTCCGGTTCGAGGAGCGCCTCGTCGCCCTCACGCACGCGCGCGTGATCGACGGCACCGGCGCCGATGCAAGGGACGATCGCACGCTGATCCTTCGCGACGGGCGCATCGAGGCCGTGGGCGATGCCACGCTCGCGATTCCCGCGGGCGCCAGGGTGCTCGACCTGGCCGGCCGCACGGTCTTCCCCGGCCTGGTGGGGATGCACAACCACCTCATGTACACCGCCTCGCTCAACCTGGACGCGGGCGGCAGCATCCCGCCCCCGGGCGGTCTCGTCACGCAGATCGCCTTCACCGCGCCGCGCCTGTACCTCGCCGCGGGCGTGACCACCATCCGCACCGCGGGCAGCGTCGAACCCGCGATGGACCTGAACCTGCGCGCGAAGATCGACGCGGGCGAGGTGCCGGGCCCGCGCATGGACGTGACCGCGCCCTACCTCGAGGGCAGCGGCACCTTCTTCCCGCAGATGGCCGTGCTGAAGGACCCGGAGCACGCGCGCCGCACCGTCCGCTTCTGGGCGGCCGAGGGCGCGACCTCGTTCAAGGCGTACATGCAGATCACCGAGCCCGTGCTCGCCGCCGCCATCGGTGAGGCGCACAAGCTCGGGCTGAAGGTCACCGGGCACCTGTGCGCGGTCGACTGGCATCGCGCGATCGCGATCGGCATCGACAACCTCGAGCACGGCCCCGTCTACACCCACACCGGGTTCGTGCCCGATCGCAAGCCGGACACCTGCCCCAACGGCCGCGCCACCACGGCCTCGTGGGACAAGGTGGAGATCGGCGGCGAGGCCGTCCAGGCCCTCATCCGCGAGCTCGTGGCGAGGAAGGTCGCGGTGACCTCGACCCTCGCCGTGATGGAGTCGTCGATCCCGACGCGGCCGCTGCTCTCGGCCCGCCAGCAGGTGCTGATGTCGCCGGAGTCGCTTCGCAGCCACCTGCACCATCGCGCCTTCGTGTCGGCGATCGCCGGCTCCGCGGATCGGCAGATGGCGGCCCTGCGCAAGGAGTTCGCCTTCGAGCTCGCCTTCGTGCGGGCCGGGGGCCACTTGATGGCGGGCGCCGATCCCACCGGGAACGGCGGCGCGCTGCCGGGCTTCGCGGACCAGCGCGGGCTGCAGCTGCTCGTCGAGGCGGGCTTCACGCCCGTCGAGGCCTTGCGCATCGCGAGCCTCAACGGCGCCCTCTTCCTGGGCCGGCAATCGCAGATCGGGACGATCGAGGCCGGCAAGCTCGCGGACCTGGTCGTCGTGAAGGGCGATCCGTCTCGCCGCATCGCCGACGCGGAGAACGTCGAGATCGTCTTCAAGGACGGCTACGCCTACGATCCGGCGCGCCTGCTCGACTCCGTGCGGGGGATGGTCGGCATCCGCTAGGGGCTCGCGGTCGTGACGCTCCAGCCCGTGCCCGGGCCCAGGATCGTGCCGCCCGAGGAGAGCACCATCCCGTTCATGAGCCACGCCGCGGTGCTGCCGTCGGTGTGCTGCCACAGGATGTCGAGCTTGCCGTCGCCGTCGAGATCCGCCGTGCGCCGCAGCGTCCAGCCGGAACCGGCCGCCAGGATCTCGGTGGAGGCCTTCGGCGCGAGCCCGTTCATCAGCCAGATCGCGACGCGGCCATCGGCGTGGCGCCAGGCGAGGTCGACCTTGCCGTCGACGTCGAAGTCGGCCGCGTGCGTGACGGTCCACCCCGTGCCGGGCCCGAGGATCGTCGCGCCCGAGGCGATCGCCGTCCCGTTCATCAGCCAGGCCGCGACGCTGCCGTCGGTGTGCTGCCACACGATGTCGGCCCGGCCGTCGCCGTCGAGGTCCGCGGCCTGCGCCACGCTCCAGCCGCTGCCCGCGGCGAGGATCTCGGCCGAGGACTTGATCGCGAGGCCGTTCATCAGCCAGATCGCGACGCGCCCGTCCGTGTGCGTCCAGAGGATGTCCGACTTGCCGTCGCCGTCGAAGTCCGCCAGGCGCGTGGGGCTCCAGCCCGTGCCGGGCCCGAGGATCGTCGCGCCCGACTTCGTGCCCGCGCCGTTCATCAGCCAGGCGGCGGCACGGCCGTCGGCATTCGTCCAGACGATGTCGGCCCGGCCGTCGCCGTCCAGGTCGCCGGCGAGCCTCGCCGTCCAGCCCAGGCCGCCGGTCAGGATGGCGGTGCGCGAGGTGGTCGCCGCGCCGTTCATGAGCCAGACGGCCGTGCTGCCGTCGGTGTGCCGGACCACGAGGTCGACGCGGCCGTCGTTGTCGAAGTCGGCCAGGAGCGCCACCGAGTAGCCCGAGCCCGCGCCGGCCAGCTCGGCCGTCGCGGTCGCGGCCAGGCCGTTCATCACCCACGCCGCGATGCGCCCGTCGCCGTTCTGCCAGACGAGGTCGCTCTTGCCGTCGCCGCTCAGGTCGACGCCGCGGCGCGGCTTGATCGCGATGTCCTGCACCACCGGCAGGGCGGCCGCGTAGCTCGCGTCGCCGGGCTGGCTCGCCGTGATCGTGCACGTGCCCGGCGCGACTATCGTCACCGTCGTGCCCGCGATCGTGCACACCGAGGCGGGCGAGGCGGCGAAGGCGACGGTGAGCCCGGAGCTCGCCGTGGCCGAGATGCCGAACGTGCCCGCGGCCGTGAAGGGCCTGGCCGGCACGACGGGGAAGGTGATGGTCTGCGCGATCTTCTGGTTCGTGAGCTGGAAGTTCGCCGTGCCCGGCACGCCGGCGGCGCTCGCCTGGACCGTGTAGGCGCCGGCGATCGCGTTGGCCGCGGCCGTCACCTGCGCAAGGCCGCTGCCGTCGGTGGTGACCGGCGTCGCGGGCTGGAGCGCGGCGGAAGCGCCGGAGGCCGGCGGCGTGAAGGTCACGGGGAAGCCCGCGACGCCCAGGCCATCGGCATCGGCCACCTTCACGACGAGCGCCTGCGCGAAGCCGGCGTTGATCGTCGCCGTCTGGGGCGAGCCCGAGACCACGGTGAGCGCGAGCGGCGCATGGAAGGGATCGACGCGCAGCACGACGCCATTCACCGCGCCCGACCCGCCGAACGCGCCCGAGGTGGCGTTCGCGAAGCCGGCCGCCGCCGCGCTCGTCGCGCCGCCCACGGCGAGGGACGCGTTCACGCCCGGGCGAGAGGACACCGCGTGCATCGCGTCGTGGATGGCGGACCCGGAGACGTTGCTGCCGACGAAGCCCGAGTACCCGAGCGCGAGCGGGGCGCCGGAGAGCCTCGCGAGGAAGCCATCCTGCGCGCCCAGGC
This sequence comes from Usitatibacteraceae bacterium, assembly GCA_044221765.1. Lineage (GTDB taxonomy): Bacteria > Pseudomonadota > Gammaproteobacteria > Burkholderiales > Usitatibacteraceae > FEB-7. Next base: position 11,111 of record JBGAOO010000061.1, on the reverse strand, counting down.
GCGTGGCCGACAGGCCTGCGGTCGCGAGGGTCGGGAACGTGTTGGGCGTCTCCGCGGTCGTCGTGCCCGTCACGAAGAGGGCGCCCAGGCCGTCGGTGGCGACCCCTTCGGCGGCGTCGAACTTGGTGCCGCCCAGGTAGGTCGCGGCGATCACCGAGGTACCGGCGTTCGACAGGCGCACGAGGAAGCCGTCCATGTTCCCCGCGAGCGTGTTCTGCGGACCCGTCGCGCCCTGCCGGGCGCCCGCGTCGTTGGCGGGGAAGCTGGCCGAATCGGTCTCGCCCGCGACGAGCAGGTTGCCGTCGGCCGGGTCGATCGCGATCGCGAGCGCGCGGTCGACGCCGGAGGAACTCGCCGACGTTCCGGTGAGCAGCGTGCGCCAGGCGACCGTGCCGGCCGGCGCGATCTTCGCGACGAACGCGTCGGCCGGGCCGTTGCCCAGCGTGCGCACGGTGCCGGCCGTGGCGGCCAGGTCGGTCAACCCGCCCGTGGTCCCCGCCTCGCCCGCGACATACGCCGAGCCGTCGCCCGCCAGCGCGATCGCGCGGCCCACGACGGTGCCCGTGCTTCCCAGCAGCCGCGAGTACTCGACGCCGTCGCCCGCCGGCGCGATGCGCGCGGCGAAGGCGTCCATCGCGCCGGTGAGCACGTTCGCGACGTCGGTCACGGGGAACGTGGAGGATGCGGTGTAGCCCGTGAGGTGCGCGCGCCCGGAGGCGTCGACCGCGAGGCCCATCGCCTGGTCGTCCGCGGCCCCGCCCATCACGCCCGAGTAGACCAGGACGTTGCCCGCGGCGTTGAACTTCGCGACGAACGCGTCGCGATCGCTGGTCGCCTTCGTCCGGCGAAGTCGCCCGCCGGCGTCGTTGCCCACGAACGGGAAGTTCACCGAGGCGGTGCCGCCGACGACATAGACGGTGCCGTCCGAATGCACGGCGATCCCCGTGCACGCGTCGAACTGGCTGCCGCCGAAGTACGTCACGAACTGCGGCGCGCCGGCGGCGTTGAACTTCACGAGGAAGGCGTCGTCGTTGCCGTTGGCCGTCGCGTCGTAGGCCGAGAGCGCGGGCAGGTTCGCGGAGGCGGTGCTGCCGCAGGCGAACGTGTTGCCCTGCGCATCCTGGGCGATCGCGTACACCTGGTCCGCCGCGCTGCCGCCCACCAGGCCCGCGAAGGCGGTCCACGCCGGGTCGACCACGAGCGCCTGGCCCGGGTCGTGCGCGCCGACCTCGATCGCGAGACTCCAGGCATCCTGCCCGAGGGGCTCGAGCCGGAAGGCCGCCGGCACCAGCTTCTCCACCCCGCCGATTCTCTGGTAGGCGAGCGGGGTCTCGTCGCGCACCGGCGACCCGCCCACGGTCCACTGCACCGCGCCGTCGGGCATGAGGCGTGCATCGCTCGCCCCGCGCACCACGAAGCGGATGGCCTTCGCGTCCGCGCCGGGCGCGACGTCGAAGTGGTACTTGATGCCCCTCGCGTCGCCCGAGTACGTGGCGGCGATGCCGGGCCACAGGCCCGCGTAGGTCACCTGGGAGAAGCCGCGGGTGTCGCTCGCCCAGTTCTCCCGCGCCCCCACGAACCAGTGGTAGCGGATGGCCGAAGCCGACACGCCGGCCGGCGCGACCTTCGCGGCCGAGGCGAATTCATAGCGCAGTGCGGCGGGCCTGCCGCCCTTGGCGAGCGGCTGCGCCCGCGGGCGCACCTCGATGCCGTCCCGGCCGAAAGCCATCGTCTGGCCGGCGGCATTGGCGACGAAGCCGGCGCCATTCGCGCCCGGCATCTCGATGAAGCGTTCGCCGCGGGCCGCGAGCGCCTTGCGCAGCACGCCGGGCTCGGGGGCCGACCAGGCGGGCGCCGCCGCCGAGGCGAGAAGGCAGGTGAAGAGGACCCTGCGCGCGAGACGGACAACCGGGGTAGGGGTCATGGCGGTCAATTGCGCGGAGGGAAGATGCCCTGCATCGCGATGCAGAACGTGAACCCGAGGTAGGGAGGCATGTTGTTGTGCGCGAAGCCGCTCCCGGCGGGCTGGACGGGCGCGAGCGGGACGTTCGCCGGACCGGCCGCGTAGGGCCTCGCCGGCGACGGTCCGGGCAGTGCGAAGCTCGGCGACTGCGTGCTCGAGCCGTCGTGGGCTTCCATGAGCAAGTGGTTGTGCACCGGGATCTCCGTCGTGAGCAACGTCACGGCGGTGGTGCCGGCGGCCTCGCCCAGGAACCGGTCGGTGAGCCCCTGCCCCTGCCCGTGGTTCATCGGGAAGCGGTCCTGCAGGTCGGGCAGGGCGAACGTGCTCCTGCCGTCGCCGCCGTAAGTCGTGCCCAGCAACGAGAAGAGCGCGGTGTTCTGCGAGATGGGCAGCAATTGCCCGTTGCACAGCGCCCAGCCCGTGGGCGCGAAGTTGTAGGGGAAGATGCGGATCTCGGCGAGGAAGGGGGAGGACATGGGCCTAGTTCCGCGAGGGGAAGACGCCGGTGAGCGCGATGACGAAATTGACGCCCGAGAGCGTCGCATCCGGCGATTCCGTGTAGCCGCCGCGATGCGCCGCCAGGAGTTGCCCGGCCGGCAAGGGCGCGGTACCGGGCCGGCTCACGCCCTGGAGCGCGTGCTGGTGCTGGGGCATCTCCTGCTGCGTGAGCGTGTGGTTCAGCTCGCCGCCGGCCTGCCCCAGCGCGAACTGGCTGCCGGTATGCAGGGGGGTGGCGCCCCGCAGGTTCGGCAGGGCGAAGACCGTCTGGCCATTGCCGCCGTACGTGGTGCCCAGCAGCGAGAAGAGCGCCTGGTTCTGTGCGATGGGCAGGAGCTGGCCATTGCACATCGCCCAGTTCTTGGGCGCGAAGTTGAAGCTCACGATCTTCACTTCGCCGAGATAGGGAGTGGTCATGGCTCAGTTCTGGGAAGGGAAGATGCCGAACAGCGAGATGATGAAGCTCACGCACAGGTACGGCGGCATGTTGTCGTGCGGCTGGCTGCCGCCGGCGAAGCCGACCGCGTCGGCCGCCATCGGCGTCGGGGTGCCCGAGGCGTAGGCCGCGAAATCCCGGTCGGCGGCGACGTAGGCGTTCGCGGGATCGGCGATGTGGCCCGGGCTCGTGGAGGCGCCGACCGCATGCGTGTGGTTGGGGATCTGGTTCACGGTCAGCGTGACCTGCTCCGTCCCCGACATCTCGCCGATCTGGAAGGTCTGGCCTTGCGGGCCCGTGCCCATGTGGACCGGGATGCGCCCGCGCAGGTCGGGCAGGTTGAAGGTCACCTGGCCGTCGCCGCCGTAGGTCGTGCCGATCAGCTGGAACAGGACGTCGTTCTCGGCGATGGACAGGGTTTGCCCGTGGCAGAAAGCCCAGCCAGCCGGCGCGAAATTGCCGCCGAACATCCGGATCTCACCGAGATAGGGAGCGGACATGCGCATTCCTCCCTCGATTGCCAGGGGCCGATCCTAGCCGCGAAAGCCACGGTCGTCTATGCGACCCGGCACTTTTCCCGGCGGGGCAGGTGCCATCCACGCGCGGATTTGCTATCGTCGCCGTGCCTGCCCATCCCGGCGGAGGAACCATGAGCGCCGATCGACGCACTTTCCTGCAGTTCGCCACCCTCGCGCCCACCGTCGCGGTGGCCGGCCTCGCCGGCCCGAGGCAGGCCCAGGCCGCCACGCCCGCGGCCGAGCTCACTTGCTCGGCGTTCGCGCCCTGCGTGGGGGAGGATTTCCACTTCACCCGGGAAGTCTTCGGCGGCGTCACGGCGCGCCTGGCGGCCGTGCGCGAGCTGCCCGGCAGCCGCACGCGCGAGGAGCGCGAGGGCCGCTTCAGCCTGTTCTTCGACGTGCAGGGCGAGGGCGCGCTGCCGCAGGAATCCTACCGCGTGCAGCACCCCCGGCTCGGCACCTTCGTGATGTTCGTGAGCCCGAAGGACGCGCAGCAGCGCCGCGCCGAGGCCGTCTTCAACCGCCTGTAGGGCGCCAGCGCATCGGGAGGTAGACCCCGTCCGTGCCCTCCGGCACGAAGCCCAGCCGCGCGTAGAGCGCGCGGGCCGGGTTGAACGCCTCCACGTGCAGGCTCACGCTCGCGCCCCGCTCGCCCGCGAGGCGCATCACCCACCGGACGAGCAGCGTGCCCAGGCCGCGGCCGCGTTCCTGCGGCGCGAGCGTGATGTCCATCAGGATCACCTCGCCGGCGCGGGCCTGCACGTAGAGCCGGCCCACGGGCACGCCCTCGCGCTCGACCACCAGGAACTGCACGCCCGGGTAGTTCTCGCGGTACGAGCGCGCCTGCAGGTCGAACTGCGAGTCGGCGAACGCGGCCTTCTGCGCCTCGGGCCAGCCGGTGAGCGCGAGCTCGGGCTCGCGGGCGCTGCGGTAGAGGGCGCGCAGGAAGGGTTCATCCGACGGCTCGGCTTCGCGCAGCCGGATGTCCGGCCGCGGCGCATCGCCCGCGTCAAGGCGCATGCGAGAAGCAGGCTTCGTAGTCGGTGGCCTCGCGGGTGCGCGCGACGGGCGTGATGAAGAAGGCGAAATCGCCCAGGGCCGCGTGGCGGAAGTGGTAGGTGCCCTGCGGCAGGAGCGGGTCGGCCGGCCCGCGGAACAGGAGCGAGAACTGGACCATCCGTTCCGAGGAGCCGAGGAGGCTCACCTGCTCGACGGCCATGCCGAGGGCGGCCGGCGCGGGCGCCTCGAGGAGGACCTCGAAGGCCGCGCCGCCCAGGTCCTTCGCGCACGCCCACTCGAGGCGGCGCGCCAGCAATTCCTCCGGCAGCATCGGGCGCTCGTGGACGAAAGGGCAACGGCGCCGATTGTAGCAGCGCGCGCGTCCTTGACCCCCGACAAAGGCGTGCCCGACCGCGCGCCACAGACTGTCACCATCGAAGCCAATCGCGGCGATAATCGCGGTTGCCGCCCGTCCCACCCGAGGAGAACAAACATGCGCACCACCCGGATGCTCGCCCTGATCGGCGCCCTCGCCACCGCCGCCGCCTTTTCCGCCGGCGCCCTGGCCCAGCAGAAGCTCTTCGTCTACACCTCCATGAAGGAGTCGATGGTCGGCGACCTGAAGACCGCATTCGCGAAGAAGCACCCCGAGATCAAGCTCGACTACCAGTCCGCCGGCGCCGGCAAGCTCATGGCCAAGATCGCCGCCGAGCGCGAGTCGGGCAAGATCCTCGCCGACGTGCTGTGGACCTCCGAGGTGCCCGACTTCTACCAGCTGAAGAAGCAGGGCCTGCTGCTGCCCTACATCCCCGCCGAGTCCAAGGCGCTCTTCAATCCCCTGCCCGACTACGACGGCTCGTTCACCGCGGTGCGCCTGGGCACCCTGGGCATCGCCTACAACACGCGCCTCATCAAGGAGCCGCCCAAGACCTGGGCCGACCTGCAGAAGCCCGCGTTCAAGGGCGCCTACGGCATCGCGAACCCGGCGCTGTCCGGCACGGCGTACATGAGCGTCGCGGTGCTGAGCAAGACCTTCGGGTGGCCGTACTTCGAGGGCCTGCGCGCCAACGGCGCCAAGATGGGCAAGGGTTCCGGGCAAGTGGTGGACGACACCGCCTCGGGCGACCTGGTCGCGAGCCTCGCGGTGGACTACATCACGCTCGACAAGATCGACAAGGGCGCGCAGCTCGCCCTCGTGTACCCGCCGGAGATGCTGGTGATCCCGAGCCCCATCGCGATCTTCAAGGGCAGCCCCAACGCGGAGGCCGCGAAGAAGTTCATCGACTTCGTGCTCTCGGCCGAGGGCCAGGGGCTCATCGCGAATGAGGGCACGCTGCCGGTGCGCGCCGACGTGAAGGTGCCGGCCAAGTACAAGCTGCCCACCGTCGAGGACGCGATGAAGCGCGCGATGAAGATCGACTACCAGGCGATCATGGCCGAGAAGGAAGCGACCATCAAGAAGTTCACCGACATCATGCAGAAGTGAGCATGGCTTCCGGGGAACCGGGGCGCGCCCCCCCGCGCGGGCGCGCCCATGGCTGAGGTCCGCATCCGGGGGGTGGCCAAGCGCTATGGCGGCAAGGCCGTGCTGCCCCCGTTCGACCTGGACCTCGCCGACGGCGAGTGCTTCACCCTGCTCGGGCCCTCGGGCTGCGGCAAGACGGTGCTGCTGCGCCTCATCGCGGGCTTCGAGACGCCCGACGCGGGCGTCATCTCCATCGGCGGCGAGCGCATGGCCGACGCCGATTCGCGCCATGCCATCCCGCCCAACGAGCGCGGCCTGGGCGTGGTCTTCCAGGACTACGCCGTGTGGCCCCACATGACGGTGGCCGACAACGTGGCCTACCCGCTCAAGCTCGCCGGGGTCGAGATGGCCTCGCGGCGCGAGCGCGTGCAGCGCGCCATCGAGCAGGTGGGCCTCGCGGGCCTGGAGGCGCGCCTGCCCTCGCAGCTCTCCGGCGGCCAGCAGCAGCGCGTGGCGCTCGCCCGCGCGCTCGTCTCCGAGCCGCGCCTGCTGCTGCTGGACGAGCCGCTCAACAACCTCGACGCCAACCTGCGCGAGGAGATGCGCTTCGAGATCAAGGCGCTCCAGAAGCGCCTGGGCATCACCATCCTCTACGTGACGCACGACCAGGAGATCGCCCTGGGCCTCGCCGACCGCCTCGCGGTGATGGACGCGGGCGGGCGCCTGCGCCAGATCGGCACGCCCGAGGAGATCTACGAGCACCCGGCCGACGCGTTCGTCTTCCGCTTCCTGGGCGTGGCCAACTTCCTGCCCGTGCGGCGCGAGGGCGGCGCGCTCTTCGTGGGGGCCGGCCGCGAGCCCTGGACGGGCCCGGCGCCCACCCGGGAGGACGCGGCGCTCGCCGCCGGCTTCCGGCCGAGCGACGCGGTCCTGTCGCGCTCGGGCGAGGGACTGCCCGGCACGGTGAGGCGCGCGAGCTTCCTGGGCGCGCAGGTGGATTACCTCCTGGACATCGAGGGCACGCTCGTGCGCGTGGCCCTGCCCAGCCACGAGTGCCTGGCGCGAGACGTGCTCTTCAACGAGGGCGACGCCTGCCGCGTGAGCCTCGTCACCGTGCAGTGGTTCAACGCGGCCGAAGCCGCCCCGGAGGCCGCATGAGCGCCGCGCGCATCGCCGCCCCGCGCATCGGCACGCCACAGGTCCTGCTGGGCCTGTCGATCGCCATCCTGGTGATCGTGGTCGCCGTGCCGGTGCTGCTCATCTTCGTGAACGCCTTCTGGGTCGACGGCCACTTCAACGTGGCCGACGTGATCAAGGTGCTGCGGCAGAAGGAGACCTACCAGGCCCTGCTCAACTCGCTCATCCTCGCCACCGGGGTCACGGTCACCGGCACGATCGTGGGCACCTTCTTCGCCTGGCTGGTCACGCGCACCGACCTGCCCTTCAAGGGCACGATGAAGGTGCTCTTCCTCGTGCCCTTCATGCTGCCCTCCTTCATCGGGGCCCTCGCGTGGAAGATGCTGCTCTCGCCGCGCTCGGGCTACATCAACCGCTTCTTCATGGACGTGGTGGGCCTGGACGGGCCGCTCTTCAACATCTACTCCTACGCCGGGATCATCGCGGTGGAGACGATGTACCTCTTCCCCTTCGTGTTCATCCAGGTGGCCGGCGCCCTGGAGCGCATGGACCCCACGCTGGAGGAGTCGGCGCGCATCTCCGGGGCGGACCTCTTCACCATCACCCGCCGCATCACCATCCCGCTGGTGCTGCCCTCGATCCTCTCGGGCTCGCTGCTCATCATGCTGTACTCGATGGCGCACTTCGGCACCGTGGCGGTGCTGGGGATCGAGTCGGGCATCTACAACATCCCGACCCTCATCTACGAGAAGATCCACCAGAGCGCGGGCAGCTTCGACTCGATCCGCACCGGCACCGTGCTCGCCACCGTGCTCGTGATCACCGCGGCGCTCATCCTGTGGCTGCAGAACAGGGTGCTCTCGCGCGGGCGCTACCAGATCATCGCCGGCAAGAGCTTCCGCCCCGCGGAGATCCGCCTGCGGGGCCTGCGCATCCCGATGCTCGTGCTGTGCATCGCCTACATCGGCTTCACGATCGTGCTGCCGACGGTGACCATCTTCCTGGTGGGGGGCCTCAAGACCTACGGCCTGCCCTTCGACGCCGTGAACTTCACCTGGGCCAACTACTACCACATCCTGTTCGAGTGGGACCTCACGCGCGACGCGATCTGGAACAGCATCAGCCTGGGCTTCAGCGCGGCGGTCATCACCATGTTCGCCGGCGTGATCATCTCCTACGTCATCGTGAAGATGAAGGTGCGCGGCAAGGGCCTGCTGGAGTTCCTGGGCATGCTGCCCTTCTCCGTGCCCGGCTCGGTGATCGCCCTGGGCGTGATCCTCGCCTGGAGCGGCAAGTACGGCGTGAACCTCTACAACACCGTCTGGATCATCCTGGTGGCCTACATCGCCCGCTACATGGCCTTCTCGCTCAAGGCCAACTCGGCCGCGCTCGAGCAGGTGCACGATTCGCTCGTGGAGGCCGCGCGCGCCTCGGGCGCCACGATGTGGCAGGCCCTGCGCGACATCGTGCTGCCGCTGGTGCGCCCGGGGATGCTCGCCGCCTTCTTCCTCATCTTCCTGCCGGCGCTTCGCGAGCTCACGGTCTCCGTGCTGCTCTACGGGCCGACCACGCGCACCATCGGCGTGGCGATCTACACGCTCAACGAGGACGGCGAGACGGTCTACTCGGCCGCGCTCGCGGGCATCGCGCTCGTCATCATCGTGGTGGGCGAGAGCATCATCAAGCGCGTGTTCACCGGCGTCGCCGGCCGCAAGGGCTGACCATGGCCTACATGTCCCTCAGCCAGGTCACCAAGCGCTTCGGCGCCGTCACGGCCGTCGACCGGCTCGACCTGGAGATCGGCCAGGGCGAGTGCGTCGCCATGCTCGGGCCCTCGGGCTGCGGCAAGACCACCACGCTGCGCATGGTGGCCGGCTTCGAGGACCTGGACGAGGGCGAGATCCGCTCGGGCGATCGCCTGCTCTCCTCGCGGCGCGAGAACTTCTACGTGCCGCCCGAGAAGCGCAACTTCGGCATGGTGTTCCAGGCCTTCGCGGTGTGGCCTCACCTCACCATCTTCGAGAACGTGGCCTTCCCGCTGCGCCTGCGCAAGCTGCCGCGCGAGGAGGTGCAGGCGCGCACGCTGGAGGCGCTCAAGCACACCAACCTGCTCGCGGTGGCGCAGGGCCGCCCCGACGACCTCTCCGGCGGCGGCAAGCAGCGCGTGGCGCTTGCCCGCGCCCTGGCCATCCGTCCCGACGTGATGCTGCTCGACGAGCCGCTCTCCTCGCTCGACCCGCACTTCCGCGAGGAGATGCGCTTCGAGATCAAGGACCTGCAGCGCCGCTTCGGCTTCGCGATCCTCTACGTGACGCACGACCAGTCCGAGGCGATGGCCCTGTCGGACCGCATCCTCGTCATGAGGCAGGGCGTGGTGCAGCAGGTGGGCACCCCGCTCGAGGTGTACGGCGCGCCCGCCAACCGCTTCGTGTTCGAGTTCATCGGCCTGTCGTCCTTCCTGCCCGCCTCGCTCTCCGGCGAGGGGATGCAGATCGCGGGCACGGCCTACCCGTGGCCCGCGAACGCCACGCCCGATCCTGCCCTGGTCGCCGCCGGGCGCGCGGTGCTCGCCGCGCGGCCCACCGAGATCGACTTCGCGAGCGAAGGCGGCGTGCGCGGCGTGGTCGAGCGCAAGGCCTTCCTGGGCGAGACGATCGACTACCGCGTGCGCGTGGGCGAGCACGAGGTGCGCGTGCAGAAGACGCGCCGCGTGCCCGGGCCGGCGGTGGGCGAGTCCTGCGGCCTCGCGTTCGCGCGCCCGCGCTGGTACCCGGCGGACTGACCGCGAAGGCCATCCCGGGCGCCGCGCAGGCGGGGGGGCGCCGATTCAGTCAGAATCGCACCATGCGCTCCCCGAACGCCCCCGCCATCCGCGACCGCGTCCTGCGCGCCCTCGCCCTCAACCGCGAGCCCGGCTTCCACTTCTCCGGCAACTTCGTCGGCCTGTCCTTCGACGAGGTGCAGCCCGCCGGGAGCCGCATCGGCCTCGAATCGGGCCCGCACTGCGAGGAGGCGGACGGCCGCGTGAACCTGGGCGCGCTCGCCCTGCTCGCGGACATCGCCCTCGCGAGCGCGGTGCGCGCGAACCTCGCGCCCACGCAGCGCCTCGCCACGGTGAGCATGCACCTGCAGTTCACGGGCGCGCCGCTGCGCGGCCCGCTCGAGGCGCAGGGCGTGTTCGAGGGCTTCCTCGACGGCGCCTCGGGCCGGCAGGGCCTGAGCCGCATCCGCGTGCTGGGCGCCGAGGGCAAGGCGTGCATCGGCAGCGGCACCTTCATGGCGCTCGACCCGCCGCCGGGCCTGGTGCTGCACCCGCCACGAAGTCGGGCGCCGCCTGCCGCGTCGAGAACGGCCCGCACATCGGCAACCGCGTGGGCCACCTCCAGGGCGGCCTGCAGGTCGGGCTCGCCGCGATCACGGCGATGGCGTCGCTGCCGGCGAGCTGGATGCTCTCGGGCGTGTCGGCCTGGTTCGTGCGCGCCGGCCAGGGGCCGCACTTCAACGCCCGCTCGCGCATCGTCCACCACGGCCGCTACACGGCGGTCGTGCGCACCGAGATCACCGGCAAGGACCGCCGGCGCGTGCTCGAGGCCGTGAGCACGCACGCGCTCAAGCGCGGCGAATAGGAGCGCCCATGGCCGCCGGCAGCCTGCTCGCCCTCCTCGACGACATCGCGACGATCCTCGACGACGTCGCGATCCTCACCAAGGTGGCGGCGCAGAAGACTGCCGGCGTGCTGGGCGATGACCTCGCGCTCAACGCGCAGCAGGTGGCGGGCGTGAGGGCCGAGCGCGAGTTGCCGGTCGTGTGGGCCGTGGCGAAGGGCTCCTTCCGGAACAAGCTGGTCCTCGTCCCCGCGGCGCTCGCGATCAGCGCCCTGGCGCCCTGGGCCATCCTGCCCCTGCTGATGGTGGGCGGCGCCTACCTCTGCTTCGAGGGGTTCGAGAAGGTCGCGCACAAGTTCCTGCACGCCAGGCAGGAGGACGAGGCGCACCGGGAGGCGCTCGCGCGCGCGCTCGTCGATCCCGCCGCGGACCTGGTCGCGCTCGAGAAGGACAAGATCAAGGGCGCGATCCGCACGGACTTCATCCTCTC
>JBGAOO010000060.1:0-15738 GCA_044221765.1 Usitatibacteraceae bacterium | reverse complement strand
GGGACAGACACTTTCACCCTCACGCTGTAGGAATCAGCATCTCGCTGAAGGGGACAGACACTTTCACCCTCACGCTGTAGGAACCAGCATCTCGACTGTCAGGCACTCGCGCTGCACTTCCCAGTATCCAAGGGTGAAAGTGTCTGTCCCCTTCAGCGTCCGCGTAGGGTGAAAGTGTCTGTCCCCTTCAGCGGCACGGCTTGAGCCTTCAGCGCCCGGGCTGCACCAGCGGCGTGACCGGCCCGCCCAGGCGCGAGCCGCGCTGGAAGCCGAGCGCGGACCAATCGCCCGAATCCACCGCCTGGCGCAGGATGGTGCGGTAGCGGTCGAGCACCTGCGCGTCGTAGGGCGAGGCGCCGTAGTAGAACATGTAGTCGGCGAGCGAGGAGACGCCGCAGTGGCCCTGGTAGGCGCAGGCGTTCAGCACGCGGTTGTTGTTCTCGCCGCAGGGGTAGCCGTACTCGCACGCGAGGAGCATGGCGGCGTTCATGAAGGCGCGGCCCTCGACGGGCTCCTGCTCGGCGCCGATGCGCACGCTCATGTCGCGGAAGTTGTTGGAGAGCACGCGGCCGGCGATCACCATCGCTTCCGGGTCCTTGGAGCCCAGCGCGGAACGCAGCGATTCGAGCTGCGCCTCGTTCAGCGTGGGGCCGCCGCGGCCGCCGGCGGTGGCGACGGCCGAGCGCCTTTCCTGCCACATCTCCTGCTCCACCTGGTAGGCGCGGGCCTTCGGGTCGTTGCCGGCCACGGCGTTCCGGAGCATCTGCGACAGGTCGGCTTCGCTCACGGTGAGGCCGCCCAGGCCCTCGCACTGGTCCACGTTGATCTTGTCGAAGGCGGCCAGGCGCTGGGCGCGGCGCGCGTCGCCCTCGGGCAGCTCGGCGGCGACCTGCTGGCGGCGCTCCTCGATCATCGCCGCCTGGCGCGCGCGGTTGGGCCCGGAGCCCTTGCGGTCGGCCACGGTCGCGCAGGCGCGCAGGATGCGCAGCAGGTAGTACTGCCCTCGGGCGTCTGGCCCTCGGGCGTCGTGCTCAGGCGCTCGTAGAGCGCCTTGTAGTGGATAGCGTTGGCGAACTCGCGGCTCGAGCGGCGATTGCGCACCCGCGCCCCGGGCCTGCGGGGCAGGGAAGTGCTGGCGGCCGCCGGCTTCGCCCGGGGCGATCGGGCCGAGGCCGAGGTGCCCGTGGCGGCCGATGCGGGAGGCCGGGCGCCGCCGGGGGCCGTGGCGACGGCGGCCGGCGCGGGCGCAGGGGCGCGAAGCAGGTCCCAGGCGAGCACCGCCACGGCCACGAGGGCCGTGGCCGCCAGCACGGTCTTGCGGTTCACCGGAAGTCTTCCAGGATCATGCGGGCCCCGCGCTCGGCGATCATGTACACGGGTGCGTTCGTGTTGCCGGAGGTGATGCGCGGCATGATCGATGCATCCACAACGCGGAGCCCCTCGATTCCGTGCACACGCAGGCGAGCGTCGACCACGGCGAGCGGGTCCGGCCCCATGCGGCAGGTGGAGACGGGATGGAAGATGGTGGTGCCCAGGTCGCCGGCGGCCTTCACCAGGTCCTCGGTGGTCTCTGCCGCGGGGCCGGGCTTCCACTCCTGCGGCGAATAGCGGGACAACGCGCCCGAGGCCATGATGCGGCGCGTGAAGCGCATGCCGTCGGCGGCCACCTGCCGGTCCTCGTCCGTGGCGAGGTAGTTCACCTTGATCTCGGGCGCGGCGAACGGATCGGCCGACCTGATGCGCAGCCACCCGCGCGAGGTGGGCCGCAGGTTGCACACCGAGGGCGTGATCGCCGGGAACGGGTGCAGCGGCTCGCCGAACTTGTCGAGCGAGAGCGGCTGCACGTGCCACTCGATGTTCGCCGTGGGCTGCGCGGGGTCGCTCTTCGCGAAGGCGCCCAGCTGCGAGGGCGGCATGGTGAGCGGGCCCGTCCGGAAAAGCGCGTACTCCAGGCCCATCTTCGCCTTGCCCCACAGGCTGTTCACGCGCTCGTTGAGCGTGGAGACGTTCGATACCTTGTAGACCATGCGGATCTGCGGGTGGTCGTGCAAGTTCTCGCCCACGCCCGGCAGCTCGTGGAAGACGGGGATGCCGTGCTTCGCGAGGAGCGCGCCCGGGCCCACGCCCGAGAGCTGCAGGAGCTGGGGCGAGGCGATCGCGCCCGCGGCGAGGATCACCGACTTGCGCGCGAACGCCTTCTTCCCGCCCTGCCCCTCGACGACATAGGCGAGGCCGGTGGCGCGCTTGCCGCCATCGCCGGACTCCAGCAGGACCTTCGTCGCGTGCGCGCGCGTGAGGACCGTGAGGTTCGGGCGCTTCATCGCCGGCTTGAGCCAGGCGTCGGTGGCGCTCCAGCGCACGCCGCGCTTCTGGTTCATGTGGAAGTAGGCGTTGCCGAAGTTGTCGCCGCGGTTGAACTCGTCGATCTTCGGGATGCCGCACTCGGCCGCCGCCTCGCGCCAGGCATCGAGCACTTCCCAGCGCACGCGCGGCTCCTCCACGCGCAGCTCGCCGCTGCCGCCGTGGAACTCGTTCGGGCCGGCGAAGAAGTCCTCGGCCTGCCTGAACAGGGGCAGCACCTCGTCCCACGACCAGCCCGGGTTGCCGAGCGAGGCCCAGTGGTCGTAGTCCTCCTTCTGCCCGCGCATGTAGACCATCGCGTTGATCGAGGAGCACCCGCCCAGCACCTTGCCGCGCGCGTAGAGGAGCTGCCGGCCGTTCAGGCCCGCGTCGGGCTCGGTCTTGAAGCACCAGTCCGTTCGCGGGTTGCCGATCGAGTAGAGGTAGCCGACCGGGATGCGGATCCAGATCCAGTCGTCGGCGCCGCCCGCCTCGAGCAGCAGGACGCTCGACTGGCCATCGGAGGTCAGGCGGTCGGCGAGGACGCAGCCGGCGCTGCCGGCGCCGACGATCACGTAGTCGAAGGTGGCGTTGGGGTCCATGGGGCATTGTCCGGCGGCGCGCCGGGGCGGGTCAATCGCGCCTTTCCCGGTCGCGCGCCGCCCGGGATCGTGCGCCCGCGTTCCTGTGTTACGGTACCGCGCAGCCGTCGGCGCCCCCGGTCCGTGACCGGCAAACCCCGCGATCCGGCGCCGGCCGAGACAAGGAGCCCGGGATGGCGCACGAGCTGACATGGGAACCGCGTGGCGTGTACGTGAAGTTCCGCGGCCATGTCGCGCGCGCGGAGCTGTTCGCGGTCTTCGAGGCCATCACCGCGCATCCCCGCTACGACGAGATCCGGTACGCCATCGCGGATCACCTCGAGGCGACCCGGCTCGATGCGCAGCCGAGCGACATGGAGCACCTGTCGGCGCTCGACTATGCCGCTTCGCTCTCCAATCCGCGCATGCTGGGCGCCCACGTGGCCACCGACCCGGCCATCCTCGCGCAGATCCACCAGTTCGTCGCCGTGAACGACGCGCAGCACGAGCACGCGGTGTTCACCACGCTGGAGGACGCCAGGCGGTGGATCGCCGGCAAGCTGCCGCCGGCCCCGCCCGCGGCCTGAGGGGAGGCCTTCGCGCGCCCCGGAAGGGGGAAGCGCCCACCCTTGCGGATGGGCGCTTCGTGATGCCACTCGGCGCCGGCCTCGATCAGGGCCGCGCCCGCCGCGGCATCAGTGGCACACCGGCACCGTGCCGCCGAATACGTACCGGCTGATCGACTTCTCGACGAACCGGCCATCCACGACATAGTCCAGCACGGCCGTCTCGCCGCTCGTGGGCCGCAGCGTCATCGAGCCGACCGCCTCGGCGCGCGTCCCGTTCCACGACCCGCCGGCGATGAAGCCGGGCGCCACCGTGCGATACAGGCCGCCCCGGTAGGTGCCGTCCGACTGGCGGGCGAGGTTCGAGGCCGAGAGCCAGAAGGCATTGCCGTTGTCGTCATAGGTGTAGAGGACCGCGAAGATCACCGACCCCTGGTGCACGACGGTGAGGCCCCAGCCCGGCTCGGCCGGCGCCCACCACAGGTCCTGCAGGTTCTTCTCGAGCGCGCGCGTGCCCGTGGACGAGACGCAGGACGCCGCCAGCCCCTGGCAGGCATAACGGGTGATCGGCTTCGTGATCCGCGCGACGCTCGAGGCGAACCCGGACGTGTCGCGGTAGTTGTAGGAAAGCACCCCGGCATCCTGGCCCGAAAACGCGAGCGAGGCGCTGCCGACCTTGGTGAGGTCGAAGCCGCCCCACGGCTTGTGGAAGGGCGTGCCCCACAGCCGGAACAGGTCGCCCGAGAAGGAGCCGTCCGCCTGGCGAGCCATCCGCGAGGCGATGAGCCACATCGGCGTGCCGTCGGAGGCGTACGTGAAGATCGTCGCCACCAGGACCGATTCCTGGTGGCTCACGTTCACGCCCCAGCCCGCCTCGCCGGGATTCCAGTACATGCCGGTGTGGTTCTTCGGCGGCACGAAGACCTCGAGCGTGAGTTCCGCGTGGCCCGCCAGGTAGTTGGCATTCCCGGCCTGGTCGGCGGCGATGGTGCAGAACCCGCTGCGAAGGCCCGCCGCCGTGCTGGCCTGGACCGAACATACCTCCGGCGCGAGCGAGGTGAACACGATCGGGTTGCCCGAGGCGCCGCCGGTGGCCGTGAGCGCGGCCGTGCCGCCCACGGCGAGCAGCGGCGGCGGGCCGAACCGGACCTCCTGCGCCCCGACGGCATAGGCACCCGTCACTTCATAGGTCAGGCTGCCGAAGACATCGCCGATGCTCATGAAGGCGAGGACGAGCGTGCTGCCCGGCGGGACGGTGAACGAGAACGACCTGGCGCCCGAGCCACCCGGGTCCCCGAGGTAGTTCGTCGAGAGGGCGTGCACGTCGAAGAAGTCCTGGTAGGCGACGGTGAACACGTCGATGCCGCCGTTGAGCGGAACGATCTTCACGGTGATGTCGGGTTGCAGCGGCGTGAGGGCGACTGTCCGGAAATAGCAGATGCCTCCGGTGCAGTCATAGTCGCCCGGATAGGGCTTCGGGGTGGCGATCGTGGAAGTCACTCCGTCGCGAATGACACGGGTGTCCGAGGTCAGCGTCTCGGTCCCGTCGATGGTGACGACTCCCGACGCGACCGGCAAAGCGAGGGCGGGAATCGAGCTGAAGGCGGCCGCGAACACCAGAGCCGCGGTGATGCGGAATGTGCGCAACATGTTCTTCGTGCCTTTTCCAGGGGAAAGCCGGGATTGGCATGAACCACGTTGGGCGCAACTTCCGGAGCTTTCCAGTCCGCCGGTCAAGAGCGGGGCGAATTTTCCGCGACCCACTGGCACGCCTTGTGGCGGGTACGACGAAGGGCGTTCGACGAAAGCGCCACGGGGGCGCGTCCCGCGCGATCAGCGCATGAGCTGGCGGATGGAGTCGCACACCGAAAGCAGTTGCGGCCCCGACATGCGCGCGATGATCTGGCGGATGACCGAGCCGAGCACCTGCCGCACGCCCATGAGGCCCAGGCGCGCCGATTGCTCCAGCGTGAAGCCGGCTTTCGCCAGCTTGAGCGGCCTCAGGAAGCAGTAGTCCAGGCCGCTGTCGACCAGGCCGATGACGACCGTCGAGAGGGCTTCGCGGTGCCGCGTGGGATCGTGCGCCTTCTCGAGCGCCTCGAGCGTGGCCAGCGTGCGCGCCTGAAGCGCTTCGTCATGGCAGATGCGGATGAAGGGCGAGGCGTGTCTTTCGGGCCTGGCGGCCTTCTCGGGCCTCGCGTGATTGGCCGGCTTTGCAGGCTTGGCCGGCTTCGCGGGCTGGGCTCGGGGAATCACGCGCGGCTTGTCGTTCCGGTTTGTCTTGCGCGCGGTCGAGGCCATGTTCTTCGCTTTCGGGCTGGGGTGGGCCGACGGCCGGCTGCCGTCGCTTCCCGCATTGTCGGCCCATTTCCGCCCGCCTTCCGCGCCCGGCCGGAACCGCGCGGCCTGGCGTTGCGGATCAGCGCGCCTTGACGAGACCCAGGTCGAGCAGGCAGCGCGCCGTGTCGACGATGCTCTCGCGCGCCGGGCGCGGCGTCCAGCCGAGCACCGCCTTCGCATGGGAAGAATCCGCATTGCGTACCGACCCCAGCTCGCCCACGACCGCCTTCACGAGCGGATCGAAGAGGGCGGCGAATCGCACGAGCAGGTCCGGCAACGTGCGCGTGGGCACGCGGCGCGCCTCCTCGCCGAGCGCCTCCCGCAGGACGCTCGCGATGGCGATCATCTTGAGGAAGGGGCCGGTGGCGATGAAGCGCTCGCCGGCCATCCCGGGCGCCGTGAGGGCGCGCACGTGGAGGTCGGCCACGTCGCGCACGTCGACGATGCCGAAGCCCACGTCCGGGCAGCCGCGCAGCGAGCCGTCGAGGAGCTTGCGCACCACCGCGATCGACGCGGAATGGTCGCGGCCCCACACCGGCCCCAGGACGACGGACGGGTTCACGCTGCAGAACTCGAGCCCGCCGCCCTCGCGCGCCACCCAGTCGCGCGCGGCGCGCTCGGCGATCGCCTTCGAGCGGATGTAGGGCGTCGCGCCCGGGAAATCGTCCGGCGTCCAGTCGGCCTCGGTGAAGTGGTGGACGCCGCGGCCGCGACCGTAGGCGATGGCGGCGATGGACGAGGTCATGACGAAGCGCTTCACGCCCGCCGCCTTCGCCGCGCGCAAGGCGCGCAGCACGCCCTCGCGCGCGGGCACGATCAGCTCGTCCGGGTGCTTCACCACGCGGCCGGGCAAGGGCGAAGCCACGTGCGCCACGTGGCTGCAGCCGGCCATGGCCGGCGCCCAGCCCTCGTCGCTCAGGAGGTCGGCGGCGAAGAACGCGAGGCGCGAGTCGTCGACCGCGAGCAGCTTCCTCGCCTGCGCCTCCTTCGCCAGGTCGCGGATGGTGGTGTGAACCATCCAGCCGTCCGCCACCAGCTGCCGGATCAGGAACCCGGCGATGTAGCCGCTGCCGCCCGAGACGAGCACCTTGTCCGCCATGGCGTTCCCCTCGCGGCCGCTAGCCCAGCCAGCCGGTCGCCCACCGCGCGAAGGCGAGCCAGCCTTCGGTGCCGGAGACGACGAGCTGCAGCGGCTGCGCGGCGATCGTGACGAGGCCGCCCACGAGCGTGACCGGGTGCAGCCGGCCGCGCGAGCGCCAGTCCCAGACCGCGAGCGCCACGACGAAGAGGTCCGTGAGGCCGAAGAAGGCGGGCGGGCCGTAGTCCGACACCCCGGGCCAGCGCGCGATCGCCGCGGTGAGCAGCTGGAACGTGGCGAGCAGCATCAGGCGCTTGTGGCTCTGCGGGTCGCGCCGCCGGACGATCGCCAGGCCCACGAACAGCGGGAAGAGCACCATCGAGAAGAGCGGGATGGCGAGGAAGGAGAGCGGCGGGACGGGCACGCCGACATAGCCGGTCGGGCGCACCGCGGCGAGGAGCGCGCCATACGTGCCCAGCACGACCATCGCCACCGCGAGGCCCGCGCCCGCCGCGCCAAGCTTGCGGTGCGTGGCCAGGTCGCCGCCCGCGACGAGCCTCGCCTGCACGAGCAGGAGCAGGACCCAGGCCGCGAACACGACGCCGTGCCAGTAGAACAGGGGCTCCGCCGGCGCCGGGAAATCCGGGTACATCGGCTTCAGGAAGAAGCTGCGCGAGAAGCCGACGAAGACGCTCGCCAGGATGGCGAGCGCCATGGCCGTGTAGAACCGGCGCTCGGACGATGTCCGGCCGGGTGATTCGAACGTGGTCGACATGGACCCTCCCCAGGTGGATGCCGCGCTGGGGGCGGGCCGCCCCCGCGCGATCTTCGCGGCAGTCTACGCCTGGGCGCGCCGCGCCGGGACGGGGGCCCGGTGCCTCAGCGCGAGGGCAGCCGGCCCGCCGCCCGCCGCGCCTCGTACGTCTTGAGGTGCGTGAGCGCGAGCGCGAGGATCGCCTCGTCCGCGCCGTGCTTGCGCGCGAGCGAGAGCATGTGGCCGACGATGTGGTCCGCCTCCACGGGCCTGCCCGCCTCCATGTCGCGCATCATCGAGGCGCTCTGCGGCCCGGGCGTGGTGAGCCGCTCGCGGCCCCACTTGAGCATCTTCTCGCGCGGGGCGAAGCCCTCGGCGGTCGCGATGGCCACGTTCGCGTCGAAGACGCGCTCGATCGCCTCCCGCCCGCCGGGCGCGGCGAGGACCTCGCCGACGTTGCCGCGGAAGAGGCAGGTGACCGCCGCCAGGCCCGAGAGGAACACGAACTTCTCCCACAGGTCCTGCAGCACGTTGTCGGACCAGGTGAAGTCGATGGGCGAGCGGCCGAGCACGTCGGCGAAGGCCTGGGCGCGAGCGCTCCTCGTGCCGTCGCGCTCGCCGAAGACGATCCGGTTGAGCGGCTCCATGTGCTTCACGGTGCCGTCGGCGGCGAGGGCCGCGTTGATCTGGCAGCAGCCGCCCATCACCTTCGCGGCGCCGAATCGCGCGTCGAGCCGGTCCAGGTGCGCGAAGCCGTTGAGCAGGGGCAGCACGACGGCGTTGCCCGCCATCGCGGGGGCGACCGCGTCCATGGCCGAGTCCAGGTCGTAGGCCTTGCAGGTGAAGAGCACCAGGTCGAAGCCCGCCATCGGCTCGCCCGCGACGAGCGTCTTCGCGTCGATGCGCGCGTTGCCGTTGGGACTGTCGATCGCGAGCCCGTTCGTCGCGATCTGCTCGCGGCGCGCCGGGCGCACGAGGAAGGTGACGTCGGCGCCCGATTGCGCGAGGCGCCCGCCGAAATAGCCGCCGATGGCACCGGCCCCCAGGACGAGGATTCTCACAGCGACGCCTCCGCGAAGGGACGGCGCTTCACGAGCAGGTCGATTTCCCTGAGCGTCTCGAGCAGCTCGCGCATGCGCCCGAGCGGCCACGCGTTGGGGCCGTCCGAGAGCGCCTTGGCCGGATCCGGGTGCGTTTCCATGAAGAGGCCCGAGATGCCCGTGGCCACGGCGGCGCGCGCGAGCACCGGCACGAACTCGCGCTGCCCGCCGGAGGAGGTGCCCTGCCCGCCCGGCAGCTGGACCGAGTGCGTCGCGTCCATCACGACCGGGCAGCCGGTCTCGCGCATGATCGCGAGCGAGCGCATGTCGGAAACGAGGTTGTTGTAGCCGAAGGAGGCGCCGCGCTCGCAGACCAGGATGTTGTCGGCGCCGCTCGCCTCTCGTGCCTTGTCGACCACGTTCTTCATGTCGCCCGGGGCGAGGAACTGCCCCTTCTTGATGTTGACCGGCTTGCCGGCCGAGGCGACCGCGCGGATGAAATCCGTCTGGCGGCAGAGGAAGGCGGGGGTCTGCAGCACGTCGACCCACTTCGCCACCTCCGCGACCTCGCCCTCGGTGTGGACGTCGGTGAGGACCGGGACGCCGAGCGTCTTCCTCACCTTCCCCAGGATCTCCAGGCCCTTCTGCATGCCGGGGCCGCGGAAGGACTTGCCGCTCGAGCGGTTGGCCTTGTCGTAGGAGGACTTGAAGATGAAGGGGATGCCCAGCTCGCCCGTGATCTCCTTGAGCTGGCCGGCCACGTCCATCTGGAGCTGCTCGCTCTCGACCACGCACGGGCCGGCGATGAGGAAGAAGGGGTGGTCGAGACCGACCTCGAAACCGCAGAGTTTCATGTTTTCTCTTTCACGCTATCGCGTGGGTAGGGCGCGGACACGGATGAACACGGATGCACACGGATAACTTCAAGTCGGTTCGGTCATGGAGCAGTCGGGCACCAGGAACGGCACCGCGATTCGATGCGTCGCCCGTTCTACCACCAGCCTTTATCCGTGTTCATCCGTGTTCATCCGTGTCCCCGGGGCTCTTTCGCATCACTCCCCGTCGTTCCCCTACGCGGCGGAGCCGCCGATCACCTTGAGCCCGGGTTCCGGGACGCGCTTGCGATGCTGCTCGAGCGCCGCCTTCACGTAGGAGATGAAGAGCGGGTGCCCCGATCGCGGGGTGGAGGTGAACTCGGGGTGGTACTGGCAGCCGAAGAACCACGGGTGGTCGGTGCGCTCGGCCATCTCGACCAGGTTCTCGCTCTGCGTGCGCGCGCTGATGGAAAGGCCCGAGGCCTCCAGGCGCGCGACGTACTGGTCGTTCACCTCGTAGCGGTGGCGGTGGCGCTCGGCCACCACGTCCGCGCCGTAGATGGAATGCGCGAGAGAGCCCTTCTTCACGTTGCACGGCTGCGCGCCCAGGCGCATGGTGCCGCCGAGGTTGGAGTTGGCGTCGCGCTTCTCCACCTTGCCGTCGCGGTTCTGCCATTCCGTGATGAGCGCCACCACGGGGTTGGGCGTGTCGATGTCGAACTCGGTGGAATTGGCGCCGGCGAGGCCGCACAGGTCGCGCGCCGCCTCGATCACGGCGATCTGCATCCCCAGGCAGATGCCCAGGTAGGGCACCTTGTTCTCGCGCGCGTACTTCACGGCGGCGATCTTGCCCTCGATGCCGCGCTTGCCGAAGCCGCCGGGGACCAGGATCGCGTCCATGTCCTTGAGCGTCTCGGTGCCCTTGGCCTCGATCTGCTCCGAGTCCACGTAGTGGATCTTCACCCTCGTGCGCGTGTGGATGCCGGCGTGGATGAGCGCCTCCGACAGGCTCTTGTACGAATCCTGCAGGTCCACGTACTTGCCGACCATCGCGATGTCCACCTCGTGGTCGGGGTGCTCGAGCGCGTCGACGATCCTGTCCCACATGGACAGGTCGGCGGGGTAGGCGGCCAGGTCGAGCTTCCTGCACACGATCTCGTCCAGGCCCTGCTTGTGGAGCATCGTCGGGATCTGGTAGATCGACTTCGCGTCGTAGCAGGAGATGACCGAGCGCACGTCCACGTTCGTGAAGAGCGCGATCTTGCGCTTCTCGTCCTCGGGGATGGGCTCCTCCGAGCGGCACATCACGATGTCGGGCTGGATGCCGATGCCGCGCAGCTCCTTCACCGAATGCTGCGTGGGCTTGGTCTTGATCTCGCCCACGCTCGCCAGGCGCGGCACGAGCGTGAGGTGCATGTAGCAGGTGTTGTTGCGGCCTTCCTCGATGCCCATCTGCCGGATGGCCTCCAGGAACGGCAGCGACTCGATGTCGCCCACGGTGCCGCCGATCTCGATGATGCCCACGTCCACGTCCTTGCAGGCGGCCTTCACGCTCGCCTTGATCTCGTCCGTGATGTGCGGGATCACCTGCACGGTGCCGCCCAGGTAGTCGCCGCGGCGCTCCTTGTTGATGACGCGCTCGTAGATCTGGCCGGTGGTGAAGTTGTTGAGCTTCTTCATCTTCGAGGAGATGAAGCGCTCGTAGTGGCCCAGGTCCAGGTCGGTCTCGGCCCCGTCCTCGGTGACGAACACCTCGCCGTGCTGGAACGGCGACATGGTGCCCGGATCCACGTTGATGTAGGGATCGAGCTTCACCAGCGTGACCTTGATCTTGCGCGATTCGAGGATCGCGGCGAGGGAGGCGGCGGCAATGCCCTTGCCGAGGGAGGAGACCACGCCGCCGGTGACGAATACGTATTTGGTCATTGCGACCCTCCACCGGGAAATTTCTATTTTACAGGGAAGCGCGAAGGCGCGTGAACGCCGGTGCGCTTGCGCGACTTCCCCGCCGCGCTAGGGCCCGGCCGCGAGCGCCTGAGCCTGCGCCGCGCAGGCCGCCGCGGCCTCCGGCCTTGCCGCGCGCGCGGCCGCGATCTCGGCCTTCGCGAGGGCGAGCTGCTCGCGGTACACGGGGTTCGCATGCAGGCGGCTCACCGTGGCGGCGCCGACCACGCGCCCGGCCTCGATGTCGCTCTTCCAGTGCACGCCGCACACCGCGCGGCTCATGCCGAAGGCGAGGCCGCGCGCGAAGATCGCGTCGGCCCGCTCGGGGACGATCTCCGCGAGCGTGAGCGCCCAGGCCCAGCCGATCGAGGCGTGGCCGGAGGGATAGGAATCGTCCTTGTGCTTCTCGGCCGGCGTGCAGCTAGCCTCCTTGTAGGCGACGTACGGGCGCGGACGCTTGTACAGGTCCTTCGTGCGGTCGTTGGCGCGGCTCGCGTCCATGCGCACGCGGCGCAGCAGCATGTTCAGGTGCGGGGTGTCCTGCGCGGAGACCGCGACGCCGAGCACGCAGGAGAAGACGCCGGCGGCCTGCGGGAAGCGCAGCTCCGCGTCGCTCGTGGCGAGCGTCCAGCGCGGGGTGTCGCGCAGCTTGCGCGTGGCGCGGTAGAGCTCCTCGTCGGCGGCGAAGGCCGCCGTTCCCGCGGCCGGCGGCGGCGGCAGGAACCCCTTGCTGTCGGGCAGCTCGGCCGGCTCGAGGTAGCCGGCCACGTAGCCGGGCCTCACCTCCGGCAGCTCCGTGGGCGGCACCGCGGTCGTGGCGCAGCCGGCGGCGAGCAGGCCGGCCAGCGCGGTCAGGTCCTTCCAGATTCCCTGTCTCGTGAACACGTTCCTCTTCTCCTTTCCGGCCTCGTGGCCGACCCCGGGCGGGGCCGGGCGCGGGCTGGCGCTCCGCGGCCGATCGCGCGCCGCGGTTCGCAGCCGAGTCTACTGCAACGCCTCGGCCGGCGTTCCGCGTCCGCCCCGACCTTTCGAGCCATAATGTCGGCCCCAACCCGCCATCGAATTGATCCACGCCATGAAAGTCGGCGATCGCCACTACCGCACCCTCTGGGCCGAGCCGGGGGCGGGCCTGGTCCACCTCATCGACCAGTCCGTGCTCCCGCACGCCTTCGAGACGCGCACGGTCGACTCGATGCCGGCGATGGCCGAGGCGATCGAGACGATGCGCGTGCGCGGCGCCCCGCTGATCGGCGTGGGCGCCGCCTTCGGCGTGGCCCTCGCGCTCGGTCACGACGGCTCCGACGCCGCGCTCGCCGCCGCCCTCGCCCGCCTCCAGGCCACGCGCCCCACGGCCGTGAACCTCGCCTGGGCGCTCGAGCGCATGCGCCGCTCGCTCTCGGGCCTCGCCCCGGCCGAGCGCCCGAAGGCGGCGTGGTTCCAGGCGCAGGCGATCGCCGACGAGGACGCGGCGCTCAACGAGTCCATCGGCCGCCACGGCCTCGCGCTCATCGAGGCCGTGCACCGGCGCACCGGCCGGCCGGTCAACGTGCTCACCCATTGCAACGCCGGCTGGCTCGCGACCGTCGACTGGGGCACCGCCCTCGCGCCGGTGTACAAGGCGCACGACGCCGGCATCCCGCTGCACGTGTGGGTGGACGAGACGCGCCCGCGCAACCAGGGCCTGCTCACCGCCTGGGAACTCGCCGGCCACGGGGTGCCGCACACGCTCGTGGCCGACAACGCCGGGGGCCACCTGATGCAGCGCGGCAAGGTGGACCTGGTGCTCGTCGGCGCCGACCGGGTGAGCCGACAGGGCGACGTGTGCAACAAGATCGGCACCTACCTCAAGGCGCTCGCCGCGCGCGAGAGCGGCGTGCCCTTCTATGTCGCCGTGCCCACGCCGACCATCGACTGGGAGGTCGCCGACGCGATCCGCGACATCCCGATCGAGGAACGACCGGGCGAGGAGATCCGCCTGGTGCACGGCCTGGACGCCGACCGGCGCCCCGGCACGATCGAGATCGTCCCCGGGAGCACGCCCGTGGCGAACCCCGCCTTCGACGTGACCCCGGCCGCGCTCGTGACCGGCATCCTCACCGAGAAGGGCCTGTTCGCCGCCGACGAGGGCGCGCTCATCGCGCTCTTCCCGGGCGAGCGCCGCAGCCGCGCCTTCGTCACCTGAGCCCGCCGGCGGCCGCCGGAATGCGACGCGTTCCCCGGCGCACCTTTTCCGTGCGGTAACAGGGGCGTATCGCGAGGAAACGCCTGCGGCCGTCCGCCCCCCTGTGCAATAATTGTCGACCGTTCCACGCAAGGCGTCCGCCAGAGGCGCCCACAGGCCATTCTCCGGAGGAAGTCCATGCACGCCCAAGCCGCCCCGGTACCCGGTGCCGCCCCCACGCGCCACGCGAAGCTCGTCGAGTGGGTCGCCCAGGTCGCCGCGCTCACGCAACCCGCCAGCATCTACTGGTGCGACGGATCCGACGAGGAATACGACCGGCTCTGCGAGCAGCTCGTGCAGGCCGGCACCTTCAAGCGGCTGGACGCGAAGCTGCGTCCGCGCTCCTACCTCGCCTGGTCCGATCCCTCCGACGTGGCGCGCGTCGAGGACCGCACCTTCATCTGCTCGGCGAAGAAGGAAGACGCCGGCCCCACCAACAACTGGATGGACCCGGGCGAGATGCGCGCCACCCTCGGCGGGCTCTTCAAGGGCTGCATGCGCGGGCGCACGATGTACGTGGTGCCCTTCAGCATGGGGCCCATCGGCTCGCACATCGCCTACATCGGCGTCGAGGTCTCCGACAGCCCCTACGTGGCCGTCAACATGAAGCTCATGACGCGCATGGGCTCGCGCGTGCTCGAGGCGCTCGGCGAGGACGGGCCCTTCGTGCCCTGCGTGCATTCCGTGGGCGCGCCGCTCGAGCCCGGCCAGGCCGACGTCACCTGGCCCTGCAACAAGGACCACAAGTACATCGTCCACTACCCCGAGACGCGCGAGATCTGGTCGTTCGGCTCCGGCTACGGCGGCAACGCGCTGCTGGGCAAGAAGTGCTTCGCCCTGCGCATCGCCTCGGTGATGGGCCGCGACGAGGGCTGGCTCGCCGAGCACATGCTCATCCTGGGCGTCGAGTCGCCCGAGGGGAAGAAGCACTACGTCACGGCGGCCTTCCCGAGCGCCTGCGGCAAGACCAACTTCGCGATGCTCATCCCGCCGGCCGCGCTCGAGGGCTGGAAGGTGACGACCATCGGCGACGACATCGCCTGGATCAAGCCCCACGCGGACGGGCGCCTCTACGCGATCAACCCCGAGGCCGGCTTCTTCGGCGTGGCCCCGGGCACGGGCTACGACACCAACCCGAACTGCATGGAGTCGATCAAGACCAACACGATCTTCACCAACGTGGCGCTCACGCCCGAGGGCGACGTGTGGTGGGAAGGCATGACCAAGCAGCCGCCCGCGCGGCTCACCGACTGGACGGGCAAGGAATGGACGCCCGGCTGCGGCCGGCCGGCCGCGCACCCCAACGCGCGCTTCACGGTCGCCGCCTCGCAGTGCCCGTCGATCGACCCCGCGTGGGACGACCCTGAGGGAGTGCCGATTTCCGCCTTCATCTTCGGCGGCCGCCGCTCCACCACCGTGCCGCTCGTCACCGAGGCGAAGTCCTGGGACCAGGGCGTGTACCTCGCCGCCACGCTCGGCTCCGAGACCACCGCCGCCATCACCGGCCAGGTGGGCGTGGTACGCCGCGACCCGTTCGCGATGATCGCCTTCTGCGGCTACAACATGAACGACTACTTCGGCCACTGGCTCTCGTTCGACAAGCCCGGCGCGAAGCTGCCCGCCATCTTCCTGGTGAACTGGTTCAGGAAGGGCGCCGATGGCAAGTTCGTCTGGCCCGGCTACGGCGAGAACATGCGCGTGCTCAAGTGGGTGATCGGGCGCGTGGAGGGCACGGCCAAGGCCCAGCCCACGGAAGTCGGGAACGTCCCCTCCTACGGCGATCTCGACTGGCGCGGCCTGGACGGCTTCGGCCCGGACCAGTTCGCCGCGATCACGGGCATCGACCGCGCCCAGTGGACGCAGGAGCTGCCCCTGCATCGCGAGCTGCTGGTGAAGCTGGGCGATCGCCTGCCGGCCGCCATGCAGAAGCGATTCGAGGTGCTCTCGGGCGCGCTGGGCTAGCGGCGCCCGCCGCACGCCGGACGCGGGCGCCCCCGGGCGCCCGTTTTTCTTGGCTTGGCCGGAAATCGGTACCATGGCATATCGCGCCGCCCCCGCC
>JBGAOO010000059.1:2599-18472 GCA_044221765.1 Usitatibacteraceae bacterium | reverse complement strand
GGGCCGGGTCGTAGTACTCGGCGAAGGAGAAGGAGTGGAAGGAGTTCAGCCAGCCGTGCTCGGCCCGGCCCCGCTCTTCGCTCTTGCGCAGTTGCATCATGGTTGGCTCCTGTCTGGCTAATTGGACTGAACGATGAAGTGCATGATGCGGTTGATATTTCATGAATGAAAGCGAAGAATACTCACCAACTCATTCATATTTTCCGAACAATGAAGCTGAACCTGGACGCCCTCGAGGTGCTGGATGCGATCGATCGAAAGGGATCGTTCGCGGGCGCGGCCGAGGAACTGCACCGGGTACCGTCAGCAATCACTTACTCCGTGCAGCAGATGGAGGAGGCGCTGGATGCGCTGCTCTTCGACCGCCGCGGCCACCGGGCGAAGCTGACCGAGGCCGGCCGCGAACTGCTGGACGAGGGCCGGCACCTGCTGCGCGCGGCCGCCGACCTCGAATGCCGGGTGCGGCAGGTCGCCAAGGGATGGGAGTCGCAACTGCGCATCGCCGTCGATACCGTGATCGGCCTGGAGAAGCTCTATGGCGTCGTCGCCGAGTTCTACGAGCAGAACTCGGGCACGCGCCTGAGGCTGCTGCACGAGGTGCTCGGCGGCACCTGGGACGCCCTCGCCTCCGGCCGCGCGGACCTCGCCATCGGCGCGAGCGGAGACTCCCCGGCGGGCACGGCCTGGACGGCGCGGCCGCTGGGCCGGGTGGAGCTCGCGCTCGTGGCGGCGCCCTTCCACGCGCTGGCGAAGGAGCCCGGGCCCATTACCGAGGCGCAGCTCGTGCGGCACCGGGCCATCAGCATTGCCGACAGCTCGCGCCTGCTGCCGCCGCGCACCGTGGGCCTGCTCTCGGGGCAGGACGTGCTCACCGTCGCCACGCTCGAGGAGAAAGTGGCCGCGCACGTGGCGGGCCTGGGCGTGGGCTGGCTGCCGCGCTGGATCGCCGAGCGCGAGGCCTGGGCCGGCCGGCTCGCGATCCTCGAGCCGCAGGCGCCGCGGCCCGGCGGCGAGATGGTCGTCGCCTGGCGGCCGGGCACGATCGGCAAGGCGGCGAAGTGGTTCCTCAAGCGCCTGGAGGACCCGCTCGTGGCCGCCTCCCTCCTGTCATGACCCTGGCGAGCTACGTCGGGCGCTTCGCCCCCTCTCCCACGGGACCGCTGCATTTCGGTTCCCTGGTGGCCGCGGTCGCGAGCTGGGTGGATGCGCGCGCCGCCGGCGGCGAGTGGCACCTGCGGATCGAGGACGTCGACGCCCCGCGCACCGTGCCCGGCGCCGAGGAGGCGATCGTCGGTGCGCTGCGCACGCTCGGCCTCGCCTGGGACGGGCCGATCGTGCGCCAGTCCCAGCGCGCCTCGCGCTACGAGGATGCGATCTCGCGCCTGCGCGCGCGCGAGCTCGTCTACCGCTGCCGCTGCTCGCGCCGCGAGATCGCCGATTCCGGCCTCCACGGCCTGGACGGCGTCGTCTACCCGGGCACCTGCCGGGCCGCCCGCCTGCCGCTCGGCACGCCCGGCGCGGACCGCCTCGTGACGAACCACGAACCCGTGGCCTTCGTCGACCGCGTGCAGGGTCCGCTCTCGCAGGATCTCGCTCGGGACATCGGCGACTTCGTGGTGCGCCGTCGCGACGGCCTCTTCGCCTACCAGCTCGCGGTGGTGGTGGACGACGCGCTCCTCGGCGTGACCGACGTGGTGCGCGGTGCGGACCTGCTCGACTCCACGCCCCGGCAGATCGCCCTGCAGCGCGCGCTGGGCCTGCCCACGCCCCGCTACCTGCACGTGCCGGTGGCCACGCGCGGCGGCGAGAAGCTCTCCAAGCAGACGCTCGCGCCCGCGATCGACCCGGCCGAGGGCAACCGGCTCATCGAAAGGGCGCTGCGCTTCCTCGGCCAGGACGTGCCGCCCGCGGGCGAGCCGGCGCGCATGCTCCGGGAGGCCGCGCGGCGCTGGCGGCCCGAGGCGATTCCCGCGAGGCGGACGGTGGAGCTGGAGGGCGCCGGCAGAACCGCCGGGCCGGCCGCGCCTAGAAGCCGACCGCCCCGCCGTCCTTGCGATGGTCGGAGGCGGCGCAGTAGCCGTCGTCCAGCTTCCAGATGAGCTGGGCGCCGCCGAAGGCGAACATCGTCGACTCGGCCGGGACGATGCGGTGGCCGCGCGCGCGCAGCTCGTCGAGCACGCCGGGCGCGAAACGCTCCGCCTCGAAGCTCACGGTGAAATCGGCGTTCACGATCCAGCGCGGCCCGTCCGAGGCGGACTGCGGGTTCTGCTGGTAGTCCACGATGCGCGTGACCACCTGCGCGTGGCCCTGCGGCTGCATGTGGCCGCCCATCACGCCGAAGCTCATCACCGGCTCGCCGCCTCGCGTGAGGAAGCCGGGGATGATCGTCTGGAACGGGCGCTTGCCCGGCCCCACCTCGTTCGGATGCCCCGGCTTCAGCACGAAGCCCGCGCCGCGGTTCTGCATCGAGATGCCCGTGCCGGGCACGACGACGCCGGAGCCGAAGCCCTTGTAGTTGGACTGGATGTACGAAACCATCATCCCGCTCGCGTCCGCGGTGGTGAGGTAGATCGTGCCGCCCTCTCGCGGCTCGCCCGGCGCGTGGTCCTGGGCCTTCTTCATGTCGATGGCCTTCGCGCGGCTCTCGAGGTAGCCGGCCTCCAGCAGGAGCTTCGCGTCGAACTCCATCGTCGCGGGATCCGACACGTAGCGGTAGGCGTCGGCGAAGGCGAGCTTCATCGCCTCGATCTGCAGGTGCAGGCTGTCGGCGCCGTCGGCCGGCAGCGCGGCCAGGTCGTGGTGGCGCAGCATCCCGAGCGCCATGAGCGCGACGATGCCCTGCCCGTTGGGGGGGATCTCGTGCAGGCGGTAGCCGCGGTAGTCGATCGAGAGCGGCTCCACCCAGTCGCAGCGGTGCGCGGCGAAGTCCTCCATCGTGTGCGCGCCGTCGTCCGCGCCGGAGGCGAGGGCGATGCGCTCGGCGAGCTTGCCGCGGTAGAAGCTCTCGCCCTTGGTGGCCGCGATCTCCTCGAGCGTCTCGGCCTGCTGCGGGCAGTAGAACTTCTCCCCCGGGTAGGGCGCGCGGTCCTTGGGCAGGAAGGTCCACGCGAACTCCGAGAAGCCCTTGAAGTTCGGCGCCTGGCGCGCCCAGTTCATCGCGGTGATCGGCGAGACCATGAAGCCGTCGCGCGCGTAGCGGATCGCCTCCTGGAACAGCTCGCGGAAAGGAAGCCTCCCGTAGCGCTGCGACAATGCGACCCAGGCCGAGACGCAGCCCGGCACGGTCACGCAGTCCCAGCCGAGGGTGGGCATCGCCGAGCGCCCCTTGAAGCGCTCCGGCGTCCAGCCGGCCGGCGCGCGGCCCGAGGCGTTCAGGCCGACGAGCTTCTCGCCATCCCAGAGGATCGCGAACGCGTCCGAGCCGATGCCGTTGGAGGTGGGCTCGACGACCGTGAGCGTGATGGCGGCGGCGAGCGCGGCGTCGACCGCGTTGCCGCCCCGGGCGAGCGCCTGCAGGCCGGCCTGCGCCGCGAGCGGCTGCGAGGTGGCGACCACGTTCTTCGCCAGCACGGGCATGCGCTGCGAGGGATACGGGAAGTTCCAGGAAAACATGGGCGTGGGTTCCGGTGAGGACGGTTATTCGGGCTTGACGTGGGCGTCCTGGATGACCTTCGACCACTTCTGCGCGTCGCGGCGGATCGTCGCGGCGAACTCGGCGGCGGTGCCGCCGGCGGGCTCGAAACCCATCTGCACGAAGCGCGCCTGGATCTCCGGCAGCTGCAGCGCCTTGTTGAGCTCCGCGTTCACGCGCTCGACCACGGCCCGCGGCGTGTTGGCCGGGCCGAGCAGGCCGAACCACGTGACGCTCGAGAAGCCGGGCAGCCCCGATTCCGCGACGGTCGGGATGTCGGGCACGAGCGGGGAGCGCTTCGGGGACGAGATCGCGAGCGCCTTCACCTTGCCCGCCTTGATGTGCGGCTGCGCGGTCATGATGTTGTCGAAGAGGATCGACACCTGGCCCGAGATGAGGTCGGGCACGGACTGCTGCACCCCCTTGTAGGGAACGTGCGTGAGCTTCACGCCGGCCATCGAGGCGAACAGCTCGCTGGTGAGGTGCACCACCGTCCCGATGCCGCTGGTGGCGTAGTTGAGCTTGCCCGGTTCCTTCTTCGCCAGGTCGATGAGCTCCTTCACCGAGTTCGCGGGCAGCTGGTTGTTCACCACCAGCACGTTGGTCGCGTTGCCCACCCACACGATGGGCGTGAAGTCCTTCTCCGGGTCGTAGGGGAGCTTCGCGAGGTACGGGCCGATCGAGTGCGTGCTCGTGGTCGCCATGACGAGCGTGTAGCCGTCGGGCGCGCTCTTGGCCACGAAATCCGCGCCGATCGCCCCGCCGGCGCCGGGCTTGTTCTCGACCACCAGCGGCTGACCCATCGCGGCGCCGAGCTTGTCGGCGAGCGCGCGCGTGAGCACGTCCGTGGGCCCGCCGGCCGGGAACGGCACGACGATCTTCACGGGCTTGTTGGGGTACTGGGCGTGCAGGGGCAGGGATGCGCAGGCGAGGGCCGCGAGCAGCGCGGCGAGGCGGGTCGGCATGGCGGGGAATCCGGTGGAAGCGATTGAAGGGAATGGTAGCATCGGCGGCAGTCGCGGATGCACGCTCCGGCCCCGACGCCGGAGTCACAAGCGTTTATGCGCCCCGGGGCCCGCCGTCCGCGCGGGGGCCGGCGCGGGAGAGTGCCCGATGAAAGGTCCGCCAGCCCTCGTCTTCGACGCCTACGGCACGCTGTTCGACGTCCATTCGGTGACGCGCCTGGCCGAGGCGCATTCTCCCCGAGCGCGGCGCCGCGCCTTCGCAGGCCTGGCGCACCAAGCGGCTCGAATACACCTGGCTGCGAAGCCTCATGGGACGCTACGACGACTTCGGGGCCGTCACGGAAGCCGCGCTCGACTGGGCGCTCGACTCGCCCTGCCGGCGCACCCGCAGGCGCGCACCGCCTCCTGCGGGCCTACCGCGAGCTGGCGCCCTTCCCCGAGGTGCGCGCCGCGCTCGAGCGGCTGGCCGCCGGGCGCACGCTCGCGATCCTCTCCAACGGCCACCCGGACATGCTGGACGCCGTGGTCGACCACAACGACCTGCGGGTCTTCTTCGGCGAACGCGTGATCAGGTGCACGAGGCGGGCGTGTTCAAGCCCGATCCCCGCGTCTACGCGCTCGCGACCGCGCAACTGGGCGAGCCCGCGGCACGCATCGGCTTCGTGTCTCCGAACGGATGGATGCCGCCGGCGCCAAGACGGTCGGCTTCACGGTCTACTGGGTGAACTGGCGAAGGCGCCTGCGGAAAGGCTGGGCGTCGCCCCCGATCGCGAGGTGCTGGACCTGGCGGCGCTCGCCACGCTGCTCGCGCGATGGGTGCCGCCGGCGGGTTCGACCTCGACGAAGGCTTCCTCGCGCTTCTTGCGCACCGCGGGAGCCATCACGATCACGAGCAGGATGAAGCACATCACGAGCAGCGTGGCGCTGATCGGGCGCGCCGATGAAGACGGCCGGGTCGCCCCGGGAGAGCAGCAGCGCGCGCCTGAGGTTCTCCTCCATCATCGGGCCGAGCACGAAGCCCAGCAGCAGGGGCGCGGCCTCGCAGTCGAGCTTGGCGAAGAGGTAGCCGATGAAGCCGAAGAGCGGCGAGCAGCACGTCCATCCAGGCGTGCTGGACGAGTACACCGTGATGCAGCAGCAGAAGATGAGGATCGCCGGGTAGAGCAGGCGTGGGGCACCGTGAGCAGCTTCACCCACACCCCGATCATCGGCAGGTTGAGCACCACGAGCAGGAAGTTGCCCACCCACATCGAGGCGATCATCCCCCAGAAGAGGTCCGGCTTGGCCGTCATGATCTGGGGGGCCGGGCTGACGCCGTGATGATCATCGCGCCGATCATGAGCGGCCATCACCGCCGGACGGGATGCCCAGGGTGCGCAGCGGGATGAAGGAGGTCTGAGCCGCCGCGTTGTTGGCCGCCTCGGGAGCGGCCACGCCCTGGATGATGCCCTTGCCGAATTTCTCCGGGGTCTTGGAGAGCTTCTTCTCCAGCGTAGGCGGAGGAAGGCGCTCAGCACCGTCGCCGCCGGGCAGCACGCCCAGGAAGGAGCCGAGCGCCGTGCCGCGGCACACGGCCGGGAAGGCCGTCTTGATGTCCGACCAGCTGGGCAGCAGGTCTACGCGCCGAGGAACACCTCGCGCTTCTCGCCGCCGCTGTCCAGGTTGCGGATGATCTCGCCGAAGCCGAACACGCCCATGGCGATGGGGCCGATGCCCACGCCGTCGATGAGCTCGGCCATGCCGAAGTTGTAGCGCGCCACGCCCGAGTTCACGTCCGTGCCGATGAGGCCGATGAGCAGGCCCAGCAGGATCATGCCGATCGCCTTGATGAGCGAGCCGTGCGCGAGCACCACCGCCGCGAGCAGGCCCAGCACCATGAGCGAGAAGTAGTCCGCGGGGCTTAAACTTGGAAGCGCCACCCGCCAGGGCGGGGCGAAGGCGGCGATGAGGAAGGTGGCCACCGAGCCGGCGAAGAAGGAGCCCAGCGCGGCGATGCCGAGCGCCTTGCCAGCCTGGCCGTTGCGGGCCATCTGGTAGCCGTCCAGGCAAGGACCACGCTACTCACCTCCCCGGGCAGGTTCACCAGGATGGCGGTGGTCGAACCGCCGTACTGGGTGCCGTAGTAGATGCCCGCGAGCATGATGAGCGCGGACACCGGCGGCAGCGCGAACGTCGCGGGCAGCAGCATCGCGATGGTGGCCACCGCCGATGCCTGGGAGCACGCCGACCAGCGTGCCCAGGATGACGCCGACCAGGCAGTAGAGGATGTTCGTGCCCGCGAGGGCGACGCCGAAGCCCAGGCTGAGGTTGTTCAGGAGTTCCATGGGGACCTCAGACGCGGCAAAGGGAGAACTTCTCGAAGAACTCGAAGCCCGGCACATCGGGATGGGCAGCTTGAGCCCGCCGACGAACACCGCGGCACAGAACACCGTGAGCGCGATCGCGAGGAAGAGCGCCTCGCGGAACCTTGTGCTCGGGGCCGCCGTAGCTCGCGCCGATCACCAGCATGACGCCCGCCACCAGCACGCCGGTGAGCTTGAGCAGCAGGCCGAACGCGCAGATGGAGCTGAGCACCCAGAAGAGCGGCACCCAGTTGAACTTGTCCACCTTGGGGCCCTTGGTCTTGAGCGAGGCCAGGATGATCGCCACGCCGATGGCGGCGAGGATGAGGCCCAGGAAGAAGGGGGAAGAAACCCGGCCCATGCGGGCCGCGGTGCCGAGCTTGTAAGTGAAGGCGATGCCGGCGAACCCGGCACCCAGTACGGCGAACATCACCCCCGACCAGAAGTCGCGGGGGTTGGAGATCAGATGCTTCATGCGCTGTCACCGGCGTGGGGCCGGCGCCTCCTCTTGTGGTGCTTGGAATCGTCTCCCGGGCCGTGAGCAAGCCCGGATTGTCCGCTGAGTATATTCGGGGCAGCCGGCGATGTCCTGCTGCGCCGCGGCAATCGGGCCCTACTTCGCCAGGCCCATCAGCCGCGCGCCGTCCATGTAGGCCTTCGCGCGCTCGGCCATGAACGCGGCCATCTTGTCGTAGGTGACGTCGATCAGCTCGAAGCCGCCCTCGGACATCTGCCGCTTGAACTCCGGGTCCCGGTTGATCTCCGAGAAGATGTCCGAGACTCGCTTCCGGATGTCCTCGGGCGTGCTCTTGGGCACGCCGCAGCCGCGGTAGGCCCCGTCCACCCAGTCCATCCCGAGCTCGCGGAACGTGGGCACGTCGGGGAACTGCGCCAGGCGCTTCTCCGAGGCCACGCCCAGCAGGCGCACCTTGGACTTCTGGATCAGCGCGAGCGTGTTGTAGGACATGGCGGCCGAGACGTGCCCGCCGATGAGCGAGGCGACCAGGTCGCCCGTGCCCTTGAACGGCACGTAGGTGGTCTTCGTGCCCATGAACTTGGACAGGCGCGTGTGCGCCAGGTGGTTGGCGCCGTTGAGCCCGGAGCCGGCGAAGGTGACCTTCTCGCCGTCCTCCCGGCAGGCCTTCACGAGGTCCTGGTAGGTCTTGAACGGGCTTTCGTTGCGCACCACGATCGCGTCGGGCGTGTACTGGTAGAAGTGCACGTTCACGATGTCGTCCGTCTTGTACTGGACGTTGCCCTCGAGGGGCTGGAGCACCAGGTGCGGCAGGTTGGTGCCCATGATCGTGTAGCCGTCGCCGGCGAAGGTATTGAGCGAGCTCCAGGCGAGCGCGCCGCCGGCGCCGGGCTTGGACTCGATGACGAGCTCCTGGCCGAACTTGCGGCGGAAGACGCCTTGCTGGAAGCGGGCGCCGACATCCGACTCGCCGCCCGGGGCGAAGGGGATGATGAGCCGCACGGGCTTGTCGGGATAGGCCGCGCGGGCGGGCAGGGCGAGGCTGGCGGCCATCGCGCCGCCGACGGCCAGGAAATCGCGTCGCTTCATGAAGCTCTCCTCGAAAATTGTCGACGGCCCTTTTCGGGCTCTCGGTGCCAATGTATACCGACTTCCGCGCCAAATATCCATGACGCGGGCGAGGCGGGGTCCGCCGGGCCGGCCGGGCGCCGGGGCAAAGGCCTCGGAGAGCGCGCCTAGAGCGCTTGAGCGATCGCCTCGCCGACCTCGACGGTGCTCGCGGTGCCGCCCATGTCGCGCGTGCGCGGCCCGTCGGTGAGCACCGCCTCGATCGCCTTCACGATGCCGTCGGCCGCGTCGCGGTGGCCCAGGTGCTCGAGCATCATCGCGCCGGACCAGATCTGCCCGATGGGGTTCGCGATGCCCTTGCCCGCGATGTCCGGCGCGCTGCCGTGCACCGGCTCGAAGCAAGAGGGGAACTCGCGCTCGGGATTGATGTTCGCGCCGGGCGCGATGCCGATGGTGCCCGTGCAGGCGGGCCCCAGGTCCGAGAGGATGTCGCCGAAGAGGTTCGAGCCCACCACCACGTCGAACCAGTCGGGGTGCTGCACGAAGTGGGCCGTGAGGATGTCGACGTGGTACTGCGAGGTCTTCACCTGCGGGTACTCCGCCGAGATCGCCCTGAAGCGCTCGTCCCAGTACGGCATGGTGATCGCGATGCCGTTGGACTTGGTCGCGGAGGTCACGTGCTTCCTCGGGCGCTTCATCGCCAGCTCGAAGGCGTAGCGCATGATCCGGTCCGTGCCGCGCTTGGAGAACACCGAGAGCTGCGTGACGAACTCGTTCTCCGTGCCGGCGTACATGCGCCCGCCCATCGACGAGTACTCGCCCTCGTTGTTCTCGCGCACCACCCAGAAGTCGATGTCGCCGGGCTTCCGGTCGGCCAGCGGGCTGCGCACGCCGGGCATGAGGCGCACGGGCCTCAGGTTCACGTACTGCTGGAACTCGCGGCGGATGGGCACGAGCAGCCCCCAGAGCGAGACGTGGTCGGGCACGCCGGGAAAGCCGACGGCGCCCAGGTAGATCGAGTCGTGGTGGCGGATCTGCGCCAGGCCGTCCTCGGGCATCATGCGGCCGTGCTTCTTGTAGTACTCGCAGCTCCAGGGCTTCTCGTCCCACTGGAAGCCGATGCCGAACTTGCGCCCGGCCGCCTCGAGCACGCGCACGCCCTCGGGCAGCACTTCGTTGCCGATGCCGTCGCCCGGGATGGTCGCGATCCTGTAGGTCTTCATGGTCAGTCTCCGAAGAAGGTTTCGAACTCGGCCGCGACGAGATCGGGGACCTCCTCCGGCAGGTAGTGTCCCGCGGGAAGCGCGCGGCCTCGCACGTCCATCGCGACGCGCTTCCACTCCGCGATCGCGTCGAAGCAGCGCTCGATGACGCCGCTGCCGCCCCAGAGCGCGAGCAGCGGGCAGGCGAGCTTCGCGCCCGCGTCGCGGTCGGCGCGGTCGTGCTCGAGGTCGATCGTCGCGGCGGCGCGGTAGTCCTCGCAGCTGCCGTGGATCCCCTCGGGCGTGAAGCAGCGCACGTACTCGGCCCACGCGCGCGGATCGAACGGGTCCTCGCCGACGCTTCGCCCGCCCATCTTGCGGCGCAGGTAGTTCTCGGGGTCGGCGCCGATGATCGACTCGGGGATGGGCGCGCGCTGGATGAGGAAGAACCAGTGCCAGTAGGCGCTCGCGAAGGCCATGTCCGTCTGCTCGTACATCGCGAGCGTGGGCGCGATGTCGAGCAGCGCGAGCTTCGTCACGGCCTGCGGGTGGTCCGCGGCCAGCCGGTGCGCCACGCGGCCGCCGCGGTCGTGGCCGGCGAGGTGGAAGCGCTCGAAGCCGAGCGCGCGCATGGCGAGCACCTGGTCGCGCGCCATCTCGCGCTTGGAATAGGGCGCATGCTTCGCATCGGTGGGCGGCTTGCCGGAATCGCCGTAGCCGCGCAGGTCCGTGGCGACGACGGTGAAGCGCTCGGCCAGGCGAGGGGCGAGCTTGTGCCAGATCGCGTGGGTCTGCGGATACCCGTGCAGCAGCAGCAGCGCCGGTCCCTTGCCGCCGATCACCGCGTGGATGGAAACGCCCGCCGAATCCAGTTTTTCGACGCGAAAACCGGGGAAAAGCGATTCTTGTAGGACCATGGTGCCATTATGCCGCGCCCCACCGGGCCCGGTGGCTTGACGCGAATCAACCGCGGCCCTCGGCGTTGGCCTAAAAAGAACGGATCGGATCTGCAATGGAAAGCAACGCCATGGACAACCAAGCAGCCGGGCTCGACGTTCTGGTCGTCGGCGCCGGCGTATCGGGACTGTCGGCCGCCTTCGGCCTGGCCAGGCGCGGTCTCGTCGTCGAGGTGCTCGACGCGGGCGCGAAGCCCGGCGGCGTGATCGGGTCCATCCGCAAGGACGGCATCCTGTACGAGACCGGCGCCAACAGCGCGATGGACACCTCGCCGAAGATCAACGAGCTGCTGAAGGCCGCGGGCATCCTCGACCAGCGCCGCGACGCGAGCGAGGCCGCGAACAACCGCTTCGTGGTGAAGGACGGGCAGCTGGTCCCCCTGCCCACCTCGGGCGGCGCCTTCCTCTCCACCTCGCTCTTCTCCCTCGGCGCCAAGCTGCGCCTCGCCCTCGAGCCCTTCATCTCGCGCCAGCCGGCCGGCGAGGAGGAAGTGATCGCGCATTTCGTGCGCCGCCGCCTGGGGCGCGAGTTCCTCGACTACGCGATCGAGCCCTTCGTCGCGGGCATCTACGCGGGAGACCCCGAGCGGCTTTCGGTGCCCGCGGCCTTCCCGAAGCTGCACGCGCTCGAGCAGCGCTACGGCAGCCTGCTGCTCGGGGCTGCCCTGGGCGCCCGCGAGCGCAAGAAGCGCGCGGAGACCGCGAAGAACGCCGCCAAGAGCTTCTCGTTCGCCAACGGGATGCAGACGCTCACCGACGCGCTCGCGCTGGGCATCGAGCGCATCACGCTCGAGGCGCGCGCGATGTCGCTCTCGCGCGGCGAGGACGGCCTCTACAGCGTCGCCTTCGACCAGCGCGGCGCGACGTTCACGCGCCGGGCGCGCGCGGTGCTGCTCGCCGTGCCCGCGGCCGAGGCGGCGCGGCTCGTCTACCCGCTCGCCCCCGACCTCACGCGCTCGCTGCAGGAGATCGACTACCCGGCGGTGAGCATCGTGGCGAGCGCCTACCGCCGCCAGGACGTGGGCCATGCGCTCGACGGGTTCGGCGTCCTCGCCCCGCGCGTGGAGAACCGCGCCTTCCTGGGCACCCTCTTCACCAGCACCATGTTCGAGAACCGCGCGCCCCAGGGCATGACGGTGCTCACCACCTTCGTGGGCGGCCGGCGCAACCCGCAGCTCGCCGTGGCCGACGACGCCACCATCACCGAGACCGTCTCGGCCGAGCACCGCAAGCTCCTCGGCGCCCGCGCGCCCGCCCAGTGGCACGTCATCACGCGCTGGGCGCGGGCCATCCCGCAGTACGAGGTGGGACACCTCGAGCGCATGAAGCGCGTGGCGCAGGCCGAGCAGGCGCTGCCGGGCCTTCGCTTCTGCGCCAACTACCGCGGCGGGGTGTCCGTGTGCGACTGCATGACCAACGGCGCGGCGATGGCCGAGTCCCTGGGCGCCTGGCTGCAGGCCCCGGCCACGGTTTCCTGAGCCGGCGGGCGACGCCCGTCAGTCCCCGCGCTCGAGGCTCGCGCGCAGCGCGGTCTTGAGCACCTTGCCGTAGTTGTTCTTCGGCAGCTGCGCGACGAACCGGTATTCCTTCGGGCGATTGAAGCGCGCGATCGAGGCGAGGCAGTGCGCGTCCAGGTCCGCGGCCGACGGCGCGTTGGCGCGCGCCACCACGAAGGCGACGACCGCCTCGCCCCACTCGGGATCGGCCCGGCCCACCACGCAGGCCTCGGCCACGCCCGGGTGCGCGAGCAGCACCTCCTCGACCTCGCGCGGGTAGACGTTCGAGCCGCCGCTGATGATGAGGTCCTTGCTGCGGTCCTTGAGGGTGAGGAAGCCCTCGGCGTCGAAGGCGCCCAGGTCGCCCGTCCACAGCCAGCCCCCGCGCAGCGCCTTCGCGCTCGCCTCGGGATTGCGCCAGTAGCCGGACATCACCACGGCGCCGCGCACGCACACCTCGCCCACCTCGCCCGGCGGCAGGTCCTCGCCCGCCTCGCCGCGCACGGCCACCTCGACCGCGCTCTGCGGCACGCCCACCGAGGCGATGCGCTCGCGGTGGCGCGGATGCGCCAGGTCGCTCACGTGGCGGCGCGCGAGCACGGTGATGGTCATGGGGCTCTCACCCTGCCCGTAGATCTGCGCGAAGCGCGGGCCGATCACCTCGAGCGCGCGCAGCAGGTCGGCCACGTACATGGGCCCGCCGCCGTAGACGATGCTGCGCAGCCCGCCGCAATCGCCATCGCGCGCGGCGGCATGCTCGACGAGCCGCCTCACGATGGTGGGCGCGCAGAACATGCCGACGCCGCGGTGCCGGCGAAGCAGCGCGAAGACCTCGGCGGGATCGAAGCCGCCCGATTCGGGCACCACCTGCGCCGCCCCGGCGAGCAGGTAGGGCACCAGGTAGAGGCCCGAGCCGTGCGACATCGGCGCCGCGTGCAGCAACGTGTCGCCCGGGTCCACGGCC
The DNA here is from genome assembly GCA_044221765.1 of Usitatibacteraceae bacterium. GTDB lineage: Bacteria > Pseudomonadota > Gammaproteobacteria > Burkholderiales > Usitatibacteraceae > FEB-7. The sequence goes on along the minus strand of JBGAOO010000059.1, from coordinate 5,373 downwards.
TCCACGTCGGTGAGGAAGCCCTGTGCCATCGCCCGCAGGTTCGCGTGCGAGAGCATCGCGCCCTTGGGCCGGCCCGTCGTGCCGCTGGTGTAGAAGAGCCAGGCGAGGTCCCCGTCGGCCACCGGGACGGGCGGCTGCGCCGGCCCGGCGAGCAGGTCCCGGTAGGCCGGGCTGCCCGCGAGGAAGACGCGGGGCGGATGCGCGAGGCCGCCCATCGCCTCCCCGAGGCCCGCCTCCCAGTCGACCGTGGCGAAGACCGCCTTCGCGCCCGAATCCTCGAGGATCCAGGCCACCTCCTTCGGGTGGAGCTTCGCGTTCACCGGCACGCAGGCGAGGCCCGCCCACCAGGCGCCCAGCAGCACCTCGGGATAGGCCGGGTCGTTGGCCATGAGCAGGACCACGCGCTCGCCCGGGGCGAGGCCCAGGCGGCCGGAAAGGGCGCCGGCGAGGGCCGCGGCGTCGGCGGCCAGGCGGCCGTAGCTCTTCCACGGGTCGGCGCCGCGGAAGACGGCCGTGCGCCCCGGGTCGGTGCCGGCCAGTCGCTGCAGCCAGAGGGCGAGGTTCACGGTCGGGTCGGAGACAGGATTGAATCCAGTCGATAGTATGCCGCGTAGTGCGAGTTTGCCCGGCCGGGAAGCCGGGGTACGGCCAACATAAAAACGGGGGTAATCCATGGGCCTGCGACTCAAGTTCAACATCGTGCTCACGCTCGTGTTCGCGGCGGGCATCGCCGTCTCGGCGGCGGTCTCCTACCGCCTCCTGCAGGAGAACGCCAAGGACGAGGTGCTGCGAAGCGCGGGCCTCATGATGGAGGCGGCGCTCTCCATCCGCGGCTACACCGTGAAGCAGGTGAAGCCCCACCTGGAGGAGAAGCTCGCGGAGATCTTCCTGCCGCAGACGGTCCCGGCCTTCGCCGCGACCGAGACCTTCAACACGCTGCGCACGAAGTACCCGGACTTCACCTACAAGGAGGCCACGCTCAACCCCACCAACCCCCGCGACCGCGCGGTGGAATGGGAGGCGGACATCGTGAACACCTTCCGCGCCGGCGCCGGCCAGGGCGAGATCACGGGCGAGCGGAACACGCCCTCGGGCCGCATGATCTACATCGCGCGCCCCATCCAGATCAAGGACCCGGCCTGCCTCGCCTGCCACAGCGTGCCCGCCGCCGCGCCCGCCTCGATGATCAAGCTCTACGGCGAGAGCAACGGCTTCGGCTGGAAGCACATGGAGATCATCGGCGCGCAGGTCGTGTCGGTGCCCATGGCCCTCGCCCAGCGCAACGCGCAGAAGGCCTTCCAGGCGTTCATCGCCTCGCTCGCGGCGATCTTCGTGGTCTCCTTCATCGTGCTGAACCTCATGCTCTCGTTCATGATCATCCGGCCGATCTCGCGCCTGGCGGCCGACGCCGACCGCATCTCCACCGGCGACTTCGACGTGAAGGAGTTCTCGAGCAAGGGCAAGGACGAGATCGCGAACCTGGGCACCTCGTTCAACCGGATGCGCCGCAGCCTGCAGAAGGCGCTCAAGCTGATCGAGAAGTAGGCGCGCCCCGAGGCATCCCCCATGGCCGGCCATCCCGAGCACATCGGCAAGTACAAGATCGCCCGGGCCTTGGGAAAGGGTGCGATGGGCACTGTCTACGAGGGTTTCGACCCGGTCATCGAGCGCCGCGTCGCGATCAAGACGATCCTCAAGGAGTACCTGGACGCCGCCGAGGCGCAGGACGCCGTGGCGCGCTTCAAGCGCGAGGCGCAGGCCGGCGGGCGCCTGAACCACCCCTGCATCGTCGGCGTGTACGAGTACGGCGAGGACCCCGCCGGCGCCTACATCGTGATGGAGTACGTCGAGGGCAAGGAGCTGCGCCACTTCTTCCGCATGGGCAACCGCTTCGACCTCATCGACGTGTTCGAGATCATGAAGCAGCTGCTCGCCGCGCTCGACTACTCCCACCGCCAGGGCGTCGTGCACCGCGACATCAAGCCGGCGAACCTCATGATCCTGCCGGGCATGAAGCTCAAGGTGATGGATTTCGGCATCGCGCGCATCGCCACCTCGAACCTCACGCAGGTGGGCACCGTGGTCGGCACGCCCACGCACATGTCGCCCGAGCAGCTCATGGGCCTGCCCGCCGACGGGCGGGCCGACATCTGGTCCGCGGGCGTGATCCTCTACGAGCTGCTCACCGGCCGCAGCCCCTTCATGGCCGACACGCCCGCCACGGTGATGCACAAGGTGCTGCAGACGCAGCCCGACCCGCCCTCGACGCTGCAGCCCTCGCTCGCCCCCGCGTTCGACGCCGTGCTCGCCCGCGCCCTGGGCAAGAAGCCCGACGAGCGCTACGCCAGCGCGCGCGAATTCCACGCGGCTTTCCTGCAGGCCTTCCAGGGCAAGGCCCTCGCGACCTCGCGCCAGGCGGGCGAGGCCGAGCGCACGCTGGACCCCGCGCAGGCCGCGCGCGAGGAGCGCGTGCGCGCCACCGGGCCGGGCGCCGCCACGTTCACGCTGCCGCCCGAGCGCCTGGCCGAGGTCGAGCGCTCGCTCTCCACCTACATCGGCCCGCTCGCCCGGGTGCTCGTGGGCAAGGCCCAGGGCCGCACCGCGAACGCCGCGGACTTCATCGACCACCTGGCCACCAACATCGAGGACGCGGACGATCGCGCCCAGTTCCTCGCGCGCATGAAGGGCCTGCGCCGGATCGAGTCCACCATCCCGCCCGCGCAGGCACCGGCCCCGCGCGCGGCGGAGGCGACCGGCACCCGGGTGCCCTTCTC
>JBGAOO010000059.1:0-2571 GCA_044221765.1 Usitatibacteraceae bacterium | reverse complement strand
GCCGAGAAGCGGCTCGCGAGCTACGTGGGCCCGCTCGCGCGCGTGCTGATCAAGGACGCGGCGGGCAAGTCCGGCAACCTGAAGGAGCTCTACCTGCAGCTGGCCGAGCACATCGACGACGACGAGGAACGCAAGGCCTTCCTCGCCTCGGTCCGGCAGTCGGCGCGGTAGAATCGCCTCCCCCTTCCCCGGCGTCCCCGTCCCGCCTTGAGCCCCTCCCCGCCCGCGTGGCTGCGCTGGGCGCCCGCGCTGTTCGTCTTCCTGTGGAGCACGGGCTTCATCGGCAGCCGGCTCGGGCGGCCCTTCGCCGAGCCGCTCACCTTCCTGTCGTGGCGCTACCTCGCCGCGGTCGTGCTCCTGGCCGCCGCGGCGCTCGCCACGCGCGCGGCGTGGCCGCGCTCGGGGCGGGACGTGGCGCATGCCGCGGCCACCGGCCTGCTCGTGCACGGCGCCTACCTGGGCGGGGTCTTCTGCGCCATCGCGCGCGGCGTCCCGCTCGCCACCATCGCGCTCATCGTGGGCCTGCAGCCGGTGCTCACCGCCCTCGCCGCCGGCCCCCTGCTGGGCGAGCGACTGGTCGGGCGGCAATGGGCCGGCATCGCCCTGGGCTTCGCGGGCGTGGTGCTGGTGGTCTCGGGCCACTGGGGCGGCGCGGGCGGGGACGCGGCGGGCTACGCCTCGGGCCTTCTCGCGCTCGCGGGCATCACGGCGGGCACGCTCTACCAGAAGCGCTTCGGCGGCGCGATCCCGATGCTCACCGGCGGCGTGGTCCAGTACGGCGCGGCCGGGCTCGTCACCTTCGGCCTCGCGCTCTGGACGGAAACACGCGTGGTGCAGTGGACGCCGCAGTTCGCCTTCGCGCTGGGCTGGCTCGTGCTCGTGCTGTCCTTCGGCGCGATCGGCCTGCTCTACGCGATGATCCGCCACGGCGAGGCCTCGCGCGTGTCGAGCCTGTTCTTCCTCACGCCCCCGGTGACGGCGGTGATGGCCTGGCTGCTCTTCGACGAGCGCCTGCCGGCCATCGCCCTGGCGGGCCTCGCCGTCTCCGCCGCCGGGGTGGCGCTCGTCTCGCGCGGGGCTAGAATGGCGCGATGACCACCATCGTCGTCGTCCGCAAGGGGAAGGAGGCCGCCCTCGCCGCCGATTCCCTCACCACCTTCGGCTCCACGCGCCTGGCGCCCCACTACGACCGCAGCCCGCACAAGGTGATCACGTACGGGGACTCGTTCATCGGCGTGGCCGGCAGCGCGGCCCACCAGCTCGTGCTGGAGAACCTGCTCGCCAAGAACCCCGACCTCGCGATGCACGGGCGCGAGGCCATCTACGAGTCGTTCCGGCGCCTGCACCCGCTGCTCAAGGACGAGGCGTTCCTCAATCCCAAGGAGGAGGACGACGATCCCTACGAGTCCTCGCAGATGACGGTGATGCTCGCCAACCCGTCGGGGATCTTCGCGGTCTACTCGATGCGCGAGGTGTTCGAGTTCGACCGCTTCTGGGCGATCGGCTCCGGGCGCGACTTCGCGCTGGGCGCCATGTACGCCGCCTACGACCGCGCGCGCACCGCCGAGGCCGTGGCCCGCCTGGGCGTCGAGGCCGGCGCGGAGTTCGACACCGGCACCTCGCTCCCCATGGCGCTGCACAAGGTCACGATCGAGAGATGACGCCATCCGCCCGGGCGGCGCCCGCCCCATGACGGAACCGACCAAGGTCCGCGTCGACTCGTGGCTCGTCGCCGCGCGCTTCTTCCGGACGCGCACGCTCGCGGCGGAGGCGGTCGACGCCGGCCGCGTGAGCGTGAACGGCGAGCGCGCCAAGCCGGCGAGGATGGTGAAGGCGGGCGACACGCTCGCGATCCGGCGCCCGCCCTACGAGCATGTCGTCGCCGTGCGCGCGGTCGCCACCCGGCGCGGGCCGGCGAGCGTGGCGCAGGCGCTCTACGAGGAAACGGCCGACAGCCGCGCCCGGCGCGAGCAGGTGGCCGCCGAGGTGAAGGCGATGCCCCCGCCCGTCTTCAAGGGCCGGCCCACCAAGCGCGACAGGCGCACGCTCATCAAGTTCTTCGGGCGCCAGGGCGACGAGTGAACGCGGCCAACCCGCTCGAGGCGTTGCCGCTCGCCATCTTGCTGCGCGACTCGCCTTGGCTCGCTCCAGCCGTGCGCACCCTTCACGCGCTCGGGTTCGTGACGCTCGTGGCCACCGTCGCCGCCTTCGACCTGCGCGTGCTCGGCCTCTCGCGCCACCTGTCCGTGCGGGCGCTTTCGCGGCAGCTCCTGCCATGGACCTTAGCCGCGGTGATCGTGATCGTGCCGACCGGGAGCCTGCTGTTCCTGTCGAAGGCGGGCGAGCTCATCTCGAGCCGCCTGTTCGTCCTCAAGATGGCGCTCGTCGCGGCCGCGGCCATCAACGCGATGATCTTCCGCACCGGCCCCTGGCAGGGCGTGAAGGCCTGGGACACGGGCGTCGCGGCGCCGCCCGCCGCGCGCGCGCAGGTGGCGCTCTCCCTCGCGCTGTGGATCGGCGTCGTGGCGTGCGGGCGCACGCTCGCCGCATCCTGACCGGGAACGCGCCTTC
>JBGAOO010000058.1:0-16295 GCA_044221765.1 Usitatibacteraceae bacterium | reverse complement strand
CGGTCGAGGTGCTGGGCGAGCTGCCCGACTACCACACCTCCACGGGCTACCGCGTGCGGCCGGTGGTGGGCTGGGCCGAGCCGCCGCTCACGTACACGCCCGACCCGCACGAGGTCGCCGACGTCTTCGAGGTGCCGCTCGCCTTCCTGCTCGATGCCGCCAACCACCGCTACGAGAGCGCCTTCTACAAGGGGCGGCTGCGCCACTACTGGGCCATGCCGTGGCAGGGGCGCTTCATCTGGGGGGCGACGGCGGGCATGCTCGTCACCTTCCAGCGCATCGTGGCCGCCGGGCGCTAGACGGCGAAGCGGGGCATGCCTTCCGGGTAGGTGACGATGGTGCCGGGCATCCGGTGCTTGGCCACGTACATCGCCTCGTCCGCGTGGCGCAGCAGCAGGTCCGGCGAGCCCTCGTCCTGCGGGTAGAAGGTCACGCCGATGCTCGCGGTCACGCACGCCCAGCGCCCGGCCGGCAGCGGGCAGGGCTCGGCCACGTGGCGCAGCACGCGCTCGAGCACCTCGCGCCAGTCCTCGCCGGTGCCCAGGTCCGTGAGCAGCAGCACGAACTCGTCGCCGCCCACGCGCGCGACCGTATCGTTCACGCGCACGCACGCCTGCAGGCGGTGGGCCACCTCGACCAGCAGGTGATCGCCCATCATGTGGCCGTGCTCGTCGTTCACGGGCTTGAAGCGGTCCAGGTCCAGGAAGCACACCGCCACGCGGTCCGACTGGCGCCGCGCGCGCGCGAAGGCCTGCTTCATGCGGTCCTCGAGCAGCAGCCGGTTGGGCAGCTGGGTGAGCGCGTCGAAGTGGGCCTGGTGCTCGATGGCCTCCATCTCCAGGCGCCGCTCGGTGATGTCGGAGAAGAGCCCGATGTAGTGCGTGAGGGTGCCCTCGGCGTCCTTCACCGCGGTGATGGTCGAGCGGCAGGCGAACAGCGCGCCGTCCTTGCGCCGGTTCCAGATCTCGCCGTGCCAGTGCCCCGTCGACTCGATCGCCTTCCACATCCGCTCGTAGAACGAGGCGTCCTGGTGGCCCGAGTGCAGCAGCGCCGGCGTGCGGCCCACGGCGTCCTCGCGCGCGAAGCCGGTCACCTGCGTGAAGGCGGCGTTCACGTCGACGATGGTCGTCTGCGGGTCGGTGATGAAGATCGCCTCGGCCGCCTCGCGGAAGACGCTCGCGGCGAGGCTCAGGGCCTGGGTGCGGTCCTCCACCATGTGCTCCAGGTGCAGCTGGTGGTCGTACGAGCTCGGCGAAGTAGAGCAGGTCGAGCCGCGTGCCGTCGGCCCGGGTGAAGCGCATCTCGTGGTCCCGGATGCTGCCCTCGCGCAGCAGCCGCTCCACCATCAGCGCCCGCTCCTCGCCCGCCCACACCCCCAGCTCGATCGCGGTCTTTCCCAGGATGCTCGAGCGCTCGACACCCCCCATGCGCAGCGCCGCGTCGTTGCAGTCGATCAGCACGCCGTCGCGCAGGCGCGAGAGCAGGATGGCGAGCGGGCTGGAGCGATAGAGCACGGACTGGCGCGCCTCGATCTCGCGCATGTCGCGGGCGAGGCGCCGTGATTCGGAAACGTCCGACAGCAGGCCGATCGCGTGGGGCTTGCCGTGCAGCACGATGGCGCGCAGCGAGAACAGCCCCTCGCCCGTGCTGCCGTCCTTGCGGCGGAAGCGGACGAATTCGCCGCGCACGCTGCCTTGCGCCGCGAGGCGGGACCGGAATCCCTCGACTTCGGCGGGCGAGGCGAACAGGTCGGGCACGCGCACCTGGCCCGCGGCGATCTCCTCGCGGCTGTAGCCGTGCAACTGCACGAAGGCCTCGTTGTGCTCGACGATGCGGCCGTCGGCGCTGCGCAGGATCGCCATCGAGACGGGGCTGTCGTGGAAGGCCACCGAGAGCCGCTCGTGCTCTTCGCGCAGGCGCTCGCGGGCCTGCTCCCGGGCGACGTGCGCGGCGTCGGCTTCCCGGCGGGCCCGGTGGAACGCCCCGCTCATGACGGAGATCGCGAGGCCCGAGCACGCGAGCCAGAGCAGCCGGTTCAGGTCCTCGTTCTCCCGGACGCCGCCCGCCGCCCGCGCCTGCACGAGGAAGGTGTCGGCGACGATGAACGACAGGGCCGTCGCCGCGAGCGCGGGCCCCAGGCCGGCGAGGAAGCCCGTCGCCATGAGCGGCAGCAGGAACACGACGATGAGCGGGAAGTGGTCCGCGCCGATCGCCAGGCGCAGGCCCAGGGTGAGGAGCGTGAGCGCGGCCGCGCAGGCGTAGGCAACCCAGCGCGGGTACCGGTCGAAAATGGCCCAGCTGCGATGCACGGTCAGCCCTTCCTTGGGCTTTGCGGCGTACTCCCCCCACCTGCCAAGCTAGGCAATCAGCCGAGCTAGGCAATCAGCCGGAGCCGGACTTGCGATAGCGCAAGGGGGCTGCGGGCATGGGACCAAAGCGGGACCGGGGGGGTTGACAGGAAACGAACGGTCGTACTAATCTGCGCCCATGAACCCGCCCGCCCTCAAGTCCCGCAAGGGGGAAGAGACCCGAGCCCAGATCCTCGATGCCGCCGTGCAGCAGGCGAGCGAGGCCGGGTTCGAGTCGCTCACGATCGGCACGCTGGCCGAGCGCACGGGGCTGTCCAAGAGCGGCCTGTTCGCCCACTTCGGCTCGCGCACGGAGTTGCAGGTGGCCGCGCTGGACGAGGCGGCGCGCCGCTTCACCGAGGAGGTGTTCCTGCCCGCCCTCAAGGCGCCGCGGGGCCTGCCGCGCCTGCGCGCGCTCTTCGGGCGCTGGATCGGCTGGCCCGAGCGCGCCCGGCTGCGCGGCGGCTGCCCCATCCAGGCCGCCTCGGCGGAGTATGACGACCAGCCCGGCCCGATGCGCGAGGCCGTGGTCGAGCGCCAGCGTTCGCTCGCCCGCGAACTCACGAAGACCGTGCAGATGGCCGTCGAGACCGGCGAGCTTCGCGCCGGCACCGACGCGGCGCAGGTCACGTTCGAGATGTTCGGCATCGTGCTCGCGTACTACCAGACGGCCCGGCTGTTCGGCGACGCGGGGGCTTCGATCCGCGCCCAGGCGGCCTTCGACCGGCTGCTCGTGTCCCATGGCGCCCCGCCCGCGGGCGCGCCGGCTGCTTCCCGGAACTGACCCCATTCGCTGAAGGAGGCTCCATGTCCCTCGCCTTGTCCGTTAATAGCACGATCGTTCGTTCCTCGCTGGCGGCCTTGTCAGCCCGCGCGAGCCTGCAGTGGGCCGCTTTCGTCTCTCCCGCGCGTGCGGTGGAAGAGGCCGCGAAGCGATTCCTCACCCCGCCGCCGGTGCGGCACCGCCAGCGCGACGCCGACTTACTCGCGCAGGGCCGCGGCTTCGTGGTGACGGCGGCGGGCACGCGCCTCGCGGCCTGGCGCTTCGGCGAGGAAGGCCGGCCGGCCGTCGTCCTCTCGCACGGCCTGGGGCGGCCGGGCCGCGCAATTCCATGCCTTCGTGCCGGCGCTCGTGGCCGCGGGCTGGCGGGCGACGACCTTCCTGACCAGCCAGGCACGGCGCCGCAGCGAAGGCCAGGAAGCGCGCCTGGTGGGCCTGGCGCAGCAAAGCGGCGACCGTGGTCGGCGCGCTCCAGGCGCAGGGCATCGAAATGGCAGGCCTCGTCGGGCATTCGCTCGGGGGCGCCGCCGTGCCGGTGTTCCTGCGCGAATCGGGCCGGCGCCTGCCCGGCGTCCTCATCGCGCCGCCCGCCTCGCTGGTGGCCTACTCGGCCCACTTCGCGCGCCACCATGGCCTTTCCGAGTCGATGCGTGCGCGCATGCAGGCGTATATCGAGCAACGCCTGGGCCTTCCCTGGCGCGACATCGAGCTGCCGCGCGGGGTGGCCTCGCTCCGGTCGCCCGCGCTCGTCATCCACGACGAGGACGACCGCGACGTGCGCGTGGAGGCGGGGCTCGCGATCGCCCGCGCCTGGCCGGGGGCGCGCTTCGTGCGCACGCGCGGCCTGGGCCACTCGGCCGTGCTGCGCGATGCGGGCGTGATCCGCGACGCCATCGACTTCCTGGGCGGGCGCGTGGTCTTCGCGCCGCCGCCCGCGCGGCATGAACTTTCGTCCTACTGCGCGCCCGCGCCAATCCTGTAGGCTGATTTCACGGAGATGACCATGAAACGACGCAACCACGTCCCGGAAGACTCGCCCCGCGTGCTCGTCCTCGGCCTGGCCGGCTGGGCCCTCGCCGTCGTCGCCTCCGCCCAGGCCGGCGCCTTCGCCAAGATCCCGGGCACCGCCTACGCGGCCCTGATCGGCCTGGCGATCGCCTTCGCGATCGCCACGTACTTCCTCGATTCGCGCCTGCGCGCCGTGGTCGAGGCGATCGACCTGCGCTCGCTCACGCTGTTCCAGGCCTGGCGGATCGTGCCGGGCGCCGCGTTCATCGTGCTCGGCCTCGCCGGGACGCTGCCGGAGACCTTCGCGCGCAACGCGGGCTGGGGAGACCTGCTCGTGGGCGGGGCGGCCGTCGCCTTCCTGTTCCGGCGCGCGGGCCCGGGCACCTACCTGGCCTTCCACCTCGCGGGGCTGGCGGACCTGGTGCTCGCGATCGGCACGGCGGTGATGCTGCTCGACTCGCCGCTCATGGGGGCGATGGCGCGCTTCCCGCTCGCGCTCATCCCGATGTTCGGCGTGGCGGTATCGGCCGCGGCGCACGTGGCCGCGCTCGACCGCCTGGTGCGCGGCTTCAGGTCAGCGGCAGCGAGAGCACCTGCGCGGCGCCCGGCCGCGACTTGAGCGCGGCGTACCAGCGCTCCATCTCGGGCCGCGCGGTGCGCGGGGCGGGCAGGCGAAGCCAGCGGTGCGCGGCGGCGCCCAGCACGATGTCGGCGGGGGAGAAGCCGTCCCCCGCGACGAACTCGCGCCCGGCCAGGTGCGCCTCGAGGATCGCGGCGGGCTTTTCCGAGGCCGCGAGGGAAGCCTCGATCGCCTTCGTGTCCCGCTGCTCCGGCGGCGTGCGCACCAGCTGCCAGAAGGCATCGCGCGTGGCCGGGATGAAGGCGTTGATGCCCCAGTCCATCCAGCGGTCGGCGTCCGCGCGCCTGCGCAGGTCCGTCGGCCAGAGCGTGCCCTCGCCGTGCTTCGCGGCGAGGTAGCGCACGATCGCGTTCGACTCCCAGAGCACGAAGCCGTCGTCCTCGATCACGGGCACCAGGCCGTTCGGGTTCATGCGGCGGTATTCGGGCGTCGCCACGATCCCGAAGGCGCCGCCGGCATCGAGCCGCTCGTAGGCGAGGCCGAGCTCGTCGGCGGCCCACACGACCTTCTGGACATTGATCGAGTTGATGCGTCCCCAGATGCGCAGCATGCGGGCGGCCCGGCTCAGGCGGCGAGCGGCGCGTCGAGCCCGCGCGCGGCCAGGGCCGCGTCGCCCTTGAGGGCGCGGATCTCGTTCACGAGCGCCACGCCCGTCTTGTCGCAGGGGGGCAATTGCACCTCGCAGGGCGCGAGGGGCGTCACGCGGTCGCCCCACTGGATCACGTGCGCGCAGTAGGTGAGGCCGCCGCCGAAGGCGGGGGTGAGGATCTTCGCGCCGGGCTTCACGCGGCCTTCCTCGATCGCATCCACCAGCGCCACCGGCACGGTCGCCGCGGACATGTTGCCGTAGCGCTCGACGGTGAGGAACACCTGCTCGGGCCTCGCGCCGATGCGCTTGCCCACGAACTCGATGATGCGCAGGTTGGCCTGGTGCGGCACGACGAGGTCGATGTCGCCGATGCCGAGGCCGGCGCGCCCGAGCGCGGCGGCCGAGGCCTCGGTCATGCCGTGCACGGCGCGCTTGAAGATCTCCTGCCCGTCGAAATCCCAGGCCGTGACGCCCACGGGCACGCTCCGGTTCGCGTAGGCCGCGCCCATGCCGCGCACGCGCAGGATGTGGCGCGCGTCGGCGTAGCAGCCGAGCTTCTCGGCGAGCAGGCCGGTCTTCTCCTCGGTGGCCTGCAGCACCACCGCCGCCGCGCCGTCGCCGAAGAGCACGGCCACGTTGCGGTTGCTCCAGTCCATGAAGGGCGAGATGACCTCGACGCCGATCACGACCGCGTTGCGCACGACGCCCGTGCGGATCATCGCGTTGGCGGTGGACAGGCCGTAGAGGAAGCTCGTGCAGGCGGTGTTCACGTCCATCGCGGCGGCGTTGGCGGCGCCGAGCAGCGCCTGCACGCCCGAGGCGCTGTTGGGCACCTGCTCGTCGTAGGAGCAGCTGCCCAGCACGACGAGGTCCAGGTCCTTGGCCTCGAGCCCGGCGCAGGCGAGGGCGCGCGCGGCGGCCACGTGCGCGAGCGCCGTGGTGGGCACGTGCGAGATGCGCCGCTCGCGGATGCCGGTGCGCGAGGTGATCCAGTCGTCGGTGGTGTCGAGGAACGTGGCGAGGCCGGCGTTGTCGAGGACGGCAGGGGGCATGCACTTGCCCCAGCCGGTGAGGGCGGCGTAGGTCATCTTGTTATGGGTCCCGAAGGCGGTCTTGAGGGGGAATTTTGCCCGAGTCGGCGCGCCCGCGCACGGATTCGGCCGGGGGCCTAGAGGCGGTGCGCGCCGATGAGCAGGCGGTCGTAGACGGCGTACTGCTCGTCGACCGTGCCGGGGGTGGCGCCTGGCGCACGCTTCACGGTGATCCAGACCTCGGGCGCGAGGCTCTCGCAGACGCCGGCGGTGTGGCGCACCTCCTCCTCGGCGACCTGCCGGGCCGCCTCCCAGGAGGGGGCGCCCCAGCCGCGCACCAGGTGCCAGGCGAGGGCGTCGGTGCGGGCCTCGAGCTCCTCGTCGCTCACCTCGACCACCTCGGCCACCGTGCAGCGCTCGCGGCCCTCCAAGGCGAGGAACGAAGACTCGCAATGGCAGGGCGGGTCGCATTTCGGGCTGGCGGCGAAGTCGCACACGGCGTAGCCGCCGGTCACGACCCAGTCGCCGTCACGGGCGGCGCCGTGGGCCTTGAAGACGTGCTCGTCGGAATCGTCGAGGCGCACCGCCCGCAGGAACTTGGGCATGAAGCATGCTTCCAGGTGGCGAGTTGAACGTATGATAGCAGCCGGTCCCTCGCCGGACCGTCGCCCAGAGGAGACAAATGAGCAATCCCAAGACGGCCATCGTCACCGGTGGGAACCGGGGCATCGGCCTGGAAATCGCGCGGCAGCTCGTGAAGGAGGGCGTGCGCGTGGTGATCGGCGCTCGCGACGCGGCCAAGGGCGCCAAGGCGGCGGAGGGCCTGAAGGCGGGCGATCTCGCCGAGAGCCACGTGCTCGACGTGAACGACACCAAGAGCGTGCGGCGCTTCGTCGAGTACGTGCACAAGAACTTCGGCGCGCCCGCCATCCTCGTGAACAACGCGGGCATCTACCCGGAGGACACCGACGCGCGCGTGGTCGACACGCGCACGGCCATCTGGCGCGAGACCTTCGAGACCAACCTGTTCGGCGCCGTGCGCCTGTGCCGCGAGGTCGTGCCCCTCATGCAGCGCGTGGCCTTCGGGCGCGTGGTGAACATCTCCTCGGGGCTGGGCCAGATGTCGAAGATGGGCGAGGGCAGCCCGGCCTACCGCGTCTCCAAGGCGGCGCTCAACGCCTTCACCGCCACCCTCGCCGCCGAGGTGAAGGGCCAGGGCATCCTCGTGAACTCCATGAGCCCGGGCTGGGTGCGAACGGACATGGGCGGGCCCGAGGCGACGCGCAGCGTCGAGGAAGGCGCGGAGACGGCCGTGTGGCTGTGCCTGCTGCCCACGAGCGGGCCGACCGGCCAGTTCTTCCGCGACAGGAAGCCCATCCCCTGGTGAACCCGCTGCTGCGGCGGCTTGCCGCCTTCGCGGCGATCGCGCTGCTCGCCGGCGCCTGCTCGCTGCAGCGCGTCGCGTACAACAACGCCTCGCCCGCGCTCGCCTGGTACCTGGACGACTACGTCGACCTCAACGACGGCCAGCGCGACTGGCTGCGCGAGCGCGTGGGCCGGCTCATCGCCTGGCACCGCGCGAGCGAGCTGCCGGCCTACCAGCGCTTCGTGCAGGAGACGGTGCTTCGCACCGCCGAGCGCATCGACGAGGAAGACGCGCGCTGGGTGTACCGGGGCCTGCGCACCTACTACTACCGCCTGCTCGAGCGCGTGCTGCCGGAGTCGGCGGATTTCCTGCTGCAGCTGGACGCGGCGCAGCTCGCGCAACTCGAGCGCACTTTCGCGCAGAACCAGGCCAAGGCGATCAAGGACAGCGTCACCGGCTCGCCGGCCGAGCGCCGCGAGAAGCGCGTGAAGCGCTTCGTCGACCAGGTCGAGGGCTGGACCGGCCGCCTGTCCGCGCCGCAGCGCGAGCTGGTGGGCGCCCGGGTGCGCGCCATGTCGGACACCACGGACGACTGGCTCGCCGACCGCCGCTACCGCCAGCTCGAGACGCTCGCCCTCGCGCGGGCGAAGCCTCCCCGCGAGGAGCTGATCGCGGGACTGAAGCGGCTGTATGTCGAGCCCGGCACCTGGCGCCGGCCCGACTACGTCGAGCGCATGCGCGAGCGCGAGGAGCAGGTGTTCTCGATGGTGGCCGCCCTCGATGCGACGCTCACGCCGGCGCAGCGGCAGAAGCTCGCGCAGCGCCTTCGCGGCTACGCGGCGGACATCGCCTACCTGATGGCGGCGAGCTAGCCGAAGCCGCGGCCGATTTGCGCCGGCCCGGTCAGCGCAGCCGCGAGGCCAGCGCGTCCATCGTCGCGACGAGCGCGGAGCGGATGCCCGGCTCGAAGGCCGAGTGCCCGGCATCGGGGATCACGCGGTACTGCGCCTCGGGCCAGGCGCGGTGCAGGTCGTCGGCGGTGATGGGCGGGCACACCGCGTCGTAGCGCCCCTGCACGATGGTCGCCGGGATGTCGCGAAGGCGCGCCACGTTCGCGAGCAGCGAATCCGGCGGCAGGAAGATGTGGTTCACGAAGTAGTGCGCCTCGATGCGCGCGAGGCCGAGCGCCACCCGGTCGCTCGCGAAATCGGCCACCAGGCCCGCGTTGGGCAGCAGCGTGGAGCACGAGCCCTCGTACACGCTCCAGCGCCGCGCGGCGGGCAGGTGCACGGCCGGGTCCTCGTGCACGAGGCGGCGGTGGTAGGCGCCCAGCAGGTCGCCCTGCTCGGCCGGCGGGATGAATTCCGCGAATTCGCGCCACACCTCGGGGAAGACGTTGCGCAGCCCGTAGAGGAACCACTCGATCTCCGACGGGCGGCACAGGAAGATGCCGCGCAGCACGAGCGCGAGGCAGCGCTGCGGGTGCGCCTGCGCGTAGGCGAGCGCGAGCGTGGAGCCCCACGAGCCGCCGAAGACGGCCCAGCGGTCGATGCGCAGGAAGCCGCGCAGGCGCTCCAGGTCGTCCACGAGATCCTGCGTCGTGTTGGCCACGAGGCTGCCGAGCGGCGTGGACCGGCCCGAGCCGCGCTGGTCGAAGACGACGATGCGGTAGCGCGCCGGGTCGAAGAACTGGCGGTGCACCGGGCTCGCGCCCGCGCCGGGGCCGCCGTGCAGGAACACCACCGGGATGCCCGCCGGGTTGCCGCTTTGCTCCCAGTAGAGCCGGTGCCCGTCGCCCACGTCCAGCAGGCCGCCCCCGTAGGGATCGAGGGCGGGATAGAGGGGTCGGTTCTCCTCGGCTCGGCGGATTTCGTCGGCGGGCATGGGCTGGGAATCGTGAGCGGCATCAACAGCTTAACAGATGCGCCCCGGCGGATTTCACCTTGCTGTGCATCAAGGGTCCCGCGCTCGGAAACCCGATACACTATGCCGCATTGCAGCATCGAGGAGACGGCATGCTCTACCAACTGTCCGACTGGCTGCGCGCGGCGATGGAGCCCTTCCAGGCCTTCGCGCGCCTGGCGAACGACTGGTACGCCCATCCGCAGAGCCCCCTGTCGCAATGGCCGGGCAGCCGCAACGTCGCGGCCGCCTTCGACCTCATGAACCGCCTCACGCAGCGCTACGGCCGGCCCGCCTTCGACTACGGCAGCGTCCTGGTCGACGGCCGCGAGTGCGCCGTTCGCGAGGAATACGTCCTCGACAAGCCCTTCTGCCGCCTGCTGCACTTCGCGAAGATCGGCGCGCCGCCGCAGCCGAAGGTGATCGTCTTCGCGCCGCTCTCGGGCCACCACGCCACGCTCCTTCGCGACACGGTGCGCACGCTGCTGCCCGAGCACGACGTGTGGATCACCGACTGGAACGACGCCAAGGAGGTCCCCCTCGCCGCCGGCCCGTTCCACTTCGACGACTACGTGGACTACGTGCGCGAGTTCCTGCGCTTCCTGGGCCCCGAGGTGCACGCGATCTCGGTGTGCCAGCCCACGGTGCCGGTGCTCGCGGCCGTCGCCCTCATGTCCGCCGACGGCGAGGCCGTGCCGCGCTCGCTCACGATGATGGGCGGGCCGATCGACACGCGCTCGAGCCCCACGGCGGTGAACGACTTCGCCAAGCACCGGCCCATGTCGTGGTTCGAGGCCAAGGTGGTGCAGCGCGTGCCGCTTCGCTACCCGGGCGCGATGCGCCGCGTGTACCCCGGCTTCCTGCAGTTCGCCGGCTTCGTCGCCATGAACCCCGACCGGCACGTCGACTCGCACGTGCAGTACTACCAGCACCTCATCGAGGGCGACGGCGAGAGCGCGGAGGCGCACCGGCGCTTCTACGACGAGTACAACGCGGTGATGGACCTGCCCGCCGAGTACTACCTGGAGACCGTCGAGCGCGTCTTCCACAAGCACCTGCTGCCGCGCGGCGAGCTCAAGGTGCGCGGCAAGCGCGTGAAGCCCGAGGCCATCAAGGGCGCGGCGCTCTTCTGCATCGAGGGCGAGATCGACGACATCTCCGGCCCGGGCCAGACGGCCGCCGCGCTCAGGATGTGCAAGGGCATCCCGGCCGGCGCGAAGGAGTACTTCCTGGCCCCGGGCGTGGGCCACTACGGCATCTTCTCGGGCCGCAAGTACCGCGAGGTCATCTACCCGAAGATCCGCGATTTCATCGCCCGCCACGACAGGTAACCGGACCCGCCCCATGACCAAGCCCGTCACCCCGCAGGACATGTTCGACCTCTGGCAGAAGATGGTGAACCCGGGGGCCTACCCGCTGCAGAGCCTCATGTTCCCGGTGCTCGACGCCAAGGAGCTCGAGAAGAAGATCTCCGAGCTCGAGACGGTGGAGCACTGGCTCAAGGCGAACCTCAGCATGCTGCAGCTTTCCATCAAGTCGCTCGAGTACCAGCGCCAGATGGTGAAGGGCGGCGAGCGCATCAAGGCCGCGATGGAGGAGGGCCACGCCGGGTCGGCCTCCGCGCCCGAGGGCGAGATGCCCAATCCCGCGATGTGGGCCTGGAACATGATGGCGCAGGCGGGCACCGACGCCGCCGAGGCCATGGGCAAGGCCGCGCAGGCCGCGCAGGAAGTGGCGCAGGAATCCGCCGCGAAGGCCGCGCGCCCCGCCGCGAAGGCGCGCCGCAAGCGCTGAGCCTCGCGATGGCGGCCGCGGCGCCCGCGTTCGATCCTTCGCCGCAGGCGCTCGCCGCGCGCCTGGCCGCCCTCGACCCGTCCGGCAGCCACCAGGGCACCGCGCTCTCCCCCTATCTCACGCACGGCTTCACCGATGCGCCTGCGGTGCTCGGTGCGCTCGCGGCGCGCCATGCCGCGCCATCGCTCGAGCCGCTGCGCCTGGGGCTTGCGCGCCGCGAGTTCTGCCAGCACTTCTGGCGCCACCACGGCACCGCCATCGTGAAGGACCTCGGGCCGCCCCCCGGCGATTTCGCGTATGCGGAAGAGGTGCCCGAGGACGTGCGTACCGCCTCGACGGGCGTGGCGCGCGTGGATGGCGCCGTGCGCTCGCTCTACGCGACGGGCTGGCTTCCCCAGGAAGAGCGAGTGCTGCTCGCCTCGTACGTGGTGCATGCGCGGCGCGTTCGCTGGCGGGCCGGGGCGGACTGGCTCTACGGGCACCTGCTCGATGGCGAGCTCGCGAGCAACCACCTCGCGTGGCAGCAGGTCGCGGGCACCTTCGGCGGCAAGCCTGTCGTGATCGACGCGGGTGAGGCGACGGAGCGCCCCGTTCCCGTCGAGGAGCCGCCGCTGCTGCCCGAGCCCCCGGGCATCCCGCACTCGGCGGTGCCGCCGCGCTTCGGCCGCGAGACGGTCGCGATCGTGCATCCGTGGAACCTCGCCGGGGCGCCGGATGCCGATGCGGTGCTGGTCGCCTGCCACGCGCCCTTCCACGAGCGCTTCCGCTGGAGCGCGCGGCGCTGGGATTTCGTGCTGGGACGGATGCGCGAGCTGGCGGACGAGCCCTGGTTCGGCGACTTGCGCGCGATGGTGCGCATGAACCGCGCGACGCGGTTCGTCACGACGGCCACCCGCAACCTGGGTTACGCGAAGGCCTTCGAGGAGGCGAACGTCGAGGCGCGCGCGGTGGCGCGGTTCCTTCCCGACCCCGACGAGGCGTGCCTTTCCTTCGAGGCTTTCCGCGAGGCCACGGCCCGCCCGGCGAGCGCCGTCGCCTAGAGCACGCGCAGCGTCTTCTTCGCCGGATCGATCTCGACCGTGGACCCCGGCGCAATCGCCGCCGTGATGTCCTCGTCGAATCCGGCCAGCATGGTGATGTCGCCGAGCGCCGCGCCTTGCGCGAGGATCGGGTTCACGGTGTTGAAGACGATCGCGAGCGGGGCCTTCTCGCGCGATTGCATCTCGTGCAGCATCCACGCGCTCGCGACGCCCCCCTTGGCGGTGTCGAGGACGAGGATCTTGCCGACGTAGGACTTGCCCGCCAGCTTGTGCGCCGGGCGCGAAAAGACGCCGGCCAGGCGGTCGAGGTCGTAGCGCGCCGAGAAGCCGTCCTTCGCGACCAGCGTCTCGCCCGTCACCTTCTCGCCCATCGCGTGCTTCGCGACGAAGACCTTGCTCATGCGAGCCTCCCGGTCTCGGCGGCCGCGACGCATTCCTCCATGGTGGCGAGCATCGGCACGTAGCCGTAGCCGCCCAGGATGTTCACGATCTTCGCGCTGTTGGTGGCGAGGCGCTTCCAGCCGTTGGCCTCGGCGATCTCGCGCGCGTAGCTCTGGTAGAAGCACATGCCGGAATAGACGGTGCCGCCCGCGTCCTCGATGCGCTTCGTGTAGCCGAACCGGTCCGCGTCGGGCTTCACCTGCGGGCTCGTGGTGACCACGACCGGGATCCTGAACGTGCGGCCGTCGCACAGGTCGGCCAACGCGCGCAGCTCGTAGAGGGAAAGCTGCGGCGCGGAGAACACGACCACGTCCACGTCCTTCTCCACCCGGTAGTGCTGGTGAAGCGCCACGACGTCGTTCTTCGCGACCTGGTGGGCGGGCAGGTTGGCGTCGGCCACGTCGGCAAGCCGCGCAGCCTCCGGCGTGATGCCCACCAGGTGGAAGAGGGCGCTGGAGCCGAAGCTCGCCATCGCCGCGCCGAAGTGCTTGAGCTCGTCCGAGGTCGGCGAGCGGTCCAGCCCCTCCACCACGGGCACCGCCCAGTAGTTGCCCGCGAGCTTGCCGATGACGCCGCCCAGCGCGCCCCAGTCGTTCAGCGTGACGGGCGTCCAGTCCGTGCGCACGTGGAGCGTGGCGCGGCGGTGGGAGTCCAGGTGGTAGCCGTAGCGCGGCGTGCGGCCGGTGAGGCCCGCGGAGAGCGCCGAGGGGCCGCCCTCGAAGTTGCTGCGAGCGCCGCACACGCTGTTGGAGTAGATCACGACGCCCGTGTCGCCGAAGGCCACGTGCTCGTTCCGCGTGGGCGCCTGGATCGTCTGGTAGTTGATGCAGGTGTCGGTCATCGACACGCCCAGCTTCACGAAGGCGTCGATGGCGCGCCGCTCGAGGGCGAGCATCCAGTCGGCCTGGCGCAGGTGCTTCGCCTTGCTGAAATCCGTGCCGCGCGGGTCCGTGATCGT
This sequence comes from Usitatibacteraceae bacterium, assembly GCA_044221765.1. GTDB lineage: Bacteria > Pseudomonadota > Gammaproteobacteria > Burkholderiales > Usitatibacteraceae > FEB-7. The sequence goes on along the minus strand of JBGAOO010000058.1, from coordinate 2,397 downwards.
GGGGATGCGCACGGTGTGGTCGCCCTTGGTGGTGGCGGCCAGCTTCTCCAGCCAGCGCACGCCCGCCTCGCCCAGGCTCTCCGTGTCCGCCATGATGTGGGCCTGCGTGACGGGGACCATGTCCTGCGCGCCGAAGAACGTGCCCACCTTCACCTGGTGCTCGATCGCGAGCCGGGGCACCTCGCCCAGCTCGCCCGCGAGCATGGCCTTCTCGATGTCGTTCAGTCTCATGGTGCCTCGTCGTGCGGGGGGCTTCAGGATAGCAGCCTAGATCCCGGTGGCCTCGCGCATCAGCTCGCGCCAACGCCGGTAGCGCCGCGAGAGGGCCTCGTCCTTCGCGGGGGCGAACACCTCTTCCGGGGCGGCGTGGTTCCACTTGGCCGGCATCCCGGCGGCGAGGTAGCCGATGCCCCTCGCGGTGGCTTCCGCGTCGTCGCGCCGATGCACCGGCAACGCGCTCACCGCGGCGAGCCGCTTGCAGAGCCCGTCCAGTTGCGAGACGCCCCCGCTCACGCGGATGCGCCTGGCGGGCTGCAGGTACTTGCCGATCTCGTCGATGTTGGCCTGCAGCAGGAACGCCATGCTCTCGACCACCGCCACCGCCTTCTGCCAGGGCTCGCCCTCGCCCACGAAGCGCGAGACGAAGTCCGGCTTCCAGAACGGGCCGCCCAGCCCCGCGATGCCGTTGAGGAAAAGCGGCGGCTCGCAGGGCGTGTCGAGCCGGTGCCGGCGCCGTTCACGTTGCCCTCGAGCGTGTACACGGTGCGCTGGCCGTCGTCGAGGATGATGCCGACGATGCTTCGCGGCGCGTAGGGCGGGGCCACATTCACCACGCGCTGCACGAAAGCGCTCGTGCCGATGTTGATGTAGGCCGAGTCCTCCTCCGGCTGCCCGAACGCGAAGACGGCCGCGGACTGGTCGCCGTTCACCGCCACCAGCGGCACCGAGAGATCGCCCGCGGGCAGCGTGCCGTAGGCGTGGCAGGTGGGCACGGAGCGCGGCAGGTGCCCGGGCGGAATACCGAAGAGAGCGAGCAGGCCCGCGTCCCAGTCGCGCGTGTGGATGTTCCAGAGCTGCGTGCGGGCGGCGCACTGCGGATCGGCCTTCATCGCGTGCTCGGTGGTGAGGCGGAAGACGAGGAAGCTCGCCTGCGGGCCCCAGCCGAGCGTTCCGGCGGCGAGCGCCTCGCGCACCGCGGGCAGGTTGTCCAGGGCCCAGCGCAGCTTGCTCGCGCCGTAGTGCGGCGAGAGGAAGAGGCCCGTCTTGCGGTGCACCTCCTCCGCCTGCGGCTCGAATTGCCGCAGCCACTCGTGCGCGCGCCGGTCCTGCCAGCTGAACACCGGGGAGAGCGGCCGGCCGTCCCGCGCATCCCAGCAGGCGCAGCTCGAGCGCTGGCTCGCGAGCCCGGCGGTGGCGATGTCGTGGCGGCGTTCGCCCAGGGGCGCGAGGGCTTCGTGCACCGCCTCGAAGATGGAGGCGACCATCTCCTCGCCGTCCTGCTCGGCCCAGTTCTCCTGCGGGACGGTGAGGCTCAGTGCTTTCGAACCGGTGGAGACCACCTCGCCACGGGCATCGAGCACCACGGCGCGGCTCGCATGCGTGCCCTGGTCGATCGCGAGGGTGAGGGGCTCCCCGCCGGGAGGCATGGCGCTAGTCCGCCTGCGCGCCGGAATCCTTCACGGCCTTGCCCCACTTCACGATCTCGGCCTTCTGGAAGTCCGCGAGGTTCACGCTCTCGGTGACCGGCTGCACGCCGAGGTTGCCGAGCTTGTCGCGGAAGGCGTCGGAGCGGGCGATGCGCTCGACCTCCGCGCGCAGCTTCGCGGTGACCTCCGGCGGGAGATTGGCCGGCGCGAACACCGCCCACCACGCCGTCGACTCGAAGCCCTTGAGGCCGGCCTCCTCGAGCGTGGGCACCTCGGGCAGGGCCGCCGAGCGCTTGCTGCTGCTGATGGCGAGGGCCTTGAGCTTGCCGGCCTTCACGTTGGCGATGACGGATTGCAGCGGATCGAACATGAGCGGGATCTGGCCGCCCAGCAGGTCCGTGACGGCGGGGGCGCTGCCCTTGTAGGGGACGTGCTGGAGCTTCACGCCGGCCGATGACGCGAACATCTCCCCCGTGAGGTGGCCGGGGGTGCCGGCGCCTGCGGAGCCGAAGGAGATCTTGCCGGGCGCTGAGCTCGCCTGCGCGATGAGGTCCTTCACCGAACCGATGGCGGCCGTGGGATTCACCACCACGGCGACCGGGGCACTCGCGACCAGGGCGATGGGCGTGAAGTCCTTGACCGGGTCGTAGGGGAGCTTCTTGTAGAGGCTGCCGTTGATGGCGTGGGTGCCGACGGTGGCCATGATCAGCGTATAGCCATCGGGGGGTGACTTCGCCACGACGTCCGCGCC
>JBGAOO010000057.1:0-16497 GCA_044221765.1 Usitatibacteraceae bacterium | reverse complement strand
GGCGTCGGGCTCCAGGCGGCGCAGGCGGTCCAGGTCCACGCCCAGCTCGGCGAGCGCCTCGCGCGCGGTGGCCACCAGGCCCAGGTTGGAGAGCGCATCGAGCAGCAGCCGCCCGATCAGGAACTCCAGGGAGAAGTAGTAGACGCGCTTGCGCCCGTCCCGGTAGGTCTTGCGCGTGGCCTCCATCCAGCGCTCGACGATCTGGTCGCGCGTGGCGAGGGCGGTGGCGACGAACCAGTCGTGCTCCAGGGCGTGGCGCTGGTCCTTGCCGACCGCGTAGATCAGCTTCTCGACGATGGCGTCCCGGAACCCGGCGACGGAGATCGCGGGCGGCGGGGAGATTCCGGGGGAGTTCATGGGTGGAGCGCGTTCGGATGACGGCGGGCAATGGCCGCCACGCCCCCCAGTCTAACTCAGGTCGGGGGCAGGGCTTCGGGCGGGGCGAGGCCGAGCTTCGCCGACCAGGCCGCCATGTCGGCGAAGGCGACCGGTTCCACCGGGATGCCGCTCGCGAGCCGCTCGCGTTCGCGGGCCTCCTCCGGCTCGCCCGGGTGCAGGATCTCGCCTCGCGTCTTCAGGTCCTTCACCAGCTCGTCCACCGTCGCGGCGAGCATCGGGCCGCCGGCGAAGCGCCGCGGGTCGATCGCGAGCAGGAAGTGGCCGATGCGCCGGTGCTCGCCCAGCTGCCCGTACATGTCGTTCACGCGCGGGCCGAAGGTCATGCCGTTCAGGGGGCCGCACAGCAGCTCGATCATGAAGGCGAGCCCGTAGCCCTTGTAGCCGTAGGTCGGGCCGCCCAGGGCGATGCCGGCCTTCGCTTCGGCGGCCACCGTGGTGGGCACGCCGTGCTCGTCCACCGCGATGCCGGGGTCGAGCGCGGTGCCCTCGATCTGCGCGTTGAGGATCCTGTTCCAGGCCACCTGGCTGGTGGCCATGTCCAGGCACACGGGTTGGGCGCCCTCGCGCGGGGCGGCAATGGAGATCGGGTTGGTGCCGAAGTACTTCGCCTTGCCGCCGTGGGGCACGACGACCGACGAGGAGTGCGTCATGGCCACGCCGATGAAGCCCTGGCGGGCCGCCTCTCGCGTGTAGAGGCCCATGGCGCCGCAGTGCGAGGAATTGCCCACGCCCACGATGCCCACGCCCGAGCGGCGGGCCAGGTCGATCGCGAGGTCCATGCCCTGGACGCAGTGGGCGATGCCCAGGCCGTGGCCGCCGTCGAGCTGCGCGATGCACGGGCTGGTTGCCGTCACCGTGACGGGGGCCTTGGCCACGATGGAGCCGAGCGACAGGCGCGTGAGGTAGTGCGTGAGGCGCAGCACGCCGTGCGAGTCGATGCCCCACAGGCTCGTCTGCACCAGGCAGCGGGCGACGGTGGCCGAGACCTCGTCGGGGACGCCGGCGGCGCGCAGGCAGGCCGCCGCCCAGTCGCGCAGCGGGCCGTGCGCGAGGCGGACGGTCACCGCCAGCCCGAACCGGGCGTCCAGGCGACCACGCGCTGGCGCTGCTCGCCCAGGCCGGCGATGCCGAGCCTCATCGTGTCGCCGACCTTCAGGTACTGCGGCGGCTTCATGCCCAGGCCCACGCCGGGCGGGGTGCCCGTGGTGATGATGTCGCCGGGCAGGAGCGTCATGAAGCGGCTGATGTAGGAGACCAGGTGCGCGCAGCCGAAGATCATGGTCTTCGTGCTGCCGCGCTGGCGCCTCTGGCCGTTCACGTCGAGCCACATGTCGAGCGCCTGCGGGTCGCGGATCTCGTCGGTGGTGACGAGCCAGGGGCCCACGGGGCCGAAGGTGTCCGAGCCCTTGCCGCGGTCCCACTGGCTGCCGCGCTCCAGCTGGAAGTCGCGCTCGGAGATGTCGTTCACGAGCACGTAGCCGGCCACGTGCTGCAGCGCCTTTTCCTCGCTCACGTACTGCGCCCTGGAGCCGATCACGATGCCCAGTTCCACTTCCCAGTCGAGCTTGGTGGATCCCTGCGGCTGGATCACGTCGTCGTCGGGGCCGCAAAGGCAGGTGGTGGCCTTCATGAAGAGGATCGGCTCCTTCGGGATGGGCATGTTCGACTCGGCCGCATGGTCCGAGTAGTTCAGGCCCACCGCGACGAACTTGCTGATGCCCGCGAAGGGCACGCCCAGGCGCGGGCTGCCCTTCACCAGGGGCAGCGACTTCGGGTCGACCTTGCGCAGCTTCGCGAGGCTCGCCGGGGCGAGCGTGCGGTCGTCGATCTGCGCGATCACCTTCGACAGGTCGCGGATGCGGCCGTCGGCGTCGCACAGGCCGGGTTTCTCGCGGCCGCGGGGGCCGTAGCGCAGCAGCTTCATGGTCTCCTGCTCCCTAGAGGCTCATGCCGCCGTCCACGAACACGGCCTGGCCGGTCATGAACGAGGATTCGTCGGACACGAGGTAGACGAAGGTCTCGGCCATCTCCTCGGCCGTGGCGAGGCGCCCCATGGGCTGGCGGGCGATGAAGTCCTTGCGGGCCTGCACCGGGTCGGCGAAGGCCTTGATGCGCTCGGCGAGCGAGGGCGTGTCCACGGTGCCGGGGCACACGCAGTTCACGCGGATGCCCTGCTTCACGTGGTCGATCGCGAGGGCGCGCGTGAGGCCGGCGACCGCCGCCTTGCTCGCGGCGTAGGCGAGGCGGTTGGGCGCGGCCTTCTCGGTGCCCAGCACCGAGGCCATGTTGAGGATGACCCCGCCGCCGGCGGCGATCATCTTCGGCACCATCGCCTTGCACATCACGAACTGGCTGCGCACGTTCAGGTCGAAGCTGCGGTCCCAGTCGGCGATCGTGCACTCGGTGAGCGAGCCCTGGTGCACCCAGCCGGCGCAGTTGAAGAGGATGTCCACCGCGCCCGTGCCCTCGACGAAGGCGGCGACGGCGGCGTCGTCGAGCATGTCGAGCGCGTGGTGATGCCCGGCGCCGAGGAGAGCGTGGCGAGCGCCGCCTCGTCGATGTCGGTGGCGATCACCTTCGCCCTCGCGCGCGAAGGCGAGGGAGGCGGCGCGGCCCATGCCGGGCGGCTGCGGTGACGAGGGCGGTCTTGCCGAAGAGCCGGTCGGCCATCGCGGTTTCTCCTCTGCTTCCGTGCGGGGTTCTTGTCCTGGATAGGGTCGGCCCTGTGAAAAGCTCGACCGGAATTGGCCTGACCACTTTACCACATGCCCCTCCAAGCGGTCGAGAATCGACGGCTGTACCGGCAGATCGCCGACCAGATCGCGGCCCTCATCGAGAAGGGGGAATACGCGAAGGGCGGGCGGCTGCCGCCCGAGCGCGACCTGGCGAAGCAGCTGGGCGTGAGCCGGCCCTCGGTGCGCGAGGCGCTCATCGCGCTCGAGGTCGAGGGCTACGTCGAGGTGCGCGTGGGCTCGGGCGTCTACGTGCACGGGCCGGCGAGCGCCTCGCGAGCGGCGCCCCTGTCGGCCGACACCGGTCCCTTCGAGCTGATCCGCGCCCGCTCGCTCATCGCGGGCGAGTGCGCCGCGATGGCCGCGCGCGAGGCCACGAAGGCGCAGCTGCGCCAGCTCGAGGAGACGCTCGAGGCGATGCAGGCGGACGTGGGCGGCGGCGATCCCCTGGTGAACGACAGGCTCTTCCACCTGCGCCTGGCGGAGGCGAGCGGCAACAGCGCCCTCGCGCTCGCGGTGCAGACGCTCTGGGACCAGCGCATGGGCCCGCTCTTCCTGCGCCTGGAGCATCATTTCGACACGCCCGGGCTGTGGGACGTGGCGATCCGCGAGCACCGCGAGATCCTCGGCGCCCTGCAGAAGCGCGACAGCGCGCTCGCCCGGGCCGCCATGCGCCGCCACATGAACCACGCGGCGAAGCGATTCAGCGCGAGCTGGGGCAAGAAGAAGGCCGGGCGCTAGCGCCCGGGCCGCACCGAACCGAGAGAGCCCCCGCGCACGCGCGAGGAGGCCGGGTCACGAGGAGAAAGCGCTTGAGCGAGGCAACGCCGCTTCGGGAAGACGAGCACGTCTTCAACGCGCAGGGGGAGTTCGAGGTCCACGACCAGCCCGTGGACCTCGCGCACTACCGCTTCGAGGACTGGCTCTCGTTCGCCTTCTTCTGGGCGCTCGCGCTGGTGATCTTCTACCAGTTCTTCACGCGCTACGCCCTGAACGACTCGGCCTCCTGGACCGAGGAGATCGCCCGCTACCTGCTCATCTGCGTGGCCTTCGTCGGGGCCGCCGTGGGCGTGCGCAAGGACAACCACATCCAGGTCGACTTCCTCTACCGCTACCTGCCGCACGCGCTCTGCCGCGCGCTCTCGGGGACGGTCGACGCGGTGCGCATCCTCTTCTTCTTCTATTGCGCGTGGCTCACCGGGCAGCTCATGGGCAAGATCGGCGCCTCGCGCATGTCGGTGGTGGACCTGCCCATGGGCCTCGTCTACGGCGTCGTGCTCTTCGGCTTCCTGCTCATGGGCTGGCGGGCGCTGGGCGTGGCGCGCGCGAACTGGCGCCGCGGCGCCTCGGTGCTCGAGCGGCCCGAGCTGCACGACGAGGCGAGGTAGCATGGGCCCGGGCTCCTTCAAGCTGCTCTTCCTCGCCATGATGGGCTCAGGCATCCCCGTGGCCATCGCCATGGCGGGCGCCTCGCTCGTCTACGTGATGGTCTCGGGCAACACGCCCGACTACGTGGTGATCCACCGCATGGTGGGCGGCCTCGATTCCTTCCCGCTCCTCGCGGTGCCGTTCTTCATCTTCGCCGGCAACCTCATGAACTCGGCGGGCATCACCAACCGCATCTACAACTTCGCCCTGGGCCTGGTGGGGTGGCTCAAGGGCGGGCTGGGGCACGTGAACGTGCTGGGCTCGGTGATCTTCGCGGGCATGTCGGGCACGGCGATCGCGGACGCGGCGGGCCTGGGCACCATCGAGATCAAGGCGATGAAGGACCACGGCTATTCCACCGAGTTCGCGGTGGGCGTCACGGCCGCCTCGGCCACGCTCGGGCCCATCATCCCGCCCTCGCTCCCGTTCGTGATCTACGCGATGTTCGCCAACGTCTCGGTGGGCGCGCTGTTCCTCGCCGGCATCTTCCCGGGCGCGGTGATGGCCCTGCTCATGATGGTCACCGTGGCCTTCTTCGCGCACCGGAACGGCTGGGGGCGGGACGTCGCGCTCGACTGGAAGCGCGTGGGCCGGGCCGTGGTCGAGCTGCTCGTGGTGGCCGCCTACCCGTTCGTCGTCTGGCTGGGCATCGAGCTGGGCGCCGACCCGCAGTGGATGGTGTTCCTCGCGCTCATCCTGCTGCTCGCCGCCGACGAGTACTTCCATTTCCAGGCCGTGCTGCCGATCATGACGCCGGTGCTGCTGATCGGCGGCATGACCGCGGGCGTCTTCACGGCGACCGAGGGGGCGATCGCCGCCTGCGTGTGGGCGCTCTTCCTGGGCCTGGTGCGCTACCGCGTGCTCACCTGGAAGATGCTCGTCAAGGTGTCGATGGACACGGTCGAGACCACCTCCACCGTCCTCTTCATCGTCGCGGCGGCCTCGATCTTCGGCTGGATGCTCACCGCCACGCGCGCCACCGACATGATCGCCGCGTGGGTGCTCTCGGTGACGAGCGACCCGAACCTGTTCCTGCTGCTCGCCAACCTGCTCATGCTCTTCGTGGGCTGCTTCCTCGAGCCCACGGCGGCCATCACGATCCTCGTGCCGATCCTGCTGCCCATCGTGCGCCAGCTGGGCATCGACCCGGTGCATTTCGGCCTGGTCATGGTGCTGAACCTCATGATCGGCCTTTTGCACCCGCCCATGGGCCTGGTGCTCTTCGTCCTGGCGCGGGTGGCCAAGCTGTCCGTGGAACGCACTACCATGGCGATCCTGCCCTGGCTCTTCCCGCTGCTCGTGAGCCTGGGCCTGGTGACCTACGTCCCGTCCATCAGCCTGTGGCTGCCGAACGCGCTCAAGTAAAGGCCCCTCGAGAGACCGACCATGCTCCGCGAAACCCCGCTGTACCTGCGCCTGAATCCCGCCGACGACGTCGTCATCGCCTGCCGCGAGCTCGAGGCGGGCCTGAACCTGGTGAAGGAGGGCGTGATCGTGCGCGAGCGCATCCCCTCCGGCCACAAGGTCGCCACGCGCGACATCGCCGCCGACGAGCCCGTGCGCCGCTACGACCAGGTGATCGGCTTCGCGACGAAGCCCATCGCCAGGGGCGCCCACGTGCACGTGCACAACCTCGAGGTGCGCGACTTCGCGCGCGACTACGCCTTCGGCCAGGCGTACCGGCCCACGCAGTTCGTCGCCGAGCCGGCCACCTTCCGCGGCATCGTGCGCGCCGACGGCCGCGTGGCCACGCGCAACTACCTGGGCATCCTCTCGACGGTGAACTGCTCGGCCACGGTGGCCAAGTACGTGGCCGAGGCGTTCCGGGGCGAGGCGCTCGCGGACTTCCCGAACGTGGACGGCGTGGTCGCGCTCACCCACGGCACCGGCTGCGGGATGGGCTCGACGGGGGAGGGCATCGACGTCCTGCGCCGCACCCTCGCCGGCTATGCGCGCCACGCCAACTTCGCCGGCATCCTGGTGATCGGCCTGGGGTGCGAGGCGAACCAGATGGACGCGCTCTTCTTCGCCCAGGGCCTGCAGGAGGGAGCGCTGCTCAAGGCGATGACCATCCAGGACAAGGGCGGCACCGCCAAGTGCGTGGCCGAGGGCATCGCGGCCCTGCGCGGGATGCTGCCGCATGCGAACCGGGTGAAGCGGGAAACGGTTTCCGCGAGCCACCTCACCGTGGGCCTGCAATGCGGCGGCTCGGACGGCTATTCCGGCATCACCGCCAACCCGGCCCTGGGCGCGGCGGTGGACCTGCTGGTGCGAAACGGCGGCACGGCGATCCTGTCGGAGACGCCCGAGATCTACGGCGCCGAGCACCTGCTCACGCGCCGCGCCGCCACGCGCGAGGTGGGCGAGAAGATCGTCGAGCGCATCCGCTGGTGGGAGGCGTACACGAAGCGGAACGACGGCGAGATGAACAACAACCCCTCGCCGGGCAACAAGGCGGGCGGCCTCACGACGATCCTGGAGAAATCCCTCGGCGCCGTGGCGAAGGGCGGCACCACCGGCCTCATGGGCGTCTACGAGTACGCGCACCCGGTCACGGCCAAGGGCTTCGTGTTCATGGACACGCCCGGCTACGACCCGGTGTCGGCCACCGGCCAGGTGGCGGGCGGGGCGAACCTCATCTGCTTCACCACCGGGCGCGGCTCGGTGTACGGCTGCAAGCCCGCGCCCTCGCTCAAGCTCGCCACCAACACCCCGCTCTACAACCGCATGACCGACGACATGGACGTGAACTGCGGCGAGATCCTGGACGGCTCGCTCTCGATCCAGGAGTCCGGGCGGCGGATCTTCGAGCTCATGCTCGCCACGGCCTCGGGCGAGCCCAGCAAGAGCGAGCGCCACGGTTTCGGCGCCGACGAATTCGTGCCCTGGCAACTCGGCGCGGTGATGTAGATCCCGGCAGGCATCCCACCAGAGGAGGAGAACGATGAAGACCCTGTTGAAGGCGGCAATCGCGGGGGCGGTCCTGGCCCTCGCCAGCGGCGCGGCGGCCGCGCAGACCAAGCTCAAGTTCGCCCACGTCTACGAGACGAGCGAGCCCTACCACACGGCGGCGGTGTGGGCGGCGGCGGAGATCGGCAAGCGCACGGGCGGGCGCTACGCGGTCGAGGTGTTCCCCGCCTCCACCCTGGGGAAGGAGAGCGACATCAACCAGGGCCTCACGCTGGGCACGGTGGACATCATCTACACCGGCCAGCTCTTCACCGGCCGCACCTACGGGCCGCTCGCGATCGGCGGCGCGCCCTTCATGTTCCGCGACTTCGCGCACTGGAAGGCGTTCTCGACGAGCCCGCTCTTCGCCGAGCTGGCCGAGGGCTACCGGCAGAAGAGCGGCGGCAACAAGGTGGTCGCGATCACCTACTACGGCGAGCGCCACGTCACCTCGAACAAGCCGATCAACCGGCCCGAGGACATGAAGGGCCTGAAGATCCGCGTGCCCGACGCGCCGCTCTACACGATGTTCCCGCGCGCGGTGGGGGCGAACCCCACGCCGATCGCCTTCGCCGAGGTGTACCTCGCCCTGCAGAACGGCACCGTGGACGCGCAGGAGAACCCGCTGCCCACGATCGACGCGAAGAAGTTCTACGAGGTGCAGAAGTACATCGTGCTCACCGGGCACATCACCGACGCGCTGCTCACCATCGTCGGCGGGCCCACCTGGAACAAGCTCTCCGAGGCCGACCGCAAGACCTTCGCGGCGGTGCTGCGCGAGGCGGCCTCGCGCGCCACGGGCGAGATCGTCGAGACCGAGAAGAAGATGAGCGCGGAATTCGAGAAGCGCGGCAAGACGGTGGTGCGCGTGGACCGCAAGCCCTTCCGCGACGCGACCGTCAAGCTGCACAACGGCCCGGACGCCACCTGGCCGAAGGACATCTACGACAAGTTGCAGGCGATCAAGTAGGGTAGCGGCTTCGCGCGCCGCGGGCGCCCCTCGGGGCTCGCGGCCCTTCCCGACCCCGGAGCAGCGCCATGGTTTCGAGCACCGCCAAGACCGTCGCCCAGTACCTGAAGGAGTTGCCCGCCGAGCGGCGCGCGGTCGTATCCAAGGTGCGCGCCGCCCTGAGGAAGGCGATGCCCGCGGGCTACGAGGAGGTGATGAACTGGGGCATGATCGCCTGGCAGGTGCCGCTCTCGCGCTACCCGGAGACCTACAACGGCCAGCCGCTGGGCTACGTGGCGCTCGCCGCGCAGAAGGACAGCTACTCCCTCTACCTGGTGGGCGTGTACGGCGACGGCAAGCAGGAGAAGGTGCTGCGGGCCGCCTACGCGAAGCTCGGCAGGAAGCCCGACATGGGCAAGAGCTGCATCCGGTTCAAGCGCCTGGAGGACCTGCCGCTCCCGGCGGTGTGCTCGCTCGTGGCGAGCATGGGGGTCGACGAGTGCATCGCGATGCACGAGCGCAACCGCGCCGTGCGCAAGTAACGGCCGGCGCCGGTTGTTGACGCAAGCCCCGGCGGCCCCAAGAATGGCCGCGAGGGCGTCCCGTGCCGGGGACGAGGGCGCGAGCTTCCCCAGGGGCATGGCATGGAACCCAGCCACGACGACGACGCGAGGCGCACGCGAAGGCAGCAGGCGGCCCTCTTCGCGCTCCTGAAGAGCGGCGTCCCGACGGCCGACCGGCAGACGGCCTGGCGCGTGCTCACCGAGTCGGCCGCCCGCACGCTGGGCGTGAGGCGCGCCTCCGTCTGGCTCCTCTCCGACGATGGCGCCCGCCTGGGCGCCGCCGACCTCTACGACCGCGAGCTCAACCGCCATTCGTCCGGGCTGGAGATCGAGGCCACGGCGTTCCCGGCCTATTTCCACGCGCTGCGCTGGAGCCGCGCCATCGTCGCGCCCGAGGCGGCGACGGACCCGCGCACCGCCGAGTTCGCCGGGGGCTACCTCGCCGCGCACGACATCGTGTCGATGCTCGACGCGGGCATCTGGCACGAGGACCGCGGACGAGCAGCAGTTCGCCGGTTCCATCGCCGACATCGCCGCCACGGTGCTCGTGCACGAGACGCTGCGCGATGCGCGCACGCGCCTGCAGGAGACGCAGGCGCTCTTCGAGAGCGCGATCCGCGCGAGCCCCGACGCGATCGCCATCGTGCGCCTCACGGACAACCGCATCCTGCTCGTGAACGCGAGCTTCGAGCGCCAGTCCGGCTACCGCGAGGCGGAGGCCGTCGGCCGCACCTCGATCGAGCTGCAGCTGTGGGCCGACCCGGTCCAGCGCGAGGCCTGGCTCGCCGGCGTGCCGCCGAAGGGGCCGGCGCGCGAGTTCGAGGCGCGCTTCCGGATGCGCGACGGCCACGTGCGCCATTGCCTGGTCACGGCCGAGCGCGTGGACATCCTGGGCAGCCCCTGCGTGGTGCTCGTGAGCCACGACGTGAGCGAGCGCCGCCGGCGCGAGGACCTGGTCGCACGCATCGCCCAGGGCGTGGCCGGCGAGACGGGCGAGCCCTTCTTCCGCTCCCTGGTCCGGCACCTGGCGCAGGCGCTCGGGGCGGACATGGCCTTCGTGGGCGAGATCGATCCGGCCGATTCGGCGCGGGTGCGCACCATCGCCGTCGAGGCCGGGGACGGGCCGGGCGCGGACTTCGACTACGCGCTCGAGGGCTCGCCCTGCGAGGAGATCCTCGGGCGCGGCGTCTGCGCCTTCCCGAGCGGCGTGGCCGCGCAGTTCCCGCGCGATGCGGAACTGGCGCGCCAGGGCATCGAGGCCTATGTCGGCGCGCCGCTGCGCGACTCGACGGGGCGGCCCCTGGGCCTCATCGCCGTGCTCTTCCGCCGGCCGCTGGAGGACGCGCTGGTCGCCGAGAGCCTGCTCCGGATCTTCGCCGTGCGCGCCTCCGGCGAGATGGAGCGCGGCCGCCACGTGCGTGCCCTGGAGCACCTGGCGCACCACGATCCGCTCACGGGATTGCCCAACCGCGTCCTCTTCCGCCACCAGCTCGAGGCGGGCCTCGCCCCGGGCGGCGACGGCCGGGGAGGGCGGGGCGCGCTGCTGCTCATCGACCTCGACCGCTTCAAGGAGATCAACGACACCCTCGGCCACCCGGTGGGCGACATCCTGCTCGTGCGCGTGGCGCGGCTGCTCGAGGAAGGGATGGCGTCCGCCAGCCGCGGCTGCATCGCGCGCCTGGGCGGGGACGAGTTCGCGGTCTGGATCCGCGAGGCGCGAGATGCGGCGGCAGGCGAGGCCGCGGCCGCGCGTGCGCTCGAGCTCCTCACGGCCCCCATCGAAGTCGAGGGCTACCGCCTCGAGGTGGGGGCGAGCGTGGGGATCGCGCTCGCCCCCACCCACGCGCAGACGCCCAGCGGGCTCATGCGCTGCGCCGACGTGGCCATGTACGCGGCCAAGCGCCGCGGCGTGGGCCACGCGCTGTACGACGCCTCGCAGGATCCGTATTCCACGCAGCGCCTGGAGCTGCTCTCGGAGCTGGGCGAGGCGGTGCGCGCCGGCCAGATGCGCGTGCACTACCAGCCGCGCGTGGGCCTCGCCGAGGGCAAGGTGCGCTCCTTCGAGGCGCTCGTGCGCTGGGCGCACCCGCGCCACGGGCTGCTCTCGCCGGCGCGCTTCGTGCCGCTCGCCGAGCTCTCCGACGTGATCCGCCCGCTCACGCTCTGGGTGCTCGACGAGTCGCTGCGCCAGTTGCGCGAGTGGCACCGGGCGGGCCACCGGGCGCGCCTGTCGGTGAACCTCTCGGCGCGGCACCTGATGGACACCGGCTGCGCGGCGCAGGTGCGCTCGCTGCTCGAGCGGCACGCGGTGGAGGCCTCCGACCTGGAGCTGGAGATCACGGAGAGCGCCCTCATCGCGGACCCGGAGCGGGCCACGGACACGCTCGCGCGCATCCGCGGCCTGGGCGTGCGCCTCGCCATCGACGACTTCGGCACCGGCTTCTCCTCGCTTTCGCACCTGCGCCGGCTGCCGCTGGATGCGCTCAAGATCGACGTCTCGTTCGTGAAGCAGATGCTGGCGAGCGCCGCCGACCGCGCCATCGTCGAGTCGACCATCCACCTGGCCCACGACCTGGGCTTCGCCGTGGTGGCCGAGGGCATCGAGGACCCGGAGACGTTCGAGGCGCTGCGCGTGCAGGGCTGCGACGAAGGGCAGGGCTACCACATCGCGCGCCCGATGCCGGGCGAGGCGGTGCCCGGCTGGCTCGCCGCGCGCGCGGCCTAGCCGGCGCGCCCTAGCGCGCCCACGCGAGCAGGTTCAGGAACTCGCGCCGGTTCTTCGGGCCGTGGGTGAGGAAGCTGGGGTCGGGGCGCTCGCGGTAGTTCTCGCGGTCGAGCGCCACCTTGTCCTTCGCCAGGTGCTTGTCGAGCACCTCCTTCGCCACGGGGTAGATCCGCAGCGCGTTCAGGCCGAACACCTTCGCGCGCAGCGCCGGCGTGATCTCCGGGTAGCCGTGCCGCTCGCGCAGGGCCGGGGCGATCTGGAAGGCGCGGAAGGCCTGGATCTGGTCCTGGGGCGAGCCGTACCAGATCGAGTCCGTTCCCCAGAGCACGTTCGTCTCGCCCACCGCCTTGAAGAGCTTGCCCAGCGCGTGCGCGGCCGAATCGGGGTCGCGCATGAGCAGCCGCCAGGTGGAACCCAGTTCCGCGTACACGTTGCTCCCGGGCTTCACGCCCGCTTTCGCGAGGCTCGTCACGAGCGAATCGATGCCGTCGGTGCGCTTCTCGTCCCAGGGGCCCTCGGCCTTTCCCGCCGCGTAGCCCGAGTGGTAGACGAGGAAGTTCACGTCCGGGTAGCGCTTCGCCACGCGCCCGATGTCGGCGCACGTGGAGTGCTCGTAGGATTTCGGCCCGAAGGCGAGTCCCTTGTGGATCGCGATGGTGCGGATGCCGAGCTTGCGTGCCTTCTCGATGAGGGCGAGGCCCGGCTCGTCGTCCATCCAGAAGCCCTTGCCGTCCGGGCCCCACTGCGTGTACGTCTTCCAGGCGCTCACGGTGTAGCGCGAGGCCAGCTCGTCCATGCCCTCGAGGTCGCCGGGCTGGTTGGGGTTCACGCGGCCGTGGATGAAGAGCCGGTGCGTGCCCTCGAGCTTCTCGACGATCCGCGCGGTGGCCGCGGCCTCCTCCATGGTGAGCGGCTCGCCCTCGCGCGTGGAGGGCACGAAGGAAAGCACCATGAGGTCGGTGTCGGAGTCGAGGAACACGTCCTTCACGAACTCGTCCGCGCCGATGCACTGGAGGTAGTCCAGGCGCCCCGGTCCCTTCGAGGGGCCGCAGGCCTGCGTCTTGGGCATCTGCAGGGGCCGCGCGCCCTCGGGCAGGCGCTTCGTCCACGCGCCCGTCGGGTTCACGAAGTGGCCCTGCACGTCGAAGATGAACTCGCCCCGGCCGGCCAGCGTGCGCGCGGCGTGGTGCTCGAGCGCCGCCTCCTTGGGCAGGTCGTACCAGCCGCCGGTGCGCCCGGCCGCGGCATAGGCCTCGTTCAACGCGAGGAGGGTGCTCGCCGCGCCCGTCGCGCCGACGAGGAACTCGCGCCGACCCAGGCCCAGGCGCTTCGCGTTCGCGCCGGCCGCCTCATGCGCCAGGGCGTTCGCGTGGCGGTGGACCGGCGCCAGGGGCAGGGGCGCGTATTCGCCGTTCGAGGCGCTGTCGAGCTTGATGGGCAGGCGCAGGCCTTCGGGATCGTGTCGCTCGGTCATGGGAGCCTCCGTCCGGGAAGCGGCCATTCTACGGCGGACGAGGCGCCGGGCCGGCGAGGGGCGCCAAGGGGGCCTCTCGCCAGCGATGCCCGAACCGGACTATCCTTTGCGCAAGTCCCAGGGAGACCACCATGAAGAAGACCATCCTTGCCACGCTCCTCTTCGCCGTCGCCGTGCAACCGGCCCTCGCCGCCCGCTCGTGCGACGAGGTGAAGGCCGAGATCGCCGCGAAGATCGAGAAGAAGGGCGTGAAGGCCTACACGCTGGAGGCGGTGAACAAGGGCGAGGAAGGCGATCGCCGCGTCGTGGGCAACTGCGAGGGCGGCAAGAAGATCATCGTCTACAAGCGCGGCGCGGCCAAGCCCGCCAGCTAGTCGGCCTGCACCTTCGGCAGCTCGGGCTCGAGCAGCGCGAGCCCGGCCTGCAGCAGCCGCTCGTACCTCGCCCGCTCCCGGGCGATGGCCTCGGGCGTCCAGTCGTAGAACCCCCCGCCCGTCTTCATGCCGTGCCGGCCGGCCGCCACGCGGTCGGTGATCGCCTTCGAGGGCACGGTGTTGGCCGCGAGGTCCGGGTACATCGTCGCCGCCGCAGCGGCGTGCACGTCCAGGCCCGCGTGGTCGCGCTGCAGGAGCGGGCCGGCCGCCAGGTACCGGAAGCCGAAGCCGAAGCGCACGGCCGCGTCCACGTCCTCGGCGGTGCAGATGCCCGCGTCGATGAGCGCCATGGCCTCGCGCGCGAGGGCGTGCTGCAGGCGGTTGGCGAGGAAGCCGGGCAGGTCGCGCTTCACGATCACCGGCACCTTGCCCGTCGAGCGCATGAACGCGGCGAGGGCCCGGGCGAGCGTGGGATCGGTCGCCTGCGAGCAGACCACCTCCACCAGCGGCACCAGGTGCGCGGGCATGAAGTAGTGCAGGCCCAGGCAGCGGTGCGCGCCGGGCAGCCCTTCGGCGATCGCGCTGATCGGGAAGCTCGAGCTGTTGCTCGTGAGCAGCGCCTCGGGCCGCGCGAGCCGGGCGAGGTCCGCGAAAATGCGCCGCTTGAGCGCGAGGTTCTCGGGCACCGCCTCGATCACGAGCTCGATCTCGCGCCAGGGCAGGGCCTCGAGCGAGGCGTGGACCTCGATGAGGCCCGCCTTGCCCGGGCAGCCCAGGGCGAGCATCCCCTCGGCGATGCGCGCGGGGAGCGTGGCGTTCCGCGCAGCGTCCGTCTCGACCAGCAGCGTGCGGTTGCCCGCGCGTGCCAGCGTGAGGGCGATGTCGACGCCCATGGTGCCGCCGCCGATCACGGCGCCCGTCATGCGTGTGCCCATGCTTTCCTCCCGGTTTCGCGCATTATCGCCCGGGCGGCCGGCAGCCGGCGCGGCTACAATCGCACCGAACCCCCAAGGAGAAAGCCATGAAGCGCATCCCCCTCGTCCTCGCCGCCCTCGCGCTCGCCCTGCCGGCGCATGCGGACGAGCCCACCGGCACCCTGAAGAAGATCCGCGACAGCGGCACCATCAGCCTGGGCATCCGCGAGACGTCGGTGCCCTTCTCCTACCTCGACGAGAAGCAGAACGTCATCGGCTACTCGATCGACCTGTGCGCGAGGATCGTCGAGGCGGTGAAGGCCGAGCTCAAGCTGCCCGCGCTGCAGGTGAAGCAGGTGCCGGTCATCTCGCAGACGCGCGTGCCCCTGGTGGCCAACGGGACGATCGACCTGGAGTGCGGCTCCACGACCAACACCTACACGCGCCAGAAGCAGGTGGAGTTCTCGCACGTCACCTTCATCGGCGGCACGCGCCTGCTGGTCAAGGTGAAGAACAACATCAAGGAGGTCGAGGACCTGAAGGGCAAGACCGTCTCCGTCTCCCAGGGCACCACGAACGAGCGCGTGATCAAGTCGCTCTCGGACAAGCTGAACCTGGGCATCAAGGTGCTCAACGTGAAGGACCACGGCGAGGGGTTCCTCGCCGTCGAGACCGGGCGGGTGGAAGCCAACGTGAGCGACGACATCCAGCTGCTGGGCCTCGCCTCCAAGGCGAGGAACCCGAAGGAGTACGCGGTGGTGGGCCGGCACCTCTCCTACGAGCCCTTCGGCCTCATGTTCCGGCGCGGCGATCCCGACTTCAAGCTGCTCGTGAACCGCACGCTCTCGGGCCTCATGCGCTCGGGCGAGATCGAGAAGATCTACGCGAAGTGGTTCGATCCGCTCGGGGCGCCGCTCACCGAGACGATGCGCACCGCCTTCCAGGTCCAGGCGCTGCCGGAGTGAGCCTCGCGCACGATTCGTGACACGGCGTGACGGGCGGGCGTGACATCATGGCCGCCCGCCTGCCCGATGCCGCCATGCGCCGCCTGCTCGCCCTGCTCGCGCTCCTCGCGCCCCTGAGCGCCGCGCTCGCCGCACCCGAGGGCGGCTTCGAGGTGAACCGCCTGGCCGAGGGCGTGTACGCCCTCGTGCGCCGGGAACCCGCCGGCATGATGTTCGACGCGAACAACGTCTTCATCGTGAACGACGAGGACGTGGTGGTGGTCGACGCCAAC
This sequence comes from Usitatibacteraceae bacterium, assembly GCA_044221765.1. Classification (GTDB taxonomy): domain Bacteria; phylum Pseudomonadota; class Gammaproteobacteria; order Burkholderiales; family Usitatibacteraceae; genus FEB-7. The sequence goes on along the minus strand of JBGAOO010000057.1, from coordinate 753 downwards.
GCGACGCCGGCCTCCTCGCGCGAGGTCATCGCGGCCTTGAAGCGGATCACCGGGAAGCCCGCGCGCTACCTCGTCAACACGCACTGGCACCTGGACCACTTCGAGGGCAACGAGGCCTGGAGAAGCGCCTACCCGGGCATCGAGTTCATCGGCCACCCCTCGACGCGCGAGGACCTGGCCGGCATCGGCGCCGCCAATCGCCAGGGAATGCTCGAGTTCGGCCCCGGGATGGTCGAGGTGCTGCGCAAACGCGCCGCGGAAGGCGTGGACGGCGCGGGCCGGCCGCTCGACTCCGAGACGCGGGCGGCGGCGGCGAGCGATGCCGAACAGGCCGGGCGCTACCTCGCCGCCACGAAGTCGGTCAAGATGATCCCGCCCACGATCGAGGTGGCCGGGACGCTGGTGCTTCACCGGGGCGCGCGCACGATCGAGATCCGCCACCTGGGCGCCGGCCACACGCGGGCGGACCTGGTGGTGTGGCTGCCGGCCGAGCGCATCGCCGTGACGGGCGACCTGGTGGCCTGGCCCGTGCCGCTCATCGGCAACACCGCCTCGCCCCTGGACTCCCGGGCCAAGATGGTGAAGCTCGTCGCCCTCGGGGCCGCCCCCTGGGTGCCGGGCCTTGGCCCGGTGATGCGCGACGACCGCTACCTCCGGCAGGTGGCGGGCCTCGCCGCGTCGATCCGCGACCAGGTGCGCGCCGCCGTCGCGCGCGGGGCCTCGCTCGAGGAAACGCGCCGCGCCGTGGACCTG